>CAYSHC010000070.1:8137-20166 GCA_964430855.1 uncultured Vicinamibacteraceae bacterium
CGGGCTCGGCCTGCTCGGCGGCGCCGCGCGTCTGCGTCGTCGGTAGGGACGGCCCTCCGGGCCGTCCCCCGCCCGTGACGCGCGAGGACGGCTCACAGACGTGAGACGGCTCGGAGGCGCGGGAGACGAGGACGGCTCGGAGGGGCGAGGACGGCCCGGAGTCAGGACGGCTCGGAGAGAGGACGGCTCGGAGAGAGGACGGCTCGGAGAGCCGTCCCTACCGAGGTTAGACCGTGGGCAGGCCCTCGACCAGCTCCACCATCTTCCGGCGCGTCGCCTCGTCGGGCAGCGTGCCGCGGCCGGCGGCGAGGTTGTCGGCCACGTGCCGCGCCTGGCTTGTCGCCGGCGTGACGACGGTGACGGCCGGGTGCGCGGCCACGTACTTGATGAAGAACTGGGCCCAGGTCTCGGCCCCGAAGGCCTTCGCCCAGTCGGGCACCGGCCGATCGCCGACGCGCTTGAACAGGCGCGTGCGGCCGAACGGCACGTAGACGAGCACGCCGATCTTCCGCTCCTGCGCCAGCGGCAGGATCGCCTCCTCGACGTCGCGGTTGTCGACCGCGTAGTCGATGCCGATGAAGTCGAGCGGCTCGTTCCGCATGATCGTCTGCAGCTCGCCGTACTGCCGCGGGTTGGTCGTGGTGACGCCGATGTAGCGGATGCGGCCCGCCTGCTTCAGCTCCTTCAGGATCCCGAGCTGCACGGGCACGTCGCCCAGGTTGTGCACCTGGATGAGATCCAGCGGCGTCTTGCGAAGCTTCGTCAACGACGCCTCGATCTGCGCGCGCGCTGCCGCGGGATCCGCGCCGCCACCGCCACGCCCGGCGACGTTGACCTTCGTCGCCCAGAAGACCTTCTCGGTGATGCCCAGCTCGGCGGCGATGCGCCCGGCGACCTCTTCGGACGCGCCGTAGCTTGGCGCGGTGTCGAACACCGTGCCGCCCTGATCGGTGAAGGCCTTCAGCACCTCGCGCAGCGCCGAGACGTCCTCGCTGCGCGCCACGCTCGAGAACGTCGCCGAGCTGCCGAGGCCGACGATGGGCAGCTGCTCGCCCGACGACGGGACGGCCCGCGTGATGAGCGGCTGCTGTGCCGAGAGGTACACACGATCGAGGGCGAGCGCAGCGCCCGTCCCCAGGGTCAGATTGAGCCACTCGCGGCGTGTGAGCATGCTGTTCCTCCAGTTCGCACAGGATACGCGCCCGGCGGCGCCGGTGTTTCGCGCACGGCCCACCCAGCGGGCCGGCGCCTGCCGTTCAGGCGGGCGACGCGGCGGCGATGACCTCCAGGAACGCCTCGCCGAAGTCTGCGGCCTTCCGCTCCCCGACGCCGTACACGCCCCGCAGCGCCGCCAGCGTCGTGGGGCGCTCGCGCGCCATGGCGCGCAGCGTGGTGTCGTGGAAGATGACATACGGCGGCACGCCGCGCTCGGCGGCCAGCGCCTTGCGCACGCCGCGCAGCCGCTCGAACAGGTCCCTGTCGACGCCCTCCCACGACTCGGCCTCGACCTTCGAGCGCGTCCGTCCCTCGCCGGCGCGCACCTGCGGCGGGCGGCTGAGCGTGAGGTCCGGGTGACTCTCCGGGTTGCGCATGAGCTCGCGGCCCTCCGGCGTCAGCTGGAGCACGGGGTACTCCCCCGGCGTCTGCCGCAGGAAGCCGCGTGCGGTGAGCTGATCGATGTAGCCGCGCACTTCGGCGGTGGAGCAGTCGGCGAGCAGGCCGAACGTGGAGAGCGTGTCGTGGCCGCGCGATGTCACGGCGGCCGTGGCCTGGCCGCGCAGCATCGCCGTCACGTGCGCGGCGCCGAACCGCTGCTCGACCCTCGCGACGCCCGACAGGATCTTGCGCGCAAGGAGCACCGGGTCGTCGACGAGCTCGAGCTCGCCGAGGCACACGTCGCAGGCGCCGCACGACTCGCGCGGGTAGGCCTCGCCGAAGTAGCGCACGAGCTGTCGGTGCCGGCACGTCACGCCCGAGGCGTAGCGCTCCATGTCGCGCAGCAGCGCGAGCGAGGCGTCGGTCAGCTCGCCGTTGCGCTCGAGCATCGTGCGCCACCGGAGGAAGTCGGCCGACGAGTAGATGAGGACGCACTCGGCCTCGAGCCCGTCGCGTCCCGCGCGTCCGGACTCCTGCTGGTAGTGCTCGAGCGACTGCGGCGCCCCGGCGTGCAGCACGAACCGCACGTTGGACCGGTGGATGCCCATCCCGAACGCCACGGTCGCGACGATGACGTCCACGCGCTCGGCGAGGAACGCCTCCTGCGCGCGCGTGCGGTCGTGGGTCGTGAGCCCGGCGTGGTACGGCATCGCACGCACGCCTTCCTCCTGGAGCCACGCCGCGAGCGCATCCACCTCGCGGCGCGACGTGCAGTAGAGGATGCCGGCTTCGTCGCGGTGCCGCGCGAGCACCTCGAGGATCTGCCGCTTCAGCCCCGAGCGCGCGAGCACGCGGTAGACGAGGTTGGGCCTGTCGAACGACCCGACGACCTCGAGCGGCGTCCGCAGCCCGAGCTGGCCGACGATGTCCTGTCTCACGCGCGCGGTGGCTGTCGCGGTGAACGCGTGGAGGCTTACGCCGGGCAGCACGTCCCGCACGCGTCCCAGCCGGCGGTACTCCGGCCGGAAGTCGTGGCCCCACTGGCTGATGCAGTGCGCCTCGTCGATGGCCACGAAGCTCACGCCCACCGAGGCGAGGAGCTGGAGGAACGCATCGCCCCCCTCGCCCACGAGGCGCTCGGGCGCGACATACAGCAGCCGGTACGCGCCACCCCGCAGCCCGCGGATCACCTCGCGCCGTTCCTCCTCGGAGAGCGCGCTGTTGTAGCAGGCGGCCGGGACGCCGCTGGCGTTGAGGCCGTCCACCTGGTCCTTCATCAGCGCGATCAGCGGCGAGACGACGACGGCCAGGCCGCGGCGGACGAGGGCGGGCGCCTGGAAGCAGAGCGACTTGCCGCCGCCGGTCGGCAGCACGAGCAGCGAGTCGCGGCCCGCGAGGACCGCCTCCATCACCTCGCGCTGGTGGGGCCGGAAGCTGCCGAAGCCCCAGTAGCGGCGCAGGACCTCGGCGAGGGCCGCCCCGCCGGCGTCTGGTGTCGTGGCGGTCGGCTGGCGAGACTCGAACACGATGGCTGTCGGAACCTTCCGGAAAACGGGTGTGAGACGGACGCGTCGGAGAGAGGACGGGTCGGAGACCCGTCCCTACCGACAGGACGGGTCCGGGACCCGTCCCGACCTAGAGCTTGACGACGGCGCCGGTGCGGACCGACTCGTAGCACGCCATGATGACCTTCATGTCGTTCAGGCCGTCCACGCCGTCGGTGAGCACGTCCTTGTCCTCGGTCGCGCACTCGGCCAGGTGGTCCATCATCGCGGCGAAGTGGTCGGGCTCGCGCAGCTGCCGGTGCTCGATCGTGTTGCCGCGGAACACGCGCAGGCGCAGGTCGCGCCGGCTGTAGAACGGCTCCATCTCGAACGAGCCCTTCTCCTGGTGCACGCGGATGCGGTTGAGCGGCGTGCCGTAGCTCGACACGCAGTTGGCGAGGATGCCGCTCGGAAAGCGCAGCTGGAACGTGATGGTCTCCTCGACCTCCTTGAAGCGCGGATCGCCGGGCGTCGAGTACTCCATCGCGAACACCTCGGTCGGCTCCTCGCCGGAGAGGTAGCGCGCGGCATTGACGGCGTAGATGCCGATGTCCATCATCGATCCCCCGCCGCCCATCGCCCTGGTGAGCCGCCACTGGTTCGGGTTGCCGATGTTGAAGCCCGCCTCGCACAGCAGCACCTTGGTCCGGCCGAACTCGCCGCCGCGCGCCATCTTGATCATCGTCTGCGTGTACGGCTCGTAGCGCAGCCGGTAGGCGACCGACAGCTTGCGATTGGCGGCCTTCGCCGCGGCGATCATCGCCTCGCACTCCTGCACGGTGTTGGCCATCGGCTTCTCGACCAGCACGTGCTTGCCCGCCTGGTGCGCGCGGATGGTGTACTCGGCGTGCATGTTGTTGGGCAGCACGATGTACACCGCGTCGATGTCGGGGTTGTCGGCGATGCGGTCGTAGGTGTCGTAGGTGTACAGCCCGGACTCGGGCACGCCGTACTGCGCGGCCAGCTCGCGCGCCTTGTCGAGGTCGCCGCTCACGAGCCCCGTGAGCCGCGACCGCGTGGTGTGGGCGAAGGCGGGCAGGATGTCGCTCAGCGAGAGCCCGCCCAGCCCGACGACGGCATAGCCGAAGGTCTTCGCAGGCGGACCGGACCGCGGCTGCGCGGCGGCGGCCGCGGCGGGCGAGAGGAACGGCGCGGCGGCCAGCGACGCGCCGGTGGCGCGCAGGAACTCACGTCGGGATGAAGCAGTCTCAGGCATGGGTCGGATGGGTTCGGCTATTCCCCGGGCGCGAGGCGCCCGGTGATGGTGTCCACATCGTACACGCAGCCGCCCCACGTCCCGCCGCTCGCCGCCTGGAGCGCGGCCCACAGCCGTGTGGCCGGCGGCAGGTCCGGGTGTGGCGCGAGGTCGGGGTGTGGCGTGCGGCGCGCGAGCAGCGAGGCATCGGGCACCCACTGCCCCGTCGCGTCCTGCGTGACGACGTCGGCCGAGGCCGACAGCCCGCGCGTGTCCACGACGATGCGCACCATGTCGCCGTCGCGCACGCGGCCCAGCGGCCCGCCGGCCAGCGCCTCGGGCCCGGCGTGCCCGATGCACGGCCCTGTCGAGACGCCCGAGAAGCGCGCGTCGGTGACGAGGGGCATGCCGAAGAACTCGGGGATGTGCTTCAGCGTCGAGGTGACCTGGTAGACCTCCTCCATGCCGGTGCCCATCGGGCCTATCCCGGCCAGCACCAGCACCTCGCCCGGCCGGACGCGGCCCGCGTCCTGGCGCTTCAGCGCGGCGACGGCGGCCGCCTCGCTCGTGAATACCCGTGCAGGACCGACGTGCCTGTAGACGCCGTGGGGGTCGAGCAGCCGCGCGTCGATGGCGGTGCTCTTGATCACGCCGCCCTGGGGCATCAGGTTGCCGGTCACGAAGCACACCGTGCTCGAGAGGCCGCGGCGGCGCGCCCCTTCGGGCGTGGCGATCACGGCATCGGGGTCGACGCCCTCCTCCGCGAGGCGGGCGCGGCAGCGGTGCCGGCGCTCCGACTGCTCCCACCAGTCGAGCGACGCGTCGAGCGTGAGGCCGGTGCACGTCGGGACGGCGGTGTCGAGCAGGCCGAGCCGCCGCAGGTGCAGCAGCACCTCCGGCACGCCTCCGGCCAGGTACACGCGGACGGTGGGATGCGGACCGTTCGGCAGCGCGTCCACGAGCCGCGGCACGGCGCGGTTGACGGCCGCCCAGTCGGCGGCCGTCGGCCGCGCGAGGCCTGCGGCGTGGGCGATGGCCGGCACGTGCAGCAGCAGGTTCGTCGACCCGCCGAACGCGGCATGCGTCACCATCGCATTACGAATCGCGGCGTCGGTGACCATCGCGGCCGCGCCGAGCCTCGCGGCGCGCTGCGCGAGGATCGCGTGGGCGGACCGCCGGGCCGCGTCCAGCCAGATCGGCTGGCCCGACGGCGCCAGGGCGCTGTGCGGCACCGCGAGGCCCATCGCCTCGGCAACCACCTGCGACGAGGCCGCGGTGCCGAGGAACTGGCAGCCGCCTCCCGGCGTCGCGCACGCGCGGCAGCCGAGCGCGGCGGCCTCCTCCACCGACAGCAGGCCATGGCTCACCCGGGCGCCGATCGTCTGCACCGTGCCGGCATCCTCGCCGTCGACGGGCGGGAGGGTCACGCCGCCAGGGACGGCGACGACGGGCAGCGGCCCGGCCGCCGCCAGCGCCATGAGCATGGCCGGCAGGCCCTTGTCGCACGTCGCGACGCCCACGACGGCCTGCCGCGTGGGCAGCGATCGGATCAGCCGGCCGAGCACCTGCGCCGCGTCGTTGCGGTACGGCAGGCTGTCGAACATGCCCGTCGTGCCCTGCGAGCGCCCGTCGCACGGGTCGGTGCAGTAGCCCGCAAACGGCATCCAGCCCTGCTGCCGAAACGTCAGCGCCGCCTCACGCATCAGCAGGCCGACTTCCCAGTGGCCGGTGTGGTAGCCGAGTGCCAGGGGCGAGCCGTCGGGCTCGCGGATCCCGCCGAGCGTGCTGAGCAGCAGCACCTCCGGACGGCGCAGGGCATCGGCCGGCCAGCCCATGCCGACGTCGAGCGACCAGCCGAAGAGGTCGCCGCTCGGGCGCGACGCGAGGTCGTCAGCGGTGAAAGGCAGGCGGCCGCCCGGTCCGGGGGCCGCCGTCTGGAGGTCGAAGATGGACGCGTCGCCCAGGTCGAGCGCGGCGTGCGCCATGGCGGGCCCTAGGTGGCGGGCACCACCCGCGCGATGCGATCGGGCTCGTTGAAGGCGATGTAGAGCGCGCCGTCCGGTCCCACGATGATGTCGCGCAGGCGGCCGACGCCCTTGAAGAGCACTTCCTGATGGGTGACCGCGCCGTCCTTCAGCTCGAGCCGGCGCAGCTCCTGCTGCGCGAGCGAGCCGACGAAGAGGTTGTTCTTCCACTGCGGGAAGCGGTCGCCCGTGTAGAAGGCGATCGACGACACGGCGATGGACGGCACCCAGTAGGTGACCGGCTGCTCCATCCCTTCCTGGGCGGTCTTGTCGGTGATGGGCGTGCCGTCGTAGTTCATCCCGTAGGTGATGACCGGCCAGCCGTAGTTGCGGCCCTTCAGCACCAGGTTCAGCTCGTCGCCGCCGCGCGGGCCGTGCTCGACGTCATACAGGCCGCCGGTGACCGGGTCGACGTCGAGGCCCTGTGGGTTCCGGTGGCCGTAGCTCCAGATCGTCGGCAGCGCGGCGTCGCGGCCGACGAACGGGTTGTCGTCCGGCACGCGCCCATCGTCGTGGATGCGGTGCACCTTGCCGTTCGGGCGCGACAGGTCCTGCGCGTCCTGCATCTGGCCGCGCTCGCCGATCGAGAAGAACAGGTAACCGTTCTCGAACACGAAGCGCGAGCCGAAGTGGACGGTGCCCTTGCGATAGAGCTCGGTCGGCGCCTTGAAGATCGTCTGCTGCTCGACGAAGGCGCCGTCGCGCAGCTTGCCGCGGACGACGGCCGTCATCGCCGAGTCGTCCGGGCCGGGGTCGCTGTACGAGAGGTAGATCCAGCCGTTGCTCGCGTAGTCGGGGTGCACGCCGACGTCGAGCAGGCCGCCCTGGCCGCGGCTCCACACCGCGGGGACACCGCTGACCGGCGCCGACAGCCGCCCGTTGTCGACGATGCGGAGCGCGCCGTCCTTCTCGGTGACCAGCATGCGGCCGTCCGGCAGGAAGTCGAGGCCCCAGGGCTTTGACACCCCCTCGACGACGGTCTCGAGCGTGAAGGTGTGGCGCTCGCTCTTCACGACCGTGTTGGCCGCGGGCTTCGCGTAGCCGGCCCGCTCCACGGCGGCGCGCGTCCGCGCTTCGCGGAGGAAGATCACCATGGCCCGGATGTTCTCGTCGCTCAGCGTGTTGCCAAACGCCGGCATGCCGTTGGCCGGCCAGCCGTTCTTGATCGACGCGGCCAGGCTCGCATCGTCGCCGCCATGGACCCACTCGTCGTCGAGCATGCTGGGCGCGAGGCCGCCCTCGAGGTTGGCTCCGTGGCAGGAGGCGCACAGGGTGGCGTACTGCCGGGCGACGGCATCCTTGCGCTGCTGCTGCGCGAGCAGGAACGGGCTCGACATCAGCGCGGCAAGGACGAGGACGAATGCGGATCGGCGCAGAAACCTGGGCATGGAATCGGGGAGTTCGCAGTTACACATCAATCAATCAAGGCCTCGAGCATCGACCATGAGGCATCAACCAGAGGCATCAGACATCAGGCACTAGGCATCAGGCATCAGGCATGATCAAGCCTCGTCCCTGTACCAGTGCGCCACGCTGTCGTAGCTGACGCCGAGGTGGTCGAGCACCTCCTTCGGCGCGCCCTCCCAGACGGGGACGAAGGTGTTGCCCTTGTAGCCCAGGTCGTCGATGCCGATCCGGCTCGTGAAGAAGCCGGTGGCGGTGAGGTCGCGCACCGCGCTGAAGAAGCGCACGCCGTGCGAGTGCTCCGGTCTGGCCTTGTCCGGCCAGGCGAGCTGGTCGCAGATGGCCGTCTGCTGCGCCGCGGTGCAGTCGACAAACGCCGCGCCGAACTGCCGGCGGCACTCGCTGTCGAGCCACTTGATGCCGCCGCGTATCAGCACCTGCCGCTCCGGCTGGTCGACCATCATGAAGTCGATGAACTCGGGGACGCCCGCGTCGCTGGCGTTCCCCGAGCGCTCGTCGGCCGGGATGATCAGGTTCGCGAGGGCGGTGATGGTGGCCAGTTCGTGGGCCGTGAAGAACTTCGGCGTGTAGGCCGTGCCGTCGGCGGCCGCCTGCGTGCGCGCCTGCTCGGCGTGCTGGTGCGCCTGCTGCGCCTCGGCCTGCGTCCACGTGAGCCCGGCCGCCGCCGGGGCGGCCCCGAGCACCTGCAGCGCCTGTCGTCGATTGAGTGCCATGCTCAGTCCTCCGGGTGTCACAGGGACAGGGCCTTGCGCTGCTCGGCGATGTACTCCGAGGTGCGCCAGGCCAGCGCCATGATCGTCCACGTCAGGTTCTTGTCGGCCTGCGAGACGAACGGCGCGGCGTCGGCCACAAACAGGTTCTTCACCTCGTGGGCCTGGCAGAACGGGTTCAGCGCCGACGTCCGCGGGTCGTTGCCCATGCGGACCACACCGGCCTCGTGGATGATCCGGCCGCCGGCCTCGAGGCCGTAGTCCTCGTCCGGGCCCGGGATGCGGCCAAGGACCGTGCCGCCCATGTCCTCGATGATGGAGGCGAAGGTCTCCATCATGTGCTTCGCCTGGTTGCGCTCGTAATCGGTGAACTTCCAGTGGAAGCGCGGCACCGGGATCCCCCACTTGTCCACGACGTCGGGGTCGATGTCCATGTAGGTGTCCTTGTTGGGCACCATCTCGCCGCGGCCGGCAAACCCCACCGTCGCGCCCCAGAGCCGGCGGTACTCGTCCTTCAGGCTCTTGCCGTAGCCGCCCCCCGACCCGCCGGGGTGCCGGTGGATGCTGGACATGAAGCCGAAGCCGGGCATGCGGCGTCCGCCGCCGGGCTCGATGTGGTAGCCGCGCGGGAAGTCGAGCTTCGCCTTCACGTTGTCGACCCACCACGGCATGTAGAGATGCATGCCGCCGGTGCCGTCCTCGTTGTAGACCGGCGTCCCCACCAGCTTCGGGATGAAGCCCGCGAGGCTGGCGCCTGTCGAGTCGGTGAGGTACCGGCCGACGACGCCGCTGCCGTTGGCGAGGCCGTTCGGGAACCGCGCGGACTTCGAGTTGAGCAGCAGGCGCGCCGACTCGCAGGCGCTGGCGGCCAGGACGATGATCCGGCCGCGCACGGTCTTCTCCTCGCCCGACGTGGTGTCCACGTAGGAGACGCCTGTCGCGAGGCCCTCGTCGTTGCTCAGCACCTCGCGCGCCATCGCGTTGGTGATGATGGTCAGCTTCTTCGTCTCGAGCGCCGGCGGCAGCAGCACGGTCGGCGACTGGAAGTTCGACGCCGTCGTGCAGCCGCGGCCGCACTGCGCGCAGTAGTGGCACGCCGCGCGGCCATTGAGCGGCCGCGTGAGGATCGACAGCCGCGAGGGCACCATCGGGATGCCGAGGCGATCGCACGACTGCTTCATCAGCAGCTCGTAGGCGCGCGGCTTCGGCGGCGGCTGGAAGATGCCGTCCGGCTCGTTGTGCAGCCCGGTCTCGGCGGCGTGGTTGGTGCCGAAGATGCCGACGAAGCGATCGAGCTTGTCGTAATACGGCTTGATGTCGTCGTAGGTGATGGGCCAGTCGTCGCCGAGGCCGTCGATGCTGCGGCGGCGGAAGTCATCGGGCCCCCAGCGCAGCGAGATGCGGCCCCAGTGGTTGGTGCGGCCGCCGAGCATGCGCGCGCGGAACCAGTCGAACCGCGAACCGTCGCCCTGCGTGTACGGCTCGCCGTCGAGCTCCCAGCCGCCCCAGGCCGCGTCGAACTCGCCAAACGGGCGTTCGGTGTTCGCGCCGCGACGGGGCGAGTCGTAGGGCCAGGCGAACATCGCGCCGTCCTTCGCCTGATCCCACCACGGGCCGGCCTCGAGCATGCACACCTCGGCGCCGGCTTCGGTGAGCACCTTGGCGACGACGCCGCCGCCAGCGCCCGAGCCGACGACGACGACGTCGTAGACCTTCGGAGCTTGAATGACCTGCATCGTGATCGGTGTCCTCGCAAGAATGACGGGCTGTCGCAGTGTATATCAGCTCACCGCGGACCGCGCACCGCTCCCCGCTTGCCGCTTTCCGCTTTCCCGGGCGGCCTGCCGCCATCCGCCGTCCGATCTCGGCTCCAGCTTGCGGGGCCAGGCGAGCGGGCCTGCCGCGCGCCGCGGACCGGGCGCCGGGTTCGCCGGGCCTCCGGTCGTCGGAGGAGGACGGATCGGCAGAAGGACGGCTCGGAGGAGGACGGCTCGGACAAGGACGGCTCGGAGAGCCGTCCCTACCTAGGTTGTTGTTGGGTGACGCAGTGGATAGAGCCCATGCCCCAGACGAGCGGCTCGCAGTCGATCGGCACGACCCGCCGGCGCGGGAAGAGCGGCGCCAGCGTCTCCACCGCGCGCTGATCGTTCGGATGCCCGTACACCGGCAGCAGGACGACGTCGTTGGCGATGTAGAAGTTGGCGTAGCTCGCGGGCAGCCGCTCCGACTGGTCGTCGACGACGGGACCGGGCATCGGCAGCGTGACGATGCGGTAGGGCCGTCCCGCGGCATCGCGCGCGTGCTGCAGGCGGCGCAGGTTGTCGGCCAGGGGCGCGTGGTTCGGGTCCGACGGGTCCTCCTCCACCACCGTGACGATGGTGTCGGGCGCCACAAACCGCGTGATGTCGTCCACGTGGCCGTCGGTATCGTCGCCGGCGATGCCCTCGCCGAGCCAGATGACCTGCCGGGTCCCCAGGAACTCGCGGAGAAAGCGCTCGATATCGGCGCGGGAGCGGCCCGGGTTGCGGTTCGGGTTGAGCAGGCACTGCTCGGTGGTCAGCACCGTGCCATGCCCGTCCACGTCGATCGACCCGCCTTCGAGGATGATGCCGGGCTCGAACCGCCGGACCGCCTTCAGGACCTCGAGACGGCGCGGCACGTCGGCGTCGCGCAGCAGCGCCTCGTACTTGCCGCCCCAGGCGTTGAAGCCCCAGTGGTTGAACGCGAGGTGCCCCTCGTCGTCGAGCAGGAAGTTCGGGCCGTAGTCGCGGATCCAGGAGTCGGCCGTCGGCACGTGGTGGCATGTGAGCGCGGCGTCGTCGATCCCGCGGGCGCGGCAGCGCGCCCGCACCTCGGCCTCCACCGCCGCGTCGTCGACGAGCAGGTCGACGCGCTCGTGCGGCGTCAGCGCCGCGATGAACGCGAGGTAGATCTCCTGGACCTGCGGCACCCGGTCGGGCCACGTCACGGGGTCCTTCGGCCACGTCAGCCACGTGGAGGCGTGCGGATGCCACTCGGCCGGCATGCGGTAGCCGAGCGAGGCCGGCGTCGGCGTGCTCATGACTCGATGAGGCGGTGCGTCAGGCTGCCGTAGGCGTCGATGCGGCGGTCGCGCAGGAAAGGCCAGTTCTGCCGGGTCTTCTCGATGAGCGACAGGTCGCATTCCACGAGGAGGATCTCCTCGTCGGTGCTCGACGCGCGTCCGAGCACGCGCCCGAAGGGGTCGGCCACGAACGACTGGCCCCAGAAGGTCAGCTCGCCTTCCTTCCCGACCCGGTTCACCGCCACGACGAACACGCCGTTGGCGATGGCGTGGGCCCGCTGCATGGTCTCCCAGGCCTGGTGCTGGGCCTGGTTCATCTCGTCGGACTCACCGGGCAGCCAGCCGATCGCCGTCGGATAGAAGAGGAACTGCGCGCCGCGCAGGGCGGTCAGGCGCGCCGCCTCGGGGAACCACTGGTCCCAGCACACCAGGACGCCGCAGCTGCCCTGGGCCGTCTCATGGACGCTGAACCCGAGGTCGCCCGGCGTGAAG
>CAYSHC010000071.1:0-20090 GCA_964430855.1 uncultured Vicinamibacteraceae bacterium
CGAGGTCTTCTACCCCATGGGCTGGGACGACAACGGCCTGCCCACCGAGCGCCGCGTGCAGAACTACTTCGGCGTGCGGTGCGATCCATCGCTGCCGTACGACCCGGGCTTCGAGCCGCCCCCGACGCCGCCGAAGCCGCCGGTGTCGGTCTCGCGCCCCAATTTCATCGAGCTCTGCACCCGGCTGACCGAGCAGGACGAGCAGGCCTTCGAGCAGCTGTGGAAGCACCTGGGCCTTTCGGTCGACTGGTCGATGACCTACGCGACCATCGGCCGCCGTGCGCAGCGCATCTCGCAGCTGGCCTTCGTGCGGCTGCTCCGGCGCGGCATCGCCTACCAGCTCGAGGCGCCGACGCTGTGGGACGTGGACTTCCGCACGGCGGTCGCCCAGGCCGAGCTCGAGGACCGCGAGGTGCCGGGCGCGTACCACCGCATCCGGTTCAGGCGCGCCGACGGCGAGGGGTATGTCGAGATCGACACCACCCGTCCCGAGCTGATTCCCGCCTGTGTCGCCCTCGTCGCGCATCCCGACGATGCCCGGTACCAGCCGCTGTTCGGGACGGAGGTCATCACCCCGCTCTTCGGCGTGCGCGTGCCGGTCCGCCCGCACCGGCTGGCCGATCCCGAGAAGGGCACCGGCATCGCGATGATCTGCACGTTCGGCGACATCACCGACGTCACCTGGTGGCGCGAGCTGAACCTGCCGGTCAGGTCGGTGATCGAGCCCAACGGCACGTTCAGGCGCGTGACCTGGGGCAGTCCCGGCTGGGAGTCGGTGGACGCCGCCGCGGCGCAGCAGCGCTACGACGCCATCGCCGGGCGTTCGGCCACGCAGGCGCGCGCACGCATCGTCGAGCAGCTTGGCGAGACCGGCGACCTCGTCGGCGAGCCGCGGCCCATCGTCCACGCCGTGAAGTTCTTCGAGAAGGGCGACAGGCCGCTCGAGATCGTCACGAGCCGGCAGTGGTTCATCCGCACGATGGACCAGCGCGAGGCCCTCATCGCGCGGGGCCGCGAGATCGACTGGCATCCGCCGTACATGCGCGCACGGTTCGAGAACTGGGTGGAGGGCCTCAACGGAGACTGGTGCATCAGCCGCCAGCGCTTCTTCGGAGTGCCGTTCCCCGTGTGGTACCCGCTGCGCGCGGACGGCTCGGTGGACTACGCCTCGCCCATCGTGGCCGGGGAAGCGCAGCTCCCCGTCGATCCGTCCACGGACGTGCCTCCCGGGTACACGGCGGAGCAGCGCGACGTGCCCGGCGGCTTCACCGCCGATCCCGACGTCATGGACACGTGGGCGACCTCGTCGCTCACGCCGCAGATCGCGGGCCACTGGGAAGAGGATCCTGACCTGTTCTCGCGCGTCTTCCCGATGGACGTCAGGCCGCAGGCGCACGACATCATCAGGACGTGGCTGTTCTCGACCGTGCTGCGGTCGCACCTCGAGCACGACAGCATCCCGTGGCGCAACGCCGCGATCTCGGGCTGGGTGCTCGACCCCGACCGCAAGAAGATGTCGAAGTCGAAGGGCAACGTCGTGACGCCCCTGGCGTTGCTCGAGGAGCACGGCTCGGACGCCGTCAGGTACTGGGCGGCGAGCGGACGCCCGGGCGCCGACACCGCCTTCGACACCGGGCAGATGCGCGTCGGGCGGCGGCTCGCGATCAAGCTGCTCAACGCCGCGAAGTTCGCCCTCGGGCGCACCGAGCCGCTCGGCGAGGTGACCGACCCGGTCGATCGCGGCCTGCTCACCGGCCTGGCGGCCCTCGTGGACGAGGCGACCGCCGACCTGGAGGCCTACAACTACACGCGCGCGCTCGAACGCACCGAGGCGTTCTTCTGGAACTTCTGCGACAACTACCTCGAGCTGGTGAAGGCGCGCCGCTACGGCGAGCGCGACGCGGCGGGCGCCGCGTCGGCCAACGCCGCGATGCTCGTCACGCTGAAGACGCTGCTGCGGCTGTTTGCGCCGTACCTGCCATACGCCACCGAAGAGGTGTGGTCGTGGTGGCAGGAGGGCTCGGTGCATCGCGCGCCGTGGCCCACGCGCCAGGAGATTCTCGACGTGATCGATGCGCCGGATGCCACGGCCGTCAAGGCCCTCGACGTCGCGACGTGGGTGCTCGGCGAGGTGCGGCGCACGAAGTCGGAGGCGCGCAAGCCCCTGCGCACGCCGGTGGCGTCGCTCGTCGTGCGCGCGCCGGCCGACGACCTGGCGGCGTTCGCGGCAGGGCAGGCCGACGTCGTCGCCTCCGGCGTCGTGGAGCACGTCGAGGTGGCAGAAGCCGACGCGCGTGAGGCCGTCGTGACGCTCGGCGAACTCGAGCCGAACCCGACGGCCGCGACGGCGGCCCCCGACGGCGGAGCGGGCTCGTGACCTCACCGCTCCAGCCGCTGGAGAAGGCGGTGTACCGCGAGCTCGTGCGGCGCGCCCTCGCCGAGGACATGGGCTGGGGCGACGTCACGACCGAAGCCACCGTCGGCGAGCACCAGCGCGGCCGCGGCCGGCTGCTCGCCAAGAGCCGGTGCGTGGTCGCGGGCCTCGACATCGCCGAGGAGGCATTCCAGCAGCTCGACCCGGGTGTCGTGATGACCCGTCACCATCACGACGGCGAGCTCGTCGAGGCCGGCACGCTCATCGCCGACGTCGAGGGGCGCGCGCGGGCGCTGCTCGTCGCCGAGCGGACCGCCCTCAACTTCATGCAGCGCCTGAGCGGGATCGCGACCCTGACGCGGCGGTACGTGGACGCGGCGGCGGGGCGCATCACCATCCTCGACACGCGCAAGACCACCCCGACGCTGCGCGCGCTCGAGAAGTACGCCGTGCGCGCCGGCGGGGGCACCAACCATCGCATGGCCCTCGACGACGGGATCCTGATCAAGGACAACCACGTCGCCCTCGCGGGCGGGATCGTCCCCGCGCTCCAGCGCATGCGTGCCGCCGACCACGACCTGCCGATCGAGGTCGAGGTGCGCACCCTCGACGAGCTCGACGCGGCGCTCGAGGCCGGCGCGACGCGCATCCTGGCCGACAACATGGATGCGGCGACGCTCGCCGAGACCGTCCGACGCGCCCGCGGCCGCGCGCAGGTGGAAGTCTCGGGCGGCGTGACCCTCGAGCGTCTCGACGAGATCGCCGCGAGCGGCGCCGACTTCGTGTCCGTGGGCGCGCTGACGCACTCCGCGCCCAGCGTGGACCTCAGCTTCAAGATCGACCCGGTGCCGTGATGGGCGCCGCCGACGACCCCTGCCTCGTACGACTGCACGCGCAGCTGATGCGCCTGGCGCCGTTTGTGTCGCCCGTCGGTGCCCGCCTCCACGTGCTCGACGAAGTCGACTCCACCAACGACGTCGCGCAGCAGCTCGCCCTCGACGGGGCGCCGGAAGGCACCTTCGTCATCGCGCGCGCCCAGCGGCGCGGCCGGGGCCGCCGCGGCACGACGTTCCATTCGCCCGCGGGGACCGGCGTGTACTGCTCGACGATACTCCGGCCCGCGGCGTGGCCCTCGATGCGGCCCCCCTCGCAGGCCGTGACCGGCTGCCTCACGCTGATGGCCGGCGTGGCTGTCGCGCAGTGCGCGCACGAGCAGGGCGCGGCCGCCGCCGAGCTGAAGTGGCCGAACGACGTCGTCGTGCCGCTGGCGGGAGGCGAGCTCCGCAAGCTGGCGGGTGTGCTGGCGGAGGCCTCGGCCGGTGCCGACGGACTCCAGCACGTGGTGCTCGGGATCGGGATCAACGTGACCGCGGTGCCGGAGGCTGACAACCTCGCGATGAGGGCGACGTCGCTCCAGGCGTGCGCCCGCCGGGACGTCGCCGTCGAGGATGTCGCCGCGTCCTTGATGGCGGCCCTCGGCCACTGGACGACGCGCCTGCGCGAGGAGGGTCCCGGGCCCATCGTCGAGGCGTGGCGCCGGTACGCGCCATCGACCGAGGGCCGAACGGTCTCGCTCGTGCACGAGGGACGGCGCATGACCGGCATCGCGCGCGGCATCGACGAGGCCGGGGCGCTGCAGGTCGATCTCGGAGACACGCGGACACGCGTCGTCGCCGGGGCCGTCGAGTGGGAGGGCTATGGCGCCTGACGTTCCTGGCGCCGGCCCGCCCGACGTCGACATCGGCGCGTACTGCCGGCAGGTCGAGCGGTATCTCTGTCAGCGCAACGGCGGCCACCTGATTCGCCTTGTCGGCCCGGCCTTCCAGCTCGTCGCGCGGTGGGCGGAAGCGGGCGTCCCCCTGCGCATCGTGCAGCACGGCATCGACAGGACCGTGGCCCGGCGCGAGGCCCGCGGTCCGCAGCGCCGACCCGTGCGTATCGAGTTCTGCGAGGCGGACGTCCTCGACGCGTACGACCAGTGGCGGCGGGCCGTCGGCCCGTCGGCGTCGCGCGAGGCCTCGACGAGGCCGTCCGGCACGGCCGCGGACCAGGCGCCGGCGCGCCGGCGGCCGTCCCTTGCGCCGCACATCGAGCGCGTCATCATGCGCCTGTCGTCGGTGCGCGCCGGGACGCCCCTTGCGCCCGAGGTCGGCGTCGCCGTCGACGAGGCGCTGCGGCGCCTCGACGCCGTGGCGTCGCAGGCGACGGGGGCACGCGGCGAGCAGCGACAGGCGCTGCGTGCCGAGCTGACGCGCATTGACGATGCGCTGATGCGCGGTCTGACGGAGGCGATGGACCCCGACCTTCGCACGCGCCTGGGGGCACGGGCGGACGAGGAACTGCGTCCGATGCGCGACCGCCTCACCGACGACATGTACCGCGAGGCGCATGGCCGGCTCGTGCGCCAGCTCCTGCGCCACGAACTGGGCCTGCCCGAGATCGAGATCGCATGAACGGCCAGAGCCTTGTCGTCGTGATCGAGAAGGTCGTGCCTGGCGGGTACGGCCTGGCGCGTGTCGATGGACGTGTGCTGCTGGTGCGCGGCGCGATCCCGGGCGAGCGCGTCCGCGTTGTCGTCGAGAAGGCGGGAAAGGGCGGCGTCCGGTTCGGCCGTGTCACCGACGTGCTCGAGGCGTCGTCCGACCGTGTGCCGACGACCGGCGACCCACGCTGCGGCGGGCTCGCGCTGGCGCACGTCCGCTACGAGCGGCAACTCCAGCTCAAGGCCGACATGCTCGGTGATGCACTTCGGCGCACGGCCCGGCTGCCCGACGCGCCCGCTGTCGATGTCACACCGTCGGCGCGGGCAGGATGGCGCATGCGCGTGCGGCTGCACGTCGCCGAGGACCGGCTGGGGTTCTATCGCGAAGGGAGCCACGAACTGTGCCAGCCCGAGCCGTCGCAGTGTCCCGCGCCGCTGTTCGAAGCCGCGCGCGCCACGTACGACTGGCTGGCCCCGCCGGTCCGGGAGGACGTCGCGGAGATCTCGGTCTCGGAGGATCTCGCCGGCGCGCGGCGAGCCGTGCTCGTCGGTACGCACCGGACGACCGGTGGCGGGACGTGGACGGGCACGCCTCCGGATGGCGTCGTCGGCGTGGCGGTTGCCCCGCACGGACGCCCCTCACGTGATGTCGCCGGCGACCCCGTCCTGAGCGCACCCCTGCACGATCTGTCGGTGGTGACCGCGCCGGACGGCAGCCGGCTGCGCTGGCATCCCGCGACGTTCTTCCAGGCCAACCGCGTGATCCTCCCGTCGCTCGTCGCGCGCGTGCTCGCGGCGCTCGACGATCGCCCGGTCGTGGACCTCTTCGCCGGGGTGGGGTTGTTCGGCGTCGCGGCCGCGGCCTCGGGGGCGAAGGACGTCATGTGTGTCGAGGGCGAGCCGACATCGGCGTCGTGGCTCGCGCGCAACGTGCGCGACCTGCGACGCGCCGCCGGCGCGCGGCTCGAGGCGCGCCAGGCGTCGGTGGAAGCGGCGCTCGAGCACGCGCTGGTCGAGATCGACGGCCGCGTGGTCATCGTCGACCCGCCGCGGACGGGCCTGCCGCCGGCGGTGTCGGCCCGGCTCGCGCAGGCGCGTGACAGCCGCATCGTCTACGTGTCGTGCGACGCCCCGACCTTTGCGCGCGACCTGCGCCGGTTCAGGGAGGCAGGCTGGCGGCTCACGGCGCTGCACGCCTTCGACATGTTCCCGCACACGGCGCACCTGGAGACGCTCGCGGTGCTGGACGCGGACCGCTAGCCGCTCACCGCGGACCCTCCGCCGCTACATCCGCTCCGGGACCGCGCCTCCCATCAGCTCCAGCGCGCGCGTGATCTGCTGACGGAAGTAGCTGGCCGCCGCGGCCCGCCACAGCCTGACGGTGCGGTCTTCCTCGCCGAGGATCTGGAAGCGGTGGTAGAAGCCGTTGAAGCTCTGCGCGAGGCCGAAGGCGTACTTCGCGAGCACGGACGGCTCGAGCGTCCGCACCGCATCCTGCACGACCTCGTCGAGCCGCGCGCACGAGAGCACCAGGTCCCAGAGCGCGTCGCCGGCCTCGTCGCCGGTGAGGGGCGCCGGGTCGAGTGACGCGATCGCCGCCGCGACATCGTCGGCGGAGATGCCGTCGCGTGCCTCGAGCTTGCGGAAGATGTTGCCGGCGCGCACCGCGGCGTACTGGAGGTACGGGCCGCTCTCGCCTTCGAAGCTGAGCGCCTCGTCGATGTCGAAGGCAATGAACTTCGTGCGCGAGAACTTCACGAGGAAGTAGCGTACGGCCGCGATGGCGATCTGCTCGGCGGTCCTGCGCGCCTCGGCGTCCGGCTGGTCGGGGTTGCGGCGGCGCACTTCCTCGTACGCCTTGTCGGTGAGCCGGTCCAGCAGGTCGTCGGCCTTCACGCCCAGGCCCTTGCGGCCCGAGACCTCGACGAACGGCTTGCCGTCCCCGTCGCCCTCGTAGCCCAGCTCGCGGGCGGTGCGGAGCGTGAGCGCCACCATCTCGTACGCGAAGTGGATCGAGTGGCGCGCCTCGGCCTGGTGGCCCATGATCGCGAGCGCCTGCTTCAGCAGCTTCTGGAGGTACGACTGGCGCGTGTCGATGACGTTGATCACCTGCCGCGCGCCGCCGAAGTCGGGGTGGGGCGTCTCGCCACCGCTCGTGCACGTCGCCCACAGCGTGCCGCCGTCGAGCCGATCGCCGAAGCGGCGGTACTGGAAGTCGCGCCCGAGCAGCCCGAACTTCCAGAACTGGTAAGCGATGTCTTTCCCGACGTACGTGACGGTGCCGTCCGACCGGACGATCACCTTCTCGCGCGGGTCCTCGCCCGCCTCGTCGGTGGCGTCGGCCGTTGCCTCGGCCGCGCCGCCTGCGGCCTCGCCGGCGACCGTCGCGTCGATGTCCTCGTCGATCTGCATGACCCAGCAGCCCGCGAGCCGGCCGGTCTCCTGGAGGTACACGGTGCCGTTGGCCTTCAGGCGCTCGAAGGCCGCCGCCCAGAACTGGAGGCGGAGGATGTCGCCCTCCCACGTCAGCAGGTCGTAGTCGATGTTCATGCGCGCCATCGTCCGCAGGTGGCAGCGCACGATCGACTCGGCGACGATCGCGCCGATTTCCGCGGCCGGCGCCTCGCCGTGCTCGATGGCGTGCAGCGTGCGGCTGCGGATCTCCCTGCGCGCCGCGTCCTGCTCGTACCAGTCGGTGACTTTCGCGTAGAGGTCCCAGCAGTAATAGTCGAACTTCGGCTGCGACGCGAGCGCGCGCACCTCGTCGATCGGCCGCTCCTCGAGGTACTGGAAGCCCACGACGACGTCGGCCACCTGGACGCCGGTGTCGTCGATGTAGTTCTGCACCTCGACGGGCGTCCCGCAGAAGCGCAGCAGCCGCGCGAAGGTGTCGCCCATCGCGGCGTTGCGCAGGTGCCCGATGTGGGCGGCCTTGTTCGGGTTGATGGCCGTGTGCTCGACGATGGTCTTCCCGGGCGCGGGCGCGAAGGCCGACGGGTCGGCCGCCGGCGCGCCCAGCCTGGCGCGCAGGAACGCCGCGCGATCGAGGAACACGTTGACGTAGCCGTTGGGCGTCGCTTCGACCCGCGCCACGCCGTCGACCGCGGGCCAGGCCTCCACCACCTCCTGGGCGATGGCGCGCGGTGCCTTGCGCAGCGTGCGGGCGAGCTCGAAGGCGAAGGGAAGCGCGAGGTCGCCGAGCCGCCGCTGCGGCGGGGTGTCGATCACGATCGTGGACGGCACGGCGTCCGCCCCGTAGAGGCGGGCCAGCGTGTCCCGCAGGGTCTGTCTGACGGCTTGCTGCAGCGGCAGAATCATGGCGTGTGTTTTGACTCGTCCAGATCGGTGAAGTAGGATGCCCGGCAGTCGTGCCGAGCCTCGGCGAGTGCCCGCGCGTAGGTGAGCGGGTCGTTGACGTTCAGCAGCAACAGCCCGGCCGGGTCGTGGCGGGCGCGCGTGGCGTCGGGCAGCACGACGTGCGGCAGGCGCTGCACCACCTCCTGAAGCCGCCGTCCTCCGGCCTGCCAGTACGCATCGAGCATGGACAGGATCGTCCGTCGGGCCGAGAGGCACAGCGCCGCCGTTCCATCGCGGCCCGCGACGTACGCCACGTCGGCCGTGCGACCGGCCGCCTGCAACGCTTCGAGGAAGGCCGGCGTCAGAAAGGGCAGGTCACAGGCGGCGACGAGCGCATACGGCGTCTCGATGGCGCGGAGGCCCGCCCGCAACCCCGCGATGGGACCGCCGTCGACGTCCTCGTCGCGCACGTGGGCGACGCCCTCCGGGGCACGGGGGCCAACCACCAGGCATGTCGCGGTCACGGGCGTCAGCGCGTCGGCCACGCGCTGCAGGAGGGTGCGTCCTCCGAGGGGGAGGCGGCTCTTGTCGAGTCCGCCGAATCGTCGACTGCGTCCGCTGGCGAGCACGAGGCCCGTCCATGCCAGACGCTCACTCACGGCGGTAACACTACCAGAAAATGAGTGAAGCGAGAATCGACAGGCTGCTTGCCGCGGCCCTGCACCAGGCCATCGGCGACGTCACGCCACCGCGGCTCGAGTTCTACGAGGGCTACCTGAAGCCACGAGGCTGGCGCGACGACTCCGTCAACCTGGCGCCCCTCGCGGCGGTGCTGTCGTTCCTGCGGCACGAGCCGCCGGGCACCTACGACGACGTGATGACCGGCGCCGCCGCCTACGCCGCCGCCTGGGTCTACGACGGGCTGCCCTGGCACGTGCGCGCACGGCGGCGCGTCACCCCGCGGCGGCTGCGGCTGCGTCAGCTGGCCCGCATCGGCCGCCAGCACGTCGAGCGCGGCTATCGCGGGACGAAGGTGGCGCTGACGGTCCGGCGCGGCGTGCTCACAGCCGACATTCTCGGCTCGATCTTCTGCAACACGCGCGACCACGCCGGTGCGCCGCATTGCCGCTACTACCAGGCGTTCTTCGAGCAGCTCCTTGCACATGACGGGCTGCTGGCCGGCGAGAGCCGGATCGACGCGTGCCGCGCGGGCGGCGGCGACGTGTGCCGCCTCCACATCGAGCTGGCAGCCGCCACGGCGCCGGCGCTGGCCTCGACGCTGGAGGGCGTCGAATGAGGCGGACGCTGGCGGTGCTCGCCTCGGCGCTTGTCCTGGCCCCTCCGCACGCGGTGGCCGGCACCGCTGCTCACAGAGCGCAAGGGGAGCGTGCCCTGGCTGCCGCGCCGGCGGCGTCCACGGCCGAGTTGCGCCCCTTCGCGCTCGTCCTGCCCCTGCGTCCAGACGATGACGACCCGCGGAGCCTGTGGCTGGGCGAGGGCCTCGCGCTGCTCGTCAGTGACGGGCTGACGGCCCTCGGCCGGCCAGCCGTCAGCCGGACGGCCCGGGAGCGTGCCTTCGAGGCGCTCGAACTGCCAGGCGGCGTGACGCTGTCGCGCGCGACGCTGCTGCGCGCCGGCCAGGTGCTCGGCGTCCGGCACCTGGTGCTCGGGTCCGTGCGGACCACCGGTGACAGGTTGCAGGTGCGCGCGCGGATGATCGACGTGGACGCGGCCGGGGCCGCCCCCGAGGTCGAGATCGAGGGCGCCCTCCGCGACCTGGTGGACGTCGCCGAGCAGCTCGCCCGGCGGCTCGCCGGCGTGCCGCCGGCAGGCGACGGCTCGCCGCGGGCCATCGAGCCGCCGCCGTCGCTCGAGGTGTTCGAGGCGTTCGTGAAGGGCCTCGTCGCCGAGACGCCGGCCACGCAGCAGCGCTTCCTGCTCGACGCGGTCAGGCAGGCGCCGACGTACGGCCGGGCGCAGGTCGCGCTGTGGGAGGTGTGCACGCAGCTGCAGGATCACGAACGCGCGCTCGAGGCCGCGCGGGCCGTGCTCCCGTCGTCGCGCTTCGCGCAGCGGGCCCGCTTCCTTGCCGCGCGGTCGCTGCTGTCGCTCGGCCGGCTGGACGAGGCATTCGAGGCCCTGCAGGCGCTGAACAAGGAGGGGCCGTCGGCCGCCGTGTACAACAACCTCGGCGTGGTGCAGATCCGGCGCGGCGAGAACGCCCCCGGCGGCGTGCCTGCCTACTTCTTCTCGAAGGCCGCCGAACTCGACCCCGACGTCGCGGACTACTTCTTCAACCTCGGCTATGCCTACTGGCTGGCGCGCGACATGCCGGCGGCGATCTACTGGCTGCGCGAGGTCGTCCGCCTGCGTCCGGGCGACGGCGAGGCGCACTACGTCCTCGGCGCGGCGCTCCAGCTTCAGGGGGCTGCCGCTGAAGCCGCGCGCGAGCGCGATCTCGCGCGCCGGCTGTCGTCGGTGTATGCGGAGTGGGAGGCCAGGGCGGCATCCGACCCGAAGACGCTCGGCGTGCCGCAGGGGCTCGAGCGCATCGCCGATGCCCTCGACCGCCTGCCCGTGGCGCTCGACTCGGCGCTGGTCAACGCGGCACAGCAGGAGCACCAGCAGCTGGCGCGCTTCCATTACGACCGCGGGGTTCGGCTGGCCGAGCAGCAGGCCGACCGCGAGGCGATCCTCGAGTTCCGGAAGTCGCTGTACCTGTCGCCGTACCAGGCGGAGACCCACCTCGCGCTCGCGCGGGTCCTCGTCCGCAGCGGACGGCTCAAGGACGCGATCGAGAGCTTCACGATCTCGCTGTGGAGCGCCGAGTCGGTAGAGGCCCGGCTGGGCCTCGCGCAGGCCTGGCTCGAGCTTGGCGATCCCGAGGCGGCCCGGCCGCACGCCGAACGCGCGGCCGTGCTCGCGCCGGGCAATCCCGAGGCACGCGCACTGCTGGACCGGCTCGCGCAGACGCCGCAGACGCCGCCCCGCTAGCGGGGGCGCGCCGCCCGTGCGGGAGGACGGGCTGGCGCGGGCGGATGGTACACTTTCTCCTGCAGGAAACGTCCTATGGCGCACGATCTCCACGACGACGGCTTCCACGAGATCCAGCTGAGCGGCAAGCAGCTGGTGTTCCTCTTCATGGCAACGACGGTCGTGTCGATTGTCATCTTCCTGTGCGGCGTCCTCGTGGGACGCGGGACGCCGGTCCGCGCGGCAGGCGACGTCGCGGCCGCCAGTGCCGTCGAGCCCGAGGCGCCTGTCGATCCGGCGCTCGTGGATCCGCCGGCCGCGCCGCAGTCCAACGAGCCAACGAAGGTGCAGGGCCTGTCGTACCCCGAGCGGCTGGTGGCCTCCGAGCCGCGTCCTGAAGTGGTGGCCCCCGCGCCAACCCCGGCGCCGAAGGCCGAGCCGGCCAGGGAGGGCAGGGAGGTCGCCAAGGCTGCGCCGCCGCCCACGCCCGCGCCGACGCCGGCGCCGAAGGGGCCGACCGAGCGGCCCGAACCCGTTCGCGCGACCGCGAAGGCCGAGCCGTCCCCTGCGGCGCCTTCGTCAGGCGCGGCTGCCGAAGGCGGGTTCACCGTGCAGGTGACCGCCCTCAAGAACCGCGCCGACGCCGAGCAGATCGCCGAGCGGCTCCAGAGCCGCGGCTACCGCGCCTACGTCGTGGCGCCCGAAGCGGGCGGACAGGTGATCTACAAGGTCCGTGTCGGGATGAACCTGCCCCGGCCCGAAGCGGAACAGGTGATGGCGCGGCTCAAGGCCGAAGAGAAGTTCCAGCCCTGGATTACGCGCTAGCCCTGGCGACGGGCCTCCTGCTGGCTCTCGCGTTTCCGAAGTACGGCGCCGCCCCGGCCGCGTGGGTGGCGCTCGTGCCGCTGCTCGTCGCCATCACGCGGCGGCGCCCTGTGGCGCACCCCGCGCTCCTCGGCCTGCTCTCGGGCGGGATCTGGTTCTTCGGCACGCTCTACTGGACCGCAGACGTCCTCGCCGTGTACGGCGGGCTGAACGCGGCACTGAGCTGGGTGCTCTGCGTACTGCTCGTCGCCTACCTCGCCATCTACCCGGCGGCCTTCGCCTGGATCACCGCACGCGCCGTCCACCGTGCCGGCACGCCCGCGCTGCTTGTGGCGCCGTGCGCCTGGGTGGCCACCGAGTGGGTGCGCGGCACGCTGTTCTCCGGGTTTCCGTGGGTGCTGCTCGGCTACAGCCAGACCGACGTGCTGCCCGTGATGCAGACGGCCAGCCTCGTCAGCGTGCACGGCGTCTCCGCGCTCATCGTGCTCGTGGCGGTCGCCTGCGCGTGGGTCGCGCGGGACGGCCTCCACGCAGGCTGGCGTCCCGCCCTCGCCAGCGTCCTCGTCGTCGCCGGGTTCGTCGGCTGGGGCGCCTGGCGCATGGGGCAGGAGACGCTTACGCAATCCGGGACGCCGGTGCGGGTCGGGATCGTGCAGGGGAACATCCCGCAGGAGCGCAAGTGGAACCCCGCCTACCGGGACGACATCCTCGGCCGCTACCTCCGCCTCACGCGCGAGGTCGCGTCGCAGGGGGCCACGGTGGTGCTCTGGCCCGAGTCGTCCACGCCGTTCTTCTTCGGACGTGACCAGGCGCGCACCAACGCCGTCCGCGCCGTGGCCCACGACACCGGCGTCCACCTGGTCGTGGGGAGCGACGACGTGGCGCCGGCGGGGGCGCCGTACTACAACGCGGCGTTCATGATCGACCCGGCCGGCGAGACGACGGGCGTGTACCACAAGATGCAGCTCGTGCCCTTCGGCGAGTACATCCCGATGCGGCACCTGCTGTTCTTCGCCACGCCCATCGTCGAGAGCGTGGCCGACTTCGCGCCCGGCGAGGCGATGACGCTGCTCCGCGTTGGCGACGAGGCGCTGTCGGTGGCGGTATGCTACGAGGTCGTGTTCCCGTGGCACGGCCGCCTGGCCGCGCAGGCGGGCAGCGGGCTGCTGACCACGATCACCAACGACGCCTGGTATGGCACGACGTCGGCGCCGTACCAGCACTTCGAGCAGGCACGCGTCCGCGCGGTCGAGACGGGACGCTACCTCGTGCGGGCGGCCAACACCGGCATCAGCGGCGTCGTGGACCCCTACGGGCGCGTGCTCGCGCGCACGCCGCTGTTCGAGACGCGGACGCTCGTGGCCGACGTGCGCTGGCTGCACGCGCCGACCGTCTACATGCGCATCGGCGACAGCTTCGTGTACGCGTGCCTGCTCGTCACGGTGCTGACCTGCGTCGTCATCGTGCGGCCGGGGCCGTGGCGGGGACGCCGGCGGGCCGCCGCCCGGTAGCCCCGCGCCTGTTGCGCGCGGCGGGACCTTGCTGGAGTATCAGACCATGACCGTGATTCGAGAAGACGAGCTCCGACGTTACGACGACCTCCAGCGGCGTGCCGCAGATCTACGGGGGTATCTTTGAGGCCGCACGCCCCGAAGAGGAACTGGCGCGGCTCGAGGCCGTGGCGGCGGCGCCCGACTTCTGGAACGACCAGGCCGAGGCGCAGCGCGTGCTCCAGCGCCGCGCGCGCGTGGAGCAGGAAGTGACGCTGCTGCGCGATCTGCGCCAGCGCAGTGACGACCTCGCCGTGCTGCACGACTGGCTGGAGCAGGGCGAGGACGTGCTCGATGATCTCCAGCGGGCGCTCGACGAACTCGAGGAGCGGGTCGATGCCGGCGAGATCAGGAAGATGCTCGGCGGCGAGCACGACCGCAAGAACGCCATCATCACGATTCACCCGGGCGCCGGCGGCACCGAGTCGCAGGACTGGGCCGAGATGCTGCTCAAGATGTACCTGCGCTGGATCGACAGGCGCGGCTTCAAGCGCGAGGTGCTCGACTACCAGCCGGGCGACGAGGCGGGCATCAAGAGCGTGACGCTCAGCGTCACCGGCGAATACGCCTACGGCCTGCTCTCGGCGGAGGCCGGCGTGCACCGCCTCGTGCGCATCTCGCCCTTCGACCAGGCGGCACGCCGCCACACGTCGTTCGCGTCGCTCTACGTCTGGCCCGAGATGCCCGACGACGTCGACATCACGATCGACGAGAAGGACATCCGCGTCGACACGTTCCGGTCGAGCGGGGCCGGCGGCCAGCACGTCAACGTGACCGACTCGGCCATCCGGATCACCCACCTGCCGACGGGCATCGTCGTCTCGTGCCAGAACGAGCGGTCGCAGCACAAGAACCGCGACTCGGCGATGAAGGTGCTGAAGGCGCGGCTCTACGACCTGCGGCTGAAGGAGCAGCAGGCCGAGCTCGAGCGACTCGGCGGCGAGAAGAAGGACATCGCCTTCGGCCACCAGATCCGCAGCTACGTGCTGCACCCGTACCAGATGGTCAAGGACCACCGGACCAGGTACGAGGTCGGCGACGTCAACCGCGTCCTCGACGGCGACATCGACGACTTCATCAAGGCCTACCTGATGGCGCGGGCCGCGGGGACGCTCGGAACGGACAACAGCGACGCCTGACTACCTGAACGCCGCGCCCGGCTCCGTTCCGGCGATGAACGCCTCGCGCTGTCCGAGCTCGTTGGTCGTGAAGACGATGTTGCCGGGGGCGGAAAAGTCCGGCGGCTCGTAGCCTTCGGCCTTCCGCGCCTCGATCCAGGCGCGCATGACGTCGATCCAGATGGGCAGCGCGGCCACGGCGCCGCTCTGGCCCTGGCCAATCGAGCGCTTCTGGTCGTGGCCCACCCAGACGCCGATGGTGATGTCGGGGTCGAAGCCGACGAACCACGCGTCGGTGAAGTCGTCGGTGGTGCCCGTCTTGCCGCCGAGCGGCCAGTTGAGGGCGGCGGCCCGCGCCGCCGTGCCGTGCTGCACGACGCCCCGCAGCAGGCTCGTCATCACGTAGGCGGTGTCGGCCCTGATGGCCTCCGTCGCCCGCGGGCGATTCTCTTCCAGCACGTTGCCCTCGCGGTCGGTCACGCGCGTGACGAGGTACGGCTCCATGCGCACGCCTTGGTTCGGGAAGAGCGAGAACGCGCTGGTGATCTCGAGCAGGCTGGCCTCGCCCGCGCCGAGCGCGCTCGAGAGGTACGGGGGAATGGGCGACGTGATGCCGAGCTGCGCCGCGTAGCGCGCGACCTGCCCGGGGCCGAGCGCCTCCATGAGCCTGACGGTCGGCACGTTGCGTGACAGCTCGAGGGCCCGGCGCAGTGTCATCGGGCCCGCGTACGTCTTGTCGTAATTCTGCGGACTGTAAGGCGGCGAGCCGGGCGCGCCGGCAAAGGTCACCGGCGAGTCGTGGAGGATGGTCGCCGGCGTGTAGCCCCTGTCGATCGCGGCCGTGTAGACCACCACCTTGAACGTCGACCCGAGCTGGCGGAGCGCCTGCGTGGCGCGATTGAACTTGCTGCGATCGAAGTCGTAGCCGCCGACCATCGCGAGCACGTGGCCGGTGCGATTGTCGAGTGCGAGCACGGCGCCCTCGACGAGCGGTTCCTGCTCGAGCCGTGCCGTGGCGCGTCCGTCGGCAATGGCGTCGATGCGGACGTCGATCAGGTCGCCGGGGCGCACGAGGTCGGCGGCCGCACGCCGGCCCGTCCAGGCGAAGCCGTCGCGTGACACGCGAACGCCCAGCCGGCCGGCCCGGGCCTCGATCTCGCCCGGCGCGACACTGGTGACAACGGCAGGCACGACATCGCCCGCGTCGATGCGCCGCTGCCAGCGCGGGTGCGCGTAGCCGTCGACGTCCACGCCCTCGCTCGCGAGGTTGCGCGGCTTGCGGAACCCCTGGCGCTTGTCGATGCGGCGCAGGCCCTCGCGCAGGGCCGTTCGCGCGGCCTCCTGGAGCGGCAGGTGCAGCGTCGTCTGCACCGAGAGGCCGTTCTCGTAGAGCTGCTTGGCGCCGAAGGAAGACTCGAGCTGCTGCCGCACCGACTCCACGAAGTACGCGGCCGGCGAGTAGCGGGGCGCCGGCGGTTCCGCCGTCACGATGGGCGCGGCCTTGGCGCGGTCCGCTTCTTCCTGCGTGATGTAGCCCTCCTCGGCCATCCGCTGCAGCGCGTAGTTGCGCCGACGCCGGGCGGCGTCGGGGTAGAGGAACGGGCTCTGCCTGACGTTGCCCTGGATGATCCCGGCAAGGGTGGCGGCCTCTTCGAGTGACAGCTCGCTGGCCGACTTGCCCCAGTACAGCCGCGAGGCCGACTCGACGCCGTAGGCGCCGTGGCCGAAGTACGTCGTGTTGCAGTAGAGCGTGAGAATCTCGCGCTTGGTGTAGCGCTTCTCGAGCTGGACCGAGAGGATGGCCTCCTTGATCTTCCGCTCCCAGGCCGCGTAGCCCGACCGCACGAACTCGCCGTCGCGCATGTACTCCGCCTGGAGGAACAGCAGGCGCGCCAGCTGCTGGGTGATCGTGCTCGCGCCGGCGCGCTGCCCGTAGACCACGTCCTTGATGGCCGTGATGATGATGCGAGGGATGCTGAGGCCGACGTGTCGCTCGAAGTCCTTGTCTTCGGCCGCGATGATGGCCTGGCGCAGCAGCGGCGAGATCTCGTCGTAGCTCACCACCACGCGGCGTTCCTTGGCGAACTCGCCGATCACCTCGCCATTGGCGGCATACAGGCGCGTAATCGTGCTCGGGGCGTACTCGTCGAGCGCGCTGATGCGCGGCAGGTCGCCGGCAAACGCGAAGAGGACGCCGCTGACGCTGCCGAGCACGATCGCCAGCAGGAACAACAGGACGATCGTCGCCTGACGGGCGATGCGGACGATGTAGACGGCCACAAGGGGATTGTATAGGGGCGAGGCGGACCAAGAGCGGACGAGGAGAGGAAAGCGGAGGAGGGTGGTGCTGTCCCTTCGTTACTCCTCCTTTCCTCGAGTCCCGTTGCCTATTGCCGATGCGGTCGCGGAACCGCGTGTCGTGACGTGGGCCGGCGCGTGTCGAGGCCGCGGGCCGGTGGCGCCTCCGCCGTGGCGGGGGGCGTCGAGGGCGTGCTCGCAGCCGACGGCGGGTCCTGGCGCTGCTGCGGGGGCCGGGCGTCAGATGGGGACCGGCGCGGCGCGGGCGCCCGCTGGGGCGCGGCCTCGCGTGATGCGGGCTGGCGCGCCGGCGGGGCCGCCTCGGGTGCGCGCTGGCGTCCCCGGGGCGTCATCACCTCGTTGGCGCGCTCGTACGGGTTGTCGGGCGGCGGCGTCGGGCCCACGGCCGGGCTCCCCGCCGGGCCGATCCGCGTTGGCGGGATGCGCCCGCCGGGGTGCGTCGTGTCGCCGCCGCGATAGCCGCTGCCCGGGTACCGCAGCACCGGCGACCGGCCGTACGACGAGCCCCACCCCCAGCCGGAGGTGCCGCCGATGCGCAGCGGCGGCGCCGTGCGCTGCGTGACGAACGCATCGAGGTTGGTCAGCGTGCGGGCATCCACGGCATACGCCGACAGGCCGCCGCGCATGCCGTAGCGCTCGGTCGGGATGACCGTCCACGCCCGGAACGGGTCGAGCGTGCCGCCGGGGTAGACGCCACGCTGGCTCGCGCGGGGGGCCGTCCAGGCCCACTGCCCGGTGCCGCGAAGGCCGAGCGGACTCCAGCCCACGTATCCCGGCCCCACGCTCCAGTGCACGCGGCCCGGCGACCAGCGCCGGCCCGGACGCCAGAACCACCGGTCGCCCTTCCCGACGTCCCAGTGGCCGTAGTGATGCGTCGGCCATCCCCACGGGTCGAGGCCGACCCATGTCGGGCCATACGCACCGGCAAACGGCTGCCAGTAGCCATGCGAGTACGGGCGCCACGCGGCGGCCACGGTCGGATACCACACGTAGCCGTAGACGGCGTCCTCTTCCCACTGGCCATGGCGGTCGAAGACGTCCGCGTAGGCCTCGAGCCGTGGGTCGCCGAGGTAGGCGCGCGACGGGCTCTCGCGTGCCGCGAGCACGGGCTCCCGGGCCCAGGCGACGAACGAGTCGAACGCCGCCGTGTTAAACGTGCGGACGGTTCCGGGCGCGGTGCCGTCCCGCAACGTGACCTGCTGGCCAGCGGCGACCGTCACGTCGCCGGCGGCGTGCTCGACGTCCACCGATCCGTGCGCCACCTGCACGTCCGCGACGGCGTCGCGCAGGGTCGCGCGCACCTCCGTGCCCGGGGCGACGGTGAACGAGCCCGCCGGCGTATCCACCCGCAACGGCTCGGTCGCGGCGGCGGGCGTGACGATGAGCGCGCGTCCGCTGGTGAGCGCCAGCAGCGCCGGTGACAGCACGGCCAGCGAGGTCTCGCGGTCGAGTCCGACGACGCTGCCGTCGCTCCAGACCAGTTGCACCTGCGCGGCACCTGTCGTCACGCGGTCGCCGAAGGCGAGGTGCTCGCCGGCCACCGCCTCGGCTTCGTCGACGTCGCGCTGGACGACGGCCCCGTCTCCGTTGACGCGGCTGACGTGCGGCAGTGGGATGTCGACGGTGGCCTCGTCTGCGGGGGTGGCGTCCGGTGACGCCGGGGCGGGCGCTTGCGCCATGGCGGGGAGCGTCAACCCGAGCGACACGAGCACACCCATGCCTCGCCAGAGGGTTCGACCCATGGATCAGTCCTTTCGGGGCCCGGGCCGATGCCGGGCTGCGGGCCCGTGCTGGCGACGGTCCCGCGATGTGCTGCAGGCGGCGGTTCCAGTATAGGCCCTTTGGGAATGCAAACGGCGGGGTGCGCGGGTCGCGAACGCGCCGGTGCCGGGACGTTCAAGGATATGCGAGACTTGACATTCCTTCGCTAAGCTTTTATGCTTCCATTGTTATTAAGGCGTGTACTCGGGACGCTGTGCCGAGGTGCGCCGACAGTTTCGCATTCTGGCCATTCAGAGGGCTGACCATATGAGCAAGATCATCGGCATCGACCTTGGCACGACGAACTCCGTTGTCGCCGTCATGGAGGGCGGGGAGCCCACCGTCATCACCAACCCGGAGGGGAGCCGGCTGACGCCGTCGGTCGTCGCGTTCTCCAAGTCGGGCGAGCGCCTCGTCGGGCAGGTGGCCAAGCGCCAGGCGGCGACCAACGCCGAGAACACGATCTACTCGATCAAGCGCTTCATGGGCCGTCGCTTCGAGGAAGTGACCGACGAGATGAAGCACGTCTCCTACAAGGTCGTGCCCGAGGGGAACGACGTCCGCGTCGAGGCGGGCGGCAAGAGGTGGGCGCCGCCCGAAATCTCGGCGATGGTGCTTCAAAAACTGAAGCAGGCGGCCGAGGAGTACCTGGGCCAGCCCGTGACCCAGGCCGTCATCACCGTGCCCGCGTACTTCAACGACGCGCAGCGCCAGGCGACCATCGAAGCCGGGCGCATCGCCGGCCTCGAGGTCAAGCGCATCGTCAACGAGCCGACCGCGGCGGCGCTGGCCTACGGCCTCGACAAGAAGGGCGAGCAGACCATCGCCGTCTTCGACTTCGGCGGCGGCACGTTCGACATCTCCATCCTCGAAGTGGGTGAGGGTGTCGTCGAGGTCAAGTCCACCAACGGCGACACGCACCTCGGGGGGGACAACCTCGACCAGCGCGTGATCGAGTGGATCATCGCCGAGTTCAAGAAGCAGGAAGGCATCGACCTCGGCGCCGACCGGATGGCGCTCCAGCGGCTGCGCGAGGCGGCGGAGAAGGCCAAGATCGAGCTCTCCAGCACGATGGAGACCGACATCAGCCTGCCGTTCATCACGGCCGACCAGAACGGGCCGAAGCACCTGTCGCTGCGGCTGACCCGCGCCAAGTTCGAGCAGCTGGTCGAGGACCTGCTCCAGCGGGCGATGGGGCCGACCAAGCAGGCCCTGGCCGACGCCGGCCTGGCGCCCAACCAGGTGGACGAAGTTGTGCTGGTGGGCGGCTCCACCCGCGTGCCGCGCGTCCAGCAGCTCGTGAAGGAGTTCTTCGGCAAGGAGCCGAACAAGAGCGTCAACCCCGACGAGGTCGTCGCGATCGGCGCCGCGGTGCAGGCGGGCGTCCTCTC
>CAYSHC010000072.1:0-19989 GCA_964430855.1 uncultured Vicinamibacteraceae bacterium
GCATCGTGTGTTCGCTCGGCATCGTGCTCGCCCAGGACGCGACGCGGGTGCCGGCGGGCGCCGGCGCGCCTGCCACGACGGCGGTCGCCGCCGCCGACGCGCGGGCGGACGCCGCGCGGCTGCCCCAACGGGTGGTGCTGACCTGGCGCGACGACCCCTCGCGCACGCAGGCGGTCACCTGGCGCACGGAGGTCCGCGTGGACGAGGCCTTCGCCGAGCTGGTCGACGCCAGCGCCAATCCCTCGCTCGGCGCCCTCGCGCGACGCTCGCCGGCGCGCACGACGCCCGTCCAGGTGGGCGACCGCACCGTGTACTACCACGAGGCGCGCTTCACGCTGCTGCGCCCCGGCACCCTCTACGCCTATCGCGTCGGCGACGGCGCGGTGTGGAGCGAGTGGTTCCACTTCCGCACGGCGGAGGCCGGCCCCGCGCCCTTCGAATTCATCTACTTCGGCGACGCGCAGAACGACATCCGCTCGCTCTGGTCGCGCGCCCTGCGGTCGGCCGTCCTCGGCGCGCCCGACGCCCGCTTCATCCTGCACACGGGCGACATGGTGAACATCGGCGAGTCGGATGACGAGTGGCGCGACTGGTTCGGCGCGGGCGGCTGGGTGACGGGCACGATTCCCCAGGTGCCGATCGCCGGCAACCACGAGTACGCGCGGCTCGACAGGGAGGCGCCGCGGGAACTGTCGAAGTTCTGGCGCCCCCAGTTCGCGCTGCCCGAGGATGGTCCCGAAGGCCTTGCCGAGACCGTCTACTCGTTCGACTACCAGGGCGTCCGCGTCATCGTCCTCAACTCGCAGCGCACCGACCTCCTGGCGGCGCAGGCCGAATGGCTCGAGGAGCGCCTCAGGACCAACCGCAACCGGTGGACGGTGGTGGCCTTCCACCATCCGGTCTTCTCGCTGGCGCGGACGCGCGACAACCCCGAGATCCGCGACGCCTGGAAGCCGCTGTTCGACAAGTACCGCGTGGACCTCGTGCTCCAGGGGCACGATCACCTGTACGGGCGCGGCCAGAACATCGGGGCGGGCGCCCAGCGGACCGAGGACGCCGGCACGATCTACGTCATCTCGGTGGGGGGCCCCACGATGTACGAGATCGGCCCCGGCCGCGACTGGGCGACGCGGACCGGCCAGAACCTCCAGATGTACCAGGTGATCCGCGTCAACGGCGGGCTGCTGCGCTACGAGGCCCGGACCGTGACCGGCCAGCTCTTCGACGCGTTCGAGCTCGTGAAGGACGACAACGGCGTGCGCCGGTTCGTCGATCGCAAGCCGGACGTCCCGGCGACGCAGTGACCATCGCCCGTACCCTCGGCGTCGCGTCGCTCCTGCTGCTCCTGTCGTGTGCGCCAGGCTGCACCGCGGCCTCGTCCCAGGAGGCCGAGGCGCCGGATCCGCGCGCGCTCGCAGACGTGTGGCAGCGTGAGCGGCGGCCGCTGCCGCCCCCGCCGCTCGTCACCCACGCGGTGCTCGAGCGCGAGCTGGCGCGCCTCGTGTCGGAGAGCAACGGCCTCCTCCGCGACGAGGTGGTGGGACAGTCGGTCGAGGGGCGCGCCATCCATCACCTGACGCTGGGGCGTGGCCCGACGGGCGTGCTGCTCTGGTCGCAGATGCACGGCGACGAGCCGACGGCGACCTCCGCGCTCATCGACCTGCTCCAGTGGCTCCTGGCGCACCGCGAGGAGCCCGTGCCCGCGCGGATCCTCGAGCACCTGACGCTCCACGTCGTGCCGATGCTCAACCCTGACGGCGCCGAGGTCTTCACACGGCGCAACGCCCAGGGGATCGACATCAACCGCGATGCGCGGTTGCTCCAGACGCCCGAAGGGCGCGCGCTCAAGGCCGTCCGCGACGCGCACGCGCCGCGCATCGGCTTCAACCTGCACAACCAGAACTGGCGGACGTCCGTCGGGCGCCCACCCCGTCCGGCCGTCATCTCGCTGCTGGCCGTCGCCTACGACGAGGCGCGCTCGGAGAACGAGGTGCGCCGGCTTGCCAAGAAGACGGCCAGCGTGATTGCCGAGGCGCTGCGCCCGTTTGCCGACGGGCACATCGGGCGCTACGACGACGAGTTCGAGCCGAGGGCCTTCGGCGACAACGTCACGCTCTGGGGGACGGGCGTGGTGCTGATCGAGACCGGCCCGTGGCCGGGGCCGTCGCCCGACACGACGCTGGTCTCGCTGAATTTCGTCGCGCTCGTGTCGGCCCTGGACGCGCTGGCCAGCGGCCGTGTCGAGGCCGCCGATCCGACCGTCTACGAGGCGCTCCCGCAGAACGAGGGACGCCTGCTGCACACGGTGGTGCGCAACGCCACGATCATCACCGGCACGGGCGTCGCGCCGTTCACGGGCGATGTCGGCCTGGCTGGTACGCGGGTCGTCCGCACGCGCGACGGCCGACGGGAGCTGCGCTGGGAGGGCAGCATCGCCGACCTTGGCGACCTCTCCAGCTTCGGCGCGCTCGAGGAGGTGGACGGCACCGGCCTCGTCGTCGCCCCTGCCCAGGATCCCGGCGCCCGGGTCGGACAGCTCGTCGACCTGCCCCGGACGCCTCGTGGCAACAGCCCGCGCATCGCCCCGGGCCAGCCCGCCGTCCTCTGGCTGCTGCAGCCCCGTGACGGCGACCGCCACGAGCTCGTGCGCGTCGTCCGGATCGAATAGGCGCGGCCCTGCCCGCCCGCTCTGTATACTGCGCGGCGTGACTGCGAACCCTCCTCCGGGCCCCGCCTGGGACGTCATCGGACTTGGCGCCAATGCCGTCGACTTCGTCTACAGGCTGCCCGCGTCGCCCCAGCCTACCGGCAACCTCTCGAAGATGCGCATCAGGAAGCAGACGATCAGCTGCGGCGGCCAGATGACCACCGCGCTCGTCGCCTGCGCCCGCTTCGGGCTGCGCGCGAAGTACATCGGCGCCACCGGCACCGACAGCAACGGCCGGCGCATCCGCGCCGAGCTCGCGCACCACAACGTCGACACGACCGACGCCGTCATCCACGATGCCCCCAACCAGTACGCCGTGATCATGGTCGACGAGACCACCGGCGAGCGCATGGTGCTCTGGGACCGTGACGAGCGGCTGCAGCTGCGCCCACACGAGATTCCCGAGCGGGCCCTGCTGTCGGCCCGGCTCCTGCACGTCGACGACGTCGACCAGGAGGCCGCCATCCTGGCGGCGACAATCGCGCGGCGTGCGGGCCTGCACATCACGAGCGACATCGACCGCATGACGAACCGGACGGCGGATCTCGTGAGCGCCGTGACGATCCCGATCTTTGCCGAGCACATCCCCGCGCAGCTCACGGGCGCCGGCGACCCGGAGAGCGGGCTCCGCCAGCTCCGGCAGGTCCACGACGGGTTGCTGTGCGTCACGCTCGGCGCGGAGGGCGCGCTGGCGCTCGACGGCGACAGGGCGATCTACTCGCCAGGCATCAAGGTCGACGCGGTCGACACGACGGGTGCCGGCGACGTCTTTCGCGCCGGCTTCATCTACGGCACGCTCCAGGGGTGGGACACCGAACGGGTCCTGCGCTTTGCCAACACAGCCGCGGGCCTGAGCTGCACACGCCCGGGCGCCATCGGCGGCGTCCCGTCACTCGAGGAGATCGAGCAGGCACTGGCGGCCGCCTGACGGCTGCCGGCCGGCGCGGATCCATGGCGGACGGTCCTTGAACCGCGCCATGCGGGGCGGTCGCTACAATTGGCCAATGACCAGACTGCGGGTGGCGGTAATCGGCGCGGGGGCTGTCGGCGGCTACTACGGCGCGCTGCTGGCGCGGGCGGGTCACGAGGTGTACATGCTCGCGCGGGGGCCGCACCTGCGTGCACTGGCCGAGCGCGGCATCATGGTCTGGTCGCCGCTCGGCGACTTCGTGGCGCACCCGCAGGCCGTCGGCGACCTCGACGACGTCGGGGTGGTCGACCTCGTGCTGCTGGCGGTCAAGACCTACGACAACGACGTGGCGCTGCCGCTGCTGCGGACGGTCGTCGGCTCGGACACCGCCGTCCTCACGCTGCAGAACGGCGTGCGGAGCATGCACGAGGTGGCGGCGGTCGTCGGCGAGCGCGCCGTCCTTGCCGGTCCCACCTACATCGCCACGGCCCTTGCCGGTCCTGGCTTCATCGAGCAGACGGGCACGCACAGGCGCATCGTCTTCGGCGAGGCCTTCGCTCCGTCCGCCGGACCGTCGCCGCGCGTCACCGCCCTCGCCCGGATCCTGTCGGCGGCCCACGTGCAGGCAGAACCCGTGGGTGACGCGCGCGTGCCGCTCTGGGAGAAGTTCATCTACCTCGCGCCCTTTGCATCGGTGACGGGCGCGGCGCGTCGCCCCGCCGGCGTCGTCTGGAGCGACCCCGACCTGAAGGCCGTGTTCCTGCGCGCCGTCCGCGAGACGGAGGCCGTGGCGCGTGCGTCGGGCATCGCGGTGCCCGACGACACGGTCTCGCGCATCGAGCGCTACATGGATGCATTGCCGCCGACGACCCGCTCGTCGCTGCTCATCGACCTCGAGGCCGGCAAGCGCATCGAGAACGAGGCACTGGCCGGCGAGGTCGTGCGCCTGGGGCGGCGGCTGGGCGTCGAGACGCCCGTCATGGCCGCCCTCCACGCCGTGCTCAAGCCCTGGGCGGGCGGACGCTGATGTCGCTCGGGGCCATCCTCGCCGTGATGGCGCTCGGCTCGGTGGGCGGCCTGCTCGGCGCGCTGCTCGGGCTCGGCGGCGGCGTGTTCGTGGTGCCCTTCCTCTCGCTGTTCATGGGCCTGTCCTTCCGGCAGGCGGCCGCCATCGGCCTCATGACCGTCATCGCGACGTCGAGCGTCGTCTCCGCGCAGCGGTCCACAGACGGGGTCATCAACGTGCGGCTCGGCATCGTGCTCGAGATCGCGACGACGCTCGGCGGCCTCGCCGGCGGCCTGACGGCCGTCACGCTGTCGCACCGCACGCTCAGCATCCTCTTCGGCATCGTCGCGCTCGGCATCGCCGGCGTGATGTTCCGGCAGGTCGACAGGCGCACCAGCCTGGCCGATCCGGAGCCCGTCACGGGCTGGCTGGGCGGGCAGTACTACTCGCCCGATCACGGCAGCGTCGTCGGCTACCGCGTCAGGCGGCTGCCGTTGGCGCTCGGCATGTCGTTCCTCGCCGGCAACGTCTCGGGCCTGCTCGGCATAGGGGGAGGCATCCTGAAGGTGCCGACGCTCAACGCCTGGTGCGGCGTGCCACTGCGTGTCGCGGCGGCGACGAGCTCGCTGATGCTGGGCGTGACGGCCGTCGCGTCGGTGCCCATCTACTACGCGGCCGGCGACGTCATCCCGCATTTCGCGGCCGCGACGGTGATCGGCGTGATGATCGGCTCGCGCGTCGGCTTCTTCGTGGGCGACCGCGTGCGAGCCCGGTGGCTGAAGCTGCTGCTGGCCATGATCTTGCTGGTGGTGGCCATCCTCATGCTGGTGCGCGCATGATCACGCCCTTCGAACGCCTGATGGGCCGCCTGCTGGGACTGGGCGTCACGGTCAGCACCGTCCTGCTGGCCGCGGGCCTCGTCCTCACGTTCGCGGGGCGTGCCGAAGGGGCCGCGTGGCTCCTCGACACCGGGCTCATCGTCCTCATGGCCACGCCCGTCACGCGCGTCGTCCTCGCGTGCGCGGAGTTCACACGCTCGCGCGACTGGCTGTTCGCCGCGGCATCGCTCGGCGTCCTCGGCGTCCTCGGCATGACGGCGTGGGTCGCCTTCAGCGGCGGCTAGGGGCCCTTCGGGCAAGGCACCACGGGCAGCCGCTCGAGGATGGCCGCGCGCGTGGCGGCGCCCAGGTGCGGCGTCGTCGCGAGGATCACGTCCATCTCGCCACGCGAGAGACCATACAGGCGCGCGACCGCCGCCTGGAGCCGAGCGTAGGCCGGGCACGTCCCGAGCGCCTGCGATGGCACACGCCGGAGGTACGCGGCCATCCGCGCGACGGACGCGAGCGACCGGTCCGACCCCGTCGCCCTCCGGCGGACCGACGCTCCCTGCGCGGGTCCGGGCACCGGCACGGGCAGCCTGGCCATGAGCCCGCTCGTCACATGCGTGCCGACGTAGAGGCGCACGTACCAGTTCGCGACGATGCTGTTGAGGATGGCGCAGACGTACAGCTGGAGGCGCAGGCCTGGCGGGTCGCGCACCGTGAACACCGTATGGGTCGTGACGACGCCGGCGGGGACGAGGGCGGCAATCAGCGTCCATCTGTTGCCGGCGGAGGCGACGTCCCGATAGCCGAGCCGCCAGCGCCGCCAGCGGCCGTCCGGAACGCGTGCCCGGGCGTCGCGGTGTCGAATCGCCGGCAGCGTGCCGTTGCCGGACAGGTCGACGTCGAGGCCGAAGGGCCGGAGGTGCCGGCCGCCGATGACGGGCAGCATGTCCGGCGCGCTGGACGCCTCCACGAGCACGTGCCTGTCGTCTGTCGCGTTCAGCTCCCGCCCGAACGCCAGCGACCACGGCGGTTCCCCGAGCGGCGTGCCGGCCGCCAGAAGCCGTTCCAGCACGCTGACGTCAGCGCTCGTACGCACGCACGGGAACGCACGTGCGGGACCACCGCTGGCACGCAGCAGCGCGTCGCCGATCCACACCGCTGCATGGTCGCGGGCGTGGTCCGGGAGCGCGTCGATGGACTGGACCGGCGGGCTCAAGGCGACGCCACTCGTCGCGCGTCCGACCGTTGCCGTCGCCACGACGAAGCGAACGGAGCGGTGGATCGGGAAGATCGCGCGCCGGTTCTCGAGGACGGTCACGCGGTCGAGCGCTGCGCCCTTCAGCAGGCGCCCTCGCGTCGCGGCGCTGCCGTGGTCGCCGAGCAGCCCCCATGGCGCGATGATTCCCAATCGGCCTCCTGGCCGGCACAGCTGGAGCATGCGCTCGACGAACAGCTGGTGCAGGTTCCGGTGCGCGGTGCCGCCCTCGGTGTAGAAACCGCTGCGCGAGACGAAGCTCAGCTCCGCCGCCCGCCGCTGCCGAAGCGCGGCGCGGGCGCTGTCGTCGCCCGTGTCCGCACGAAGCATCTCCCACGGCGGGTTCGCGAGCACCGCGTCGAAGCCACGCGGGCGCGGGCCGTGGAAGATCTCGGGGAACTCCAGCTCCCAGTGAAAGCAGCGGACGGCGTCAGCCTGCCGGAGCAGCGCGTCGGCGGTCCGGGCCACCACGGGTGACGCCGCCCGGCCTCCCTCACGGAGGAAGGCGTCCACCGCGAGCCACGTCCCGCGCGTCAGCATCGGCCTCCGCATCAGCGCGGCGCACCACGCATCGGCACGACGCCGCCACGCCGTGAGCGCCGGGGCGTCCTGCAGCCTCCTGAAGGTTTCCGTCTTCGCCCGGACGGCGTCCGACGTGTCGGAGGGCCGCTCGGTCATCCTCGCAAGGGCCGACGCACGCTGCGCAGCCTCGGCATCCCACGCGCCGAGTTCGAACAGCCTGGCCTGGCCGTCGTGAGCCACCCGCGCCGACCCCGACGTCGGGCTGCGCGTCACGACGTCGGCGGGTGCCGCGCCGACGAGCGAGTTGCCGTGGCGCAGGTGGTGGTCGAGAAACGTCAGCGGGCGCTCACGCGTCATCGATGCAAGCCACAGCGACAGGCGTGCCACCCGCACCGCGCGGCCGTGCGCGTCGACGCCGTAGAGGCAGTGCTCGATGATCCGGCGCATCGCGTCGCGGCGTTCATCCGGCGGGACGTCGAGCGGACCGCCGCGTCCTTCGCGGACCCACGCCGCCTCCAGCGCAGCGTGAAGGAATCGTGCGGCGCTCGCCAGGATGGCGCCACTGCCGGCGGCAGGGTCCAGGATGCGGAGCGACAGGATGCCCGCCGAGTCCTGCCCGTCCACCAGTGGCCCGAGCGTCTCGGCCACGAGATGGTCGGCGAGGTCGCGTGGCGTGTAGAACGTGCCCGTCCGCTTGCGTTCGATTCCCGGTGACGTGCCTGCCGCCAGGACGTCCTCGTAGATGGTGCCGAGATGCTCGACGCCGAGGTCGCCGAAGGCGATCGGGTCTTCCCGCGTGTCCGCCTGCACGGTCGTCAGCGCCTTCAGCATCGGCGCGACAGAGGCGTCCGGCACGCGTCGCCGACGTGCCCGTGGCGTGGCATCCGGATCGAAGAGCCTCCCGTTGAGCGCCGTCATGCGGAGCAGGGGATGGCGGCTGCCGGCGTGCGCCAGGCCGGCGCTCGCCAGGAGGCCGTCCCAGAGTCCGTATGGCGACCGCCCCTGGCGTGCGTGCCTGGCGATCGTGGTCAGCGCATACGCGTCGCGGTAGATCGGGTTGTCCAGAGGTACGAGGCCGCGAGCTTCCGCGAAGAGCAGGAACAGCCATCGGAAGATGTGCGTGAGGGCCTCTTCATCCGCGGCGCCGAGCAGCCGCGCGAGCTGCCTGCGCGCTTCGCCGACGGCTCTCCGCACGGCCGTCGTCGCCGTGGCGTCGAGTCGGAGGGTGAGCTGCGCCATCGCAGGCAGGCGGTCGTGCTGGCCGTGCGCCAGCAGCGACAGCGCTTCCCAGACTCGATCGTCGAGGTGTGCGGCGTCGAGATCGACCGCTGCGTGCTGCCGACCGAGCGGGCGGCGCGCGTCGCGGCAGATCCATCGGCGTCCGTTCGTGAGCATCACGACCGATGCGCCGGCCTGGAGTCCCAGCCGGCACAGTGGCCGCATCGCGGCCCCTGGCACCACGCCCCACGGGAGGGCAGCAACCACGGCGCGCCGTGGCGGGCGTCCCTGAAGGACGCCCACGTGCGCGGCCGTTCCGCCGAGGCGCTGCTGCTCCGGCACATCGGCCGTCCAGCCGAGCATCTGGACCACCGGTGCCGCAAGGTGCGTCCAGACGGCGAGGCTGCCCGACGCCGGCCCGAGTCGCAGGGCAGACCGTCGATACACCTTCCCGAGCTGCCGGACGCCGCGCGCGAGGGCAGCCTCGTGCGGTCCGAGGGCATACTCGACCAGCGTGCGGTGCAGCGCCGTGGACGACACCAGCGTACCGTCGAGCCAGGGGTACGTCAGCGTCGCCATGTCAGCAGACGGAGCTGCGCAAGGCGTACCGCCGCCGGCTCGTGCGACGGTCCTTCGCCTCTCGCCTCCGCGTCGTGAGCCGGAGTGTTGACGTCGCGGGCGGCGACCCCCGCTGCACCACTGCCACTCGACAGGAACAGGTCAGGCTCCGGAGTCGGGGGCAGCGACCCACGCGCCGCGGTGTCCAGCGCCATCCACCGCGCCGAGGCCCTCGTGGCGCGTGCCTCGAACCGGCGGACGACCGGCAGGGCCCTCAGCGCGCGCTCCAGCGTCGCGTCGGTCCATGGTGCGACGCCCGCTGCCACACTGGCGCGGTCGCCTTCGTCGGGCCGGCAACCCTCCACGGCGACCGCCATCCAGCGCCGCCACCGCAGCATGGGATGGCCTCCCGCCACGTTGATCGCCGCAAGCGCCGCCGCGTCGCACCGCGGCAGTCCCCATCGCCGACGCAGGGCCGCACCCCGCCGCGCGGCGACTCGCGTGATCGTGACTGGTCGCTCGCGGAGGTCTGGTGCGCGCCGGGACGCTCGTGCGGGGCTGCCGGCCGCGCGGCCCGTCGCGGCGACGGCCGCGGCCGCGAGCCGCTCGCGACGAGGGCTGGCCACGACCATCAGGCCGTCGTCCGGCGCGCCGCCCACTCGCTGCGCGAGCGTCTTGCGAGCCTCCAATCGCTGAACGTCGTTCTCGTCACTGGTCCCGTGGATGACAGGCAGCAGCACGCGCACCTGGCGGACCTGCCCGATTCTGTCGAGGCGGCCGTTGCGTTGCGCCAGCCGTCGCGGCGACCACGGGACCTCGAGATGGACCATCAGCCGGCAGCGCGCGTGAAGGTTGAGGCCCTCCGAGCCGGCGTCGGTGGCGAGCAGCACGTCAGCCGGGCCGTCGGTGAAGTGCTCGACCGACAGCGCACGCTGCGCCGGAGTCTGTCCGCCATGCAGCACGGCGACGCGGCAGAGCGGCGCAAGCAGGACCCGAGCCGCGTGCAGCGTGTCGAGGTACTCGGTGAACACCAGGAGGGGCTCGTGCACGCGCGCGGCCCAGCGCGCGAGCCAGCGAAGCCGGGCGCCCGGGCCGGCGAGCCGCCTCGCCTCGGTGACCAGTTGCTCCAGGCACCGGCGTTCGTCGCGCACGTCCCGCCAGGCGGGCGTCGCCAGCCACTCGTCCTCGTCAATCCCGTCGCCGAGCGGCAGCAGTCGCTGCGACGAGTCGAATGCGCGTGCCCCGGCGACCTCGCGGAGCAGGCGCAGGCGACGCTCGGCCGTGCGGATGAATGCGCGCAACGACGAGCTGGCACGCCGGCGCAGCAACAGGGCAGCGAGGTGCCCGGCCGCGACGATATCGTCCTGCCGCGGACCGGACGCGTCGGCCCTCGCTCGAGCGACATACGCCGCGAGCCGTGCGTGCAGGCGCAGCTCGTCGCCCGCCGCACGCAGGCGGACGATGCGGCTGCGCAACGGCGGCCGCGCGACCGTCGCCGGCCCACGCGATACCAGGAGAATGCGGTCGCCTTCGCCTGGACGCCGCCCGACAGCCAGCAGGTGCCTGTCCGCGCGGTCGTCCCCGGAGCGGGGCGTGGCCGTGATCAGCAGCACCTGGCAGGCGACGGCCGCGACGCGCTCGATGGCAGCCGACCTCGCGGTGCCTGGCGCGAGCAGGTGGGCCTCGTCGACGACGAGGAGCTGCCAGGTGTGGCGCTCCACGAGCGCCGCAATCTCGGGCTGGCGCAGCATGTCGAGCGACATCAGGCAGAGCTCGCCGGGTTCGGCGAGCGCGACGACACCCGCGGCGGCCGTGCGCCTCGCCAGGGTGTCGCCGTCGAGCACGCGCGGGGGCACGCCCGTTCTCGTGCGCACCTCCCGCGCCCATTGCGCCACCAGCCCTGCCGGCACGACGACCAGCGACCGCGCCGTCGCCATGCGGGCATGGACCTCGGCCAGCACCAGCGCGGCCTGGATTGTCTTGCCCATGCCGACGGCGTCGGCGAGCAGCAGCCGCCGTACGCGGCCCGACAGCAGGGCCAACGCCGGCACCCACTGGTAGGCCAGCACTTGCGCATGCACGCACGCGGCGGCGCGCAGATCGTCGTCGTGTGGCGCGCGGCACGGGGAGGGGAGACGCCAGGCCCACGCACGCGGCCGGCAGCGCGCGATCGGATACCGCTGGGGCTCGAGGCGATCCGGGGGCAGCGCCACGCGCAGACCGCGGCCGCCGCTGGCCTCGAGCGTTGCGAGGTCGGCGATGAACGTGCCATCGCCGCGTGTCCCGTCGCAGCGGGCCAGCCACCACGCACGGGCACGCATCCTCACCATGTGCTCCGTCCACAGGGACGAGTGCAGTTGTTGCACGGCATGCGCCTCGCAGGGGGTGCGGTGGCTGCAGCGGGCTCCCGCACGGATCTGCGGGAAGCCACGGCGATCCGCGCCGCCGTCGCGGATCGTCAGGACGTCAGTGCAAGCGGATGGCCAGGGCCGCCGGCTGGACGGCTGCGCGCGGTGTGACTAGGTGTCGGTCGGCGGCGCGACCAGCCTGACCAGCGTGGCGCCGAGGTGGCTGCGCCGGTCGTCGTCGAAGGCCGCGACGAGGGGGTGGGTTTTCAGCGCGCGCTGCACGAGCGCGCGCTGCACGCCATGGCCGCGCCCATGAACGATGCGCACCTCCGTGAAGCCGCGCGCGTGCGCGGCTTCCAGGTACGCATCGAGCACATCCGTGGTGACGCGGGGGGCAAAGGCGTGCAGGTCGAGCTCCGGCTCGATGGGCACCTCGTGCACCGGCTCGTCACCGTCGGCCATGGCGGGCTAGCCGGACGTCCCCGTGGCTGGGGCCCCGGTCGAGGCGCTGTACTCGGCGGTGATCGTCGAGCGGATCCCGCCGCGCGGCGTGAAGGCGCCGGTGACGGTCATGCGCTTCGGCTGGCACGAGCGCACGAGGTCGTCAAGGATCTCGTTGGTGACCGCCTCGTAGAAGATCCCCTTGTTGCGGAAGTCGAGCAGGTAGTATTTCAAGGACTTGAGCTCGAGGCACAGGCCGTCGGGCACGTAGTCGATGATGATCTCGCCGAAGTCCGGCAGGCCGGTCTTGGGGCACATCGAGGTGAACTCCGGGCACCGGATCTCGATCCGGTAGTCACGACCTGCGCGGGGATTGGGGAACGTCTCGACGACGGCGCCGCTCATGAGGAAAAAGTGTAGCATCCGCCCGAAATTGCTTTCGTTGCGTGATTGACACGTGTAGGGTGAGTCGCTAGCATGGCGGCACTTGCACAGACCGTGAACGCCGGGCGCGCGCGGCGGGTTTCGGCACTGCTTTCACTGAACGCGCGTGACACTACCTGGGGGAGAATCGGATGGCCACGGCCCAGAAGATGACCAAGTCTGCGCTCTTTGCGCACTTCGCCGACAAGTTCGAGATCAAGCGCGCCGAGGTGCGCGAGTGGTTCGACGAGCTTGCCGCGGTTGCCGAGAAGGAAGTCAAGCGTTCGGGTGAGTTCACCATCCCGGGCGTCGTGAAGCTCACTGTCCGCAAGAGCAAGGCGCGGATCGGCCGCAACCCTGCCACCGGGCAGGAGATCAAGATTCCCGCGAAGACGCGCGTGAAGGCGACCGTGGTCAAGGCCATGAAGGACGCCGTCATGCCCCGCAAGTAGGACGCGTCAGACGGTCTCTGCGAGACGACCCTGCCAGGGACGAGTGCCCCGGCGGGGTCGACGTGTCAGTGGGCGGTTACGCCCTCGGTCGTCGACGAGCGCATCAGCTCCACGGTGAAGCGGCTGCCCACGCCGACCTCGCTCTCCACGTACAGCCGCCCGCCCATCTCCTCCACCGTCTTCTTCGAGATCGCCAGCCCGAGGCCCAGCCCGCGGCGCTTGGTCGTCACGAAGTCCTCGAAGATCGCCTTCAGCCGATCTTCCGGGATGCCGCAGCCAGTGTCGCGCACGTGCAGCCGCACCCGGTCGTCGTCAGCCTCGACCTCCACCCACACGCGGCCGCCGGGCGCCGTCGCCTGCAGGGCATTCAGGATCAGGTTGCGCAGCACGCGCAGCAGCGCGAACAGGTCGCCGTCGAGCTGCAGGAGCTCGCCGCCGGGCGCGTGGGCCTCGAGCGTCACGCCGGCCACCGACGCCTGCGTGGCCATCCGCTCCACGACGTCGTGCGCGAGCTTGACGGCGTCCACGGGGAACCGCTCGAGGGGGATGGGCCGCGCCAGGTTGCGGAGGTCCTCGAACGTGCGCTGAATCGTCCCGAACTCGCGCTTGACGAGCCGCGCGAAGTTCGCGCGGTACTCCTCGTCGTCGTACATCTGGAGGATCAGCTTGCAGTTGTTGTTGATGTTCTGGATCGGGTGCGACAGGTCGTGCACGAGCCCTGCGGCGATCCGCCCGAACATCGCCTGCCGCTCCTGACGGATGGCGGCGGCCTGCAGCTCGCCGAGCCGTGCGGCCATCGCGTTGAACGCGTCGCCGAGCTGGCGGAACTCGTCGTCGCGCGTGATGCGCACCCGCTCATCGAGGCGGCCGCGGCCGATCGCGTCGATGCCGCGCAGCAGGTCCGCGATCGGTCGCAGCAGCGACCGCCCAAACGCGATGCCGATCGCCACGTTGGCAAGCAGCGCGAACGCGACGAACACGAGCAGCGTCGTCGAGAGCTGGCGCGAGGCGGCGAAGGCCTCGCGCGTCGGCTGCTCGATGAGCAGGTGCCAGCCGACGAGTGGCACCGGCGCGGCGACGGCCAGCGTCGGCTGGTCGCCGTCGCGGGCGTAGATGGCGTGCCCGGCCGATGGCGAGGCCACCAGCGGGTGCTCGTCGAGCCTGTCGCCGCGCGCGACGCGCGACGTGCCGCCCGGGCTGCCATCGGCGATCAAACGCCCGTCGGCATCGACCAATGCCGCGTAGCCCGACTGCCCTACCCTGATCTCGTCGACGATCCGCCAGATCGTCTCCAGGCGCAGCTCCGCGACGAGGTAGGCGACCTGCTCGTCGCGCAGCCGCAGCGTCACCTGCGTCCGTGGCAGCAGGTCGTCGTCCACGTCCACCGGCTGGAAGGCGATCTGGCCCGGTGGCGTGTCGCGCAGCGGCTGGAGGGTCGTGCCCGTCAGGCGGCTCGACGCCAGCACGCGTCCCTCGGCGTCGAAGAGCGCCAGCTCACGGAACTCCGGCACGTCGCGCAGGTAGTTCTGGAGGATAGCCTCCTGCTGCCACGTCTGGAGGTTGGTGCCCTGGAGGTTGGCAGCCGCCGCCTTCAGCAGGCGATGGCTGCCTTCGAGGAAGAGGGTCACCGACTCCGCGCCGCGTGCCACGAGGGCCTGATGGCTGCCCACGACAGACGCGCGCGTGGCTTGCCCGACCGTGCGCCACGCGACGGCGCCGTAGACCACGAGCGGCACGAGCGCCGCGGCCGTCACGAGCAGCGTCATGCGCCGGGTGATCGGAATCACGTCGGTCCCTCGGGCTCGCGGGGGCGCCACTGCGCCAACCCGCTGAGGATGTCGCGCCCCGTGCCCGGCGGGACCACGAAGCGCCGCCCGACGGCGCGTGCCACCTCGTCCCAGACCAGGAAGACGGCGGGCGGATCGTCGATGAGTACCCGCTGCACGCGTTGCAGCGCGCGGGCGAACGCCTCGTCGGTGGCGGCCCGGCGCAGTTCCTCGAGCGCTGGCTCGGCGGCGCGGTAGCCGTGGTTCACCCATCGCCCCGGGTACGGGCCCCACATGTGGTAGAGCGCGCTCGGCCCGTGGCCGGACAGCACGGTCATCAGGTACGCGTCGAAGTTGCCTGCCTGGACCCGCGTCTCGAACTCCCCCGGCGGGACGGGCAGCGGCCGCAGGTGGACACCCACGGCATGCAGCGACCGCTGGAGGCGAAGCGCCACGCGCTCGAGCGTCGGCGAGTCGTCGGGGACGAGGCAGGTGAGCTCGAGGCGCGAGGGGCCGCGCGCGCCGCCGGGCCGCATCGGCAGCCCGGCCTCGTCGAGCAGGCGCGACGCCAGCGCCGGATCGTACGCGTAAGGCGTGACTGACCTGTCTGCGGCCCAGTGACGCAGCGACACCGGGCCCGTGGCGATCTCGCCGTGCCCGCCGAGGTCGCCCTCGAGGATCTCGCGGCGGTCCACGGCGTGGTTCAGCGCCACGCGGACCAGGGTGCTCCTGAGGGCGGGGTGCGCCACGTTGAGCCCCAGCGTCAGGACGAACGGGCGCAGGAACGGCCGCACCTCGATCCCGGGTTCGCGCTCGAGAAACGGCCGCGCGTCGCCGGACACCTGGTGCAGCAGGTCGATCTCGTCGCGCAGCAACGCCGCCCAGGCCGAGCGCGGGCTGTCGTAGCGGCGGAAGATGACGTGGGTGACCGTCGGCGCCGTGCCGTCCGGTCCGGGCTGCCCGATCAGCGTCGGCGAGCTGTCGGCCTCGACGGGGGAGCGGTCGGGCCTGAACGGGCCCGCGGGCACGGCGCGGGTGAGGGTGAGCGCCTCGAGCAGCAGGCTCGACGGCGCGCGCAGGTGGATGCGGAATCGCTGGTCGTCGACGACTTCCAGCCGGTCGACGTCCAGCAGGCCGGCCAGCGCCTCGTAGGCAATCTGGTCGTCGACGAGTTCGACGATGTCGCGCGCCGTCACCCGGTTGCCGTCGTGATCGACGACGCCCGCACGAAGCGTGAACTCCCAGGTGCGCCCGTCGTCGGACACGGTCCAGCGCTGGAGCAGACCGGGCGCGGCGCGGCCGTCCGGACCCGTGCTGACGAGCGGCGCGTTGGTGAGCGTCCGGACGAGCGGCCTGACGTCGATCGACCCGCTCGTCAGTCCAATCGTCAGGGGGGCGCCTGCGGGTGGGCCGGCCCTGACGGCCGACGTCCGCTCGCATGCTGCCCCGCCCAGCCCCAGCGCCAGGCAGAGCAGCCATGGGACACGGCGCCGTGCGGCCCGTGCCGTGCAGGATGTCAGGACAGCCGATGATGTGGACACGTCTGCGATGGTGCCGCGCGCCTCACGAGGGAGAACGCCGCGGCACGTCGCAGAGATGTATCACACCGGCTCACTTCTCGGTCATGTCCGGCGGATAGTCGATGACAAACGGGCAGAACGGCCGGTCCTTGGCCCGGCCCAGGTGGACGATACGAATCTTCATGGAGGGTGCCTCCTTCGGAATGCGTCCCCCGCGCGGCCTCGGCGACGGACGCGAATGACTCAGATGCCCTGGCCCGCCGCCACGGCGGCGAGCTCCTCGACGGCCGCGAGCATGCTCGGGCGGTGGCAGCTCGGCTGGCTCATGTCGCCCTGTTCTGTGTGCGACGCCACCGAGCAGCCGCCCCCGCACACGGGAACGAGCGCGCAGTCACCGCACGCCCGCCAGGGCTCGTGCGACGCGAACCTGTCGCGCACCGTGCGCCGGGTGTCGTCGACGGCCGGCTCGATGTGGCCGACGCTCAACGCCGGATCGCCGGTGAACCCGGGGCACGGGTAGAGCGAGCCCTCCGGCCCGATCGTGTAGGCGTGCTGCCGGTGCAGCTCGCACGGGCCCATGTGCACGCCATCGGGCGTCGAGAACCCCCGCGCACGCGTCTCGGCGCGCAGCCACGACATCCTGTCGTCGACGACGTGGCACGAGTCGCACGGGCTCGAGGTCCGCGTGCCCGCCGACCCCATGCCGGCCGCCGTCATGCACGTGCCGTGCAGGCGCGCCGGGTCGGCGGCCTCCACAGGGACCAGCGGGATGACCCGCCGCCCCGGCGTCGTCCGGGGTTCTACGGCTGAGGTAATCGGCGGCCTGATGACAGGCTTGAACGCGACCTTCGCGATGCGCTCCGCAAAGGGCTGGCTGCGCAGGTGATCGAGCAGCGCGGGGTAGCTCGCGGCGCTCTCGACGTCGAAGTTGCCCCCGATCGACAGCCGCACCTTCGGTGCGACGGCGGCCATGTTGCGGAAGATCCGGTCGTAGGTGCCCTGGCCGCCGCGCAGCGGCCGCAGCCTGTCGTGCGTCGGCTTGTCGCCGTCCAGCGTGATCTTGATGCCGTTGAGGCCGTAGGGCAGCAGGCGGTCGACGACGGCTTCCGTGAGCAGGAGGCCGTTGGTGATCAGGTTGATCGCCATGGGAATGCCACGCGCCTCGCATGCGCCCCACAGGCCCTCGGCCAGCTGGTAGACGACCGGCAGGTTGAGCAGCGGCTCACCGCCAAAGAACGTGATGGTGAAGCGCTCGGGCCGCAGGTCGTCGAGCCGCGACGCGATCCACGCCTGCACACGGGCAGCCGTCGCGGGCGACATCCGGGCCGCGGTGGCGTTGTAGTCGCCGTGGTCGCCCTGGATGCAGTAGTCGCAGGCGAAGTTGCACTGCAGCGTCGTGAGCAGCGTCACGCGCAGGTGGCGGTGGTCTTCGCGCAGCTCCCTGAAGAACGTCTCGAGCGCAGCCTGCTCCGCCTCCTCGCTCTCGACGATGAAGCCGAGCGAGGCGAGCTGGTTGACCGTCTCGCGCTCCTCGCGCGTGAGGGCATCGGGTGACTGGTCCTCGACGCGGCCGAGCAGCTCGACGACGTCGGCTGACACGACGATCTGCGTGTCGGAGAGCGTGTTGAAGAGGAAGGTTTCCGACGAGTCGGGAACCGGCGTCGCGACGGTGAATTTCGAGGGGCGCACACGATCCTCCCTGGCGCGGGGATCGCGCACGCGGGACCGTCGCGATCCGCCGACGGATGCGGGGGAGGGAGTGCGAGGGGCGTGCCAGCCGAGCTGGCAACCGCGCGTACGTTCGATCGTACGCCCCTTGTCCAGATGTAGTAGTACGGCTGAGCTAGGCCACCGTCCGCAGTGGCAGGGACTTCAACTGCTGCGCACGGACTGTCGGCAGAATCTGCAACCCGTGTCGGTTATCCGTCGAACACCGGTTCAGGCGTCGCGGAGGCGGCGCGTGACGTGGTTCACGCCGAGGCGCGTCATCCGGTGCTTCAGCGTGCTCAGCGGAATGCGCAGGTGGCGGGCGGTGGCAGCCACGTTCCATTCCTCCTTCTCGAGCGCCCGGAGCAGGTAGCTGCGCTCGAACGCCGCGACGGCGCGGTCGAGGACGCTCTCGTCCTCGTCGGCCTGCGCGTCGAGGTTGGCCAGCTGCACCTCGAGGGGCAGGTCCACCTCCGTCAGCTCGTTGCGCTCGCAGACGGCCACCATGCGCTCGGCCAGGTTCTGAAGCTCGCGGATGTTGCCAGGCCAGTGGTAGCGCATCAGGACGGCCAGCGCGTCCGGGGCGATGCCGCGCACGGGCTTGCGGAACCGGAGGGCGTACCTCTGGATGAACACGTCGAGGAATGCCGGCAGGTCCTCTATCCGGTCGCGCAGCGGCGGCAGCCGCATGGGAATGACGTTGATCCGATAGAACAGGTCGTCGCGGAACCGGCCCTGGCGCACCGCCTCGGTCAGGTCCGCGTTGGTGGCCACGACGAGACGGAAGTCCACGTGGATCGGGTGCCGACCTCCCACGCGTTCGATCTCGTTCTCCTGGATGGCGCGCAGGAGCTTGGCCTGGAGATCCAGGCGGAGATCGCCGATCTCGTCCAGGAAGAGCGTGCCGCCGCGCGCGAGCTCGAACTTGCCCAGCTGCTGGCGGACCGCGCCCGTGAACGCGCCGCGCTCGTGGCCGAACAGCGTGCTTTCCACGAGCTCCGATGGCACCGCCGCGAGGTTGACGGCGATGAACGGCCCGGCATGCCGTCTCGACTCGCGGTGGATGCGCCGCGCCAGCATTTCCTTGCCCGTGCCGCTCTCGCCGGTGATGAGCACCGTCGTGTCGAGCGGCGCGACCTTCTGCACGAGCGTCATCACCTGGCGCATCGCCGCCGACCGGCCAATGACGAACTCCTGGTCGAGCGCCTCGACCTGCGCCGTGAGCGACTCCACGCGGTTGCGCAGGTCCTGCCGCTCGCTGGCGTTGCGGACCAGCGCGCGCAGCGCGTCGTAGTCGAAGTCCTTGGTGATGTAGTGGTAGGCGCCGAGCTTCATGGCCTGGACCGCGGTCTCGACGTCGGTGATGGCCGAGATCATGATGACCTCGACCTCGTCGTGCTGCTCGCGCACCTGCTTCAGCAGGTCGAGGCCGCCGAGCCCCGGCAGGCGCACGTCGAGCAGCATGATGTCGACGCGGTGCTGCCGGAGCCGCTGGAGGCCCTCTTCGGCCGACGCGGCGGCCATGACGCGGTACTCGCGCTTGAGGATCGCCCTCAGCGTGTCGCGCATGCCTTCATCGTCGTCGACGATGAGCAGGGTCTTCTGGGTCACGGGCATTGGCGGGGACTCAGGCTGGTGCGGGCGTATTCTACTTGCCGCCCGCCTTGCCGAGCCGTATGTGACAATACCGAGCTGAGTGCGCGCCTGCAGCATCCCCTGCGCGCCTCCGGGAGAGGATTGTGGCCAACGCGTTCGATGTCGTGGTGATCGGTTCGGGCACCGGCGGGTACGTCGCCGCCATTCGCGCCGCCCAGCTCGGGCTCAGGACGGCGGTGGTGGAGCGGGCGCCGACGCTCGGCGGCACGTGTCTCAACTGGGGATGCATCCCCACGAAGGCCCTGCTCGAGCACGCGCACGCGCTGAAGGTGGCGCGGCACGCCAGCGACTGGGGCATCTCGCTCGGCGAGGCGGCCGTCCAGGTCAGCCTCGACATGGACGTGGTGCAGGCCCGCAAGGACAAGATCGTCAAGGGCCTCACGGGCGGCATCGGCCTGCTGTTCAAGAAGAACAAGATCGAGTGGGTCAAGGGCTCGGGCCGGCTGCTCGGCAAGGGAGCCGTGGAGGTGACCGACGCCGACGGCGCGACCTCGAAGATCACGGCGGCGAAGGAGATCATCGTGGCGACGGGCTCGTCGCCGCGGAGCGTGCCCGGCATCACCATCGACAGGAAGCGCATCATCACGAGCGACGAGGCGATGAACCTCAGGCACGTGCCGAAGTCGATCGTCGTGATGGGCAGCGGCGCCGTGGGCGTGGAGTTCGCCTCGAT
>CAYSHC010000073.1:0-19816 GCA_964430855.1 uncultured Vicinamibacteraceae bacterium
CTAGGGAACCTCATGGAGCCGAGCGACGCCGCTCTCAATGAGGAGTGAAACAGGAGGCCTAGATATGGCGAAGCGTAACGAAACTACCGGGAAAAGAGCTGCGAGCGCCGCCAGCAAGGTACTGAGGAATCCGAAGAGCTCCGCCACCGCGAAGAGGGCAGCGGCGTCGGCCCTTACCCAGCGCGTACCGTCAAAGAAGCCGTGATAACCCACAGCCTGAAAGGCGGCCGCCCCCGGCGGCGGCGTCGAAGTGCGCGGACCAGGCGTGCGATGGTCAATGGAACAAGCGCGGTAGACGTACTCGCCAGCATCTCGACCGCGTTGTGCGCTTCGGCTATCGCCGATTGCGGCTGGCCCTGCAGCAGTTCGTCGCGCAAACAGTGGCCGCGTGTGCCAGCTTCCCTCGCGGACGGCATCCTGCTGCGCGTGTGGGGTCGCTCCCCTGGCCGACGCGACCAGGGGAGCGACGCCGTTGCGATCAGGGCAAGGGCGTTGCCGGCGCGCTGGAGCCGGCGGCCCAGGGAATGCCGCTCACTGAGTCCCCGTACAAGGCCCACTCAACAACAGTGGGCACACCGTTGGTGCTCGAAACCACCAGGCCGAACCGGCGCCCGCTCGCCTGGGGCAGCGAGCTGAGATCAATGGTGTACCGGCTTGCCGCGGCCACGGCCACAGGGAACGAGGTCCGTGTGCCATCCTCGAAGTACAGCGTGACAGCGAGCTCGGCGCTGGCTGCTCCTGGGTTCGCGATCATCAAGAACGGCGTCAGCCGCGTCGGTCCGCCAACCTCCCCCTCCGCCACGCCCCACCGCAGGTGCGGCGCGCCCAGGCCGAAGCTCGCGTGAGCCTCGTGCCAGCTGTCAGGCTGCCCCGGCCACCACATCGCGCGCTCCGCAACCACGGGCGCCGAGGCTACCAGACGCACCGAGAACGCCGTGTCGGCCAGCTCCGAGCCTTCCTGCTCATCGACCCAGATGTTGTAGCGGCTGCGTGGTGCGATCTGGTGCGCACGCACGATCGTCTGCCCGTTCGGCAGGTAGTACGTGGCTTCGACTGAGACCGGCGTGGCGTGAGGGTTAGCGACCAGGAGGAAGGTGTCAAAGAACTCTCCGGTCGCGCCCTCGGCGAAGTACCAGGTTGTCTGCGGCGCGGGGATCGCTGCCGCGCCGTGTCCTGCGGAGAAGTACTGTCCCGGCGCATCGCGATACATCGCTCGCTCCACGATGATCGGCACGTGGTTGGTGGAGCGGAACACGGCGCTGACCTCTGCGCTTTCGAGCCCGGGCTCGTGGTTCACCCAGATATTGAAGCGGGAGCGCGGGGGCACGCTGTAAGTGCGTGTGAACGAAGAGCCATCACCCAGCAAATACTCGACGTCCACCGATGCCGCAACTGCCTGGACGTTCTGAATCAGATAGAACAGATTGAACCCGGAGTGCGTGGCGCCCTCGGCAAGGTACCACACGAGTTCCTCGCGGGAGATCGACGACTCGGCGTGGCTACCATACCGGTCATTCGCACTCCAGCGCATCAGGCGGCTGGCCACAATGGGGACGTCCGATTCGATTCGCGTCGCGAACTCGGCGTTCGACATGCCCGGGACATTGCCCACATCGATCGTCCGTCGGCTGCCGGCCGGAGTGGGGACATACCACGCAAGCGAGGTGCCGTCCCCTCGATGGAAGGTGGCTAGCACGTTCGCACTCTTCGCAGTATCGACGTTCAGGATGGCCAGCCGTGTATCGAAGAACTCCGGACTCTGCGCGCCCTCGCCGAAGTACCGCGTGAAGAAGCCGCGTGGATGCGACATGGGTGAGGACGTGCACTCCTCCATATTCGTCAGCCCATCGCCATCTGGGTCGCCCTCGGTGTCCGCGGGATCGAGGCCGAATTGCTCGGCGCACTCCGTGGGGAGGAATGGCTTATAGGTGAAGCCCTGCGCGAACGTAACGGTACCGGCCGATGTCGTGACCGACACGTCGACGACGCCTGCCTCGTGCGCGGGCGTTGTAGCCATCAGCGCGCTTCCCTCGAGCACAGTCACCTGGGTCGCAGCCACACCTCCAAACGTCACCTCCGTCGCGCCTTCAAGGTTGCTCCCAGCGATGGTAACCACGGTCCCGCCCTCTACCGTGCCGGTGGGCGGATCGACCGACGTAATCACCGGGCCGTCTTGGTAGGTGAACGATACCGGGGCCACAGCAGTACCGCCATCAGGATTCGTAAGGGTCACGACCTGGGAGCCCCCCGCCGGACATGCGGGCACGTCCACGCTCACCGTTGTGAATGGGCCAGCGGCCGCCGTGTCGGGGGTGAGTAACTGCGCACAGAGCCCTACCGTGAGGCCCTGGTAGAAGTCCGATCCGGTCAGCGTCATCGTCTGGCCTGGACCTCCATGGGTGGGCGACACCGATGTGATGACCGGGGAGCTGACGTACGTGAATGCCCCGGTCGTACTTCCCGTTGCGGTCTGCACCAGCACTTGCGCCGCGCCGGCTGGCTGGGGTGGTGCGATGACCACGATCTGCGTGGGCGACGCGCTGACGATGCTCGCCACTGCCACCGATCCGAAGGTCACCGATTGCACCGTGCCGAACGCGCCCTCCAGCGTCACGGCATAGCCTCCGGCCGTCGATCCCGAGCTAGGCGTGATCGAGGTGAGTTGTGTTGATGGCAAGTAAGTGAAGCCACCTGGTGCGCTTGCCGTCCCGTCGGGGACGGTCGTGCCCCCGACAGTCGCGCCTACGGGTGTCGAGAGGGTGACCGCGACGGAACCGGCGGCGTGCGGCGGGGTTGTCACCGTGAGCTGTGTGGAGCTTTGCACCGATGCCATGACGGGGCTCGCACTGCCGAACGTCACCGTGGTGCCTTGGACGAAGTGGGTACCCGCGATCGTCACGAGTGTGCCGCCGTCGGCGGGTCCGACCGCGGGCGAAACACCACCAGCGGTGAGCGTCGAGATGGTCGGCGTTGCGGGCATGGAGCAGGTCGCCGTCAGCAGAGACAGGTCGACACTCGCTATCGTGTTCAACAGGCCGACCACTAGGTTGAGCAGACTCCCCACCAGTCCAAAGCCCGGACCGAGCCCAGCCTCCGGCAACACTCGCAGTTCAAGGCCGGTCACCGTGAGCGTATTGACGCTGCCGTCGGTGGCCAGCTCCTGCTTGTTGAGTATGACACTGGCCAAGCCAGCGACGTTGACGACCGTGTTGGGCGCCGGAAGTGTCACGCCAGCACCGACCAGATTGAGGTTCGTCGCTTCGACGCTCCCTTCTAGTCCGCCAACCGTCTGCCGACAACTGGCCGTGAGCTGATCGGCCCGGACGAGTCCGCCGGCGACACTCAATCCGTTGACTCGCGCAAGACTCGTGATCGTCGTGTTTCCAGGGAGGCTGCTGGTTTCAGTGTGCAGCGCGTTGGCCGCGACCAAGGTGCCGAGATTCAGGGCCGCGATATCCGCAGCGAGCAGATCGCCAGCGTCGGCACCACCGCCGGCAGGTAGCTCGGCCACCGGCGTGGGTCCGATCTGGGACGTCCACGGAGCACCAAGCAGGGAGACGAGATTGATCGTGACGTCAAGGCCTTCGGCCCGACCGGTAGGTTGGGCATGCGCCGCGACAGGCACGAGCACGGCGACAATGAAGGTGGCAAAGTAACCTGCGGCGATTGGCACCCATTGCCGCGTGCGATGTGCGGTGATGTTGAGAAAGCTACACAAGATGTCGGCTCCTTTCGCATCCAAGTCCACGCCCAGCCCGGGCGCGGCAGCGACCATGTGCGCCTCCTCGGGGCGGCGAGGACGGCGTGGCGATGATGTGCCGACGTGGCCATGCAATGACGAGGCCAGTAAGGCAGCCCTTATGCGAACGGGCACGATGCGCTCCTAGACGCAGTAACCGTCGAATACTGCAAGCGCGATCTCAATTGTGTAAGGAGGGTCTCCTGAGGCTCCTCGGCGAGCGGCGAGGGCGCCGACGAGTCGATGCGTCTCGTGATGGGCGCCGACGATGCCACGCGGATCGTTGGGGCTCCCACGCCCGGGGAGCGCCGCCGAGGGACGCCGCCCACCGGCGGGTCGTAGTTGGGCGCAGGGAGAGCGAACGTCGGCATCGGCGTCCGACGGGGCGAGCGCCGCCGGATGCGCCGATGCCTGCGGCGGAGCGGGGGGAGGTCGCCCCGACGGTGCGCCGATCCTACCGCACAACTGATGAGCCGGAACCCGCGGTAGCATGATGGCACTCCGCTCACGCGTGAGGAGGCTTCCACCGCATGATCGCCGCCATCTACGCTCGTAAGTCCACCGATCAGGGCGCCGTCTCTGACGAACAGCGCTCCGTCACCCGCCAGGTGGAGCACGCCCGGGCCTTTGCCGCGTCGAAGGGCTGGACCGTCGATGACGGTCACGTCTACGTCGACGACGGCATCAGCGGTGCCGAGTTCGCTGCCCGCCCCGGCTTCGTGCGTCTAATGAACGCCCTGAAGCCGAAGGCAGCGTTCGACGTCCTCATCATGTCAGAGGAATCACGCCTCGGTCGTGAGGCGATCGAAACGGCCTACGCGTTGAAGCAGTTGATGCAGGCCGGCGTACGGGTGTGGTTCTACCTGGAAGGCCGCGAGCGAACGCTCGACTCCCCCACCGACAAGCTGCTGCTCTCGGTCACGGCATTCGCCGACGAACTCGAGCGCGAGAAGGCCCGGCAGCGTACCTACGACGCGATGGTGCGGAAGGCGAAGGCCGGCCACGTCACGGGCGGGCGCGTCTTCGGGTACGACAACGTCGACGTGCTGAATCCGGACGGCTCACGCGCGCACGTCGAGCGCCGCATCAACGAGGCCGAGGCTGCGGTCGTGCGGCGCATCTTCACACTCGCGGCGGACGGCGTGGGCGTACGACGCCTGTGCCGGCAACTGAACGACGAGGGCGCGCTGGCGCCGCGGGCGCAGCGGGGCCGCCCTGTCGCGTGGGCGCCATCCTCGGTATTCGCGGTCCTGCACCGCGAGCTGTACCGCGGCGTCATTGTCTGGAACCAGACGAAGAAGCGGAACGCCTGGGGCCAGTCGCGGCGCTCAGACCGCGACCAGGCGGACTGGCTTCGCATCGAGGCGCCGGAGCTGCGGATCGTCTCGGAGGACCTGTGGCAGCGGGCGCATCGCAACCGTGCGGCGCGCCGAGAGGCTTACCTGCAGGCAACCGGAGGGCGCGTCTACGGCCGGCGGGCCAACGACCGGGATTCCAACTACCTGCTGCCCGGCTTCGCCCGCTGTGCGGCCTGTGGCGGCGGTCTCCGGGTCGTCTCGCGGGCGCACGGCAAGCGGCGCGCCTACTTCTACGTGTGCTCGTCGTCCTACGACCGCGGCAAGTCGGTCTGTCCTGTGTCGCAGCTCACGCCAATGCACGCGCTGGACGCCGCGGTGCTCGACGCGTTGCGCGAGGACATCTTGCGACCGTCCGTGCTCACACGCGCCGTCGACCTGGCGCTCGACGAACTCTGCGCCGGACCATCACAGGATCGCCGGCAACGCCTGGAGCAACAGCGGGACGCCCTGGCCGCCGAGTGTCTGCGCCTCGGTGAAGCGATCGCGGCCGGCGGGTCGATGGCCACGCTCGTCGCGCTGCTCGACCGCAAGGAAGCGGAGCGCGCGGCCATCGAGTCGGACATCGCCGCGCTCGTGCGCCAGGAGCCGCCGGTCATCGACCGGACGGCCCTCCGACGCAAGCTCGAGGCCGAACTCACCGACTGGCGCACGCTGCTGACCGAGCAGGTCGCCGGCGGCCGTCAGGTGCTCCGTACGCTGCTGCACGGGCCGCTGGTCTGCCGGCCGCTGGAGCGGGGCCGCAAGGTGCCGGCGTTGCAGTTCGAGGGGCAGGTCGCGCTCGGCCGCGTGCTCGACGGGATCGCCGAGATTCGTTCCTATGTGTTGGCGTCCCCAACGGGATTCGAACCCGTGTTTCAGCCTTGAAAGGGCCGCGTCCTAGGCCTCTGGACGATGGGGACGTTCGTGAGGGTGCGCGGACACGCTGATCCAGCGAACGCTGGCGTCAGACGCGCCGACCTTGAAGCATAGCATGCCCGGCTGGCCTCGGCCAGCCGTCACACGCCCGTCCCCTGTTGCCACTGCCCGCTACCGCGTGCCGCACGAGTCCGCGAGCATCGTCACCGACGTGACCATGACCGCCGCCGGCGCGCGCCCGGCATCGGCCATCTCGTCGTCGGCCGGCTGCCCCGCCTGCGTGTTCGCCGGCGTCGTGGTGCGCTGGCCCCCCTGCCCGTGCTGCGTCCCCTCGGGCGCGCCGGGCCGGTTCGCAGGACGGACGTCGCCGCCGCTGCCTGTCACGCCTGTCACGTCGGCGACGCGCCCGCGGACCTCGACGCGATGCCCCACGTGCTCGCGCAGGTTGACGTCACTGCCCGTGGTGACGAGCCGGTACGTCGCCGTCGCGCCGCCCGCCACATCGGGCTGCTGCGTGCTCTGCTGGTACGCGCTCTGCCGCCCCGAGGGCGTCGCGCCCTGCACTGGGCGCGCCGACGGGTCCTGCGTCGCCGCGCCTCCGCCCGCGCTGTCGTCTCTCGACGCGTCACGGCGCGTGGCCTGCGTGAGCAGGAACCCGCCGCCCGCGGCAGCCCCGGGCGCCGTCGCCCGGCTGTGCCCGGTGGCCTGGTCCACGGCGACGCAGCCCTGCAGCACGACCTCCTGCGCGGGACGCTGCGGCTGCGGCGTGTCCAGTCCGCTCGCCGGTGACTGCTGCGCCAGGACGGCCGTGCTCATCGCGACGACGCCCGCACCTCCACAGATGGCCAGGAGTACCCGTTTCATGTGCTGCGCTCCTCTCTCGGGAATGTGTGGCAATCTCTTCCCGGACATTTCGCAACATCGATGCCGTCCGGGCCCCGCCCGGCCAACGTTGGTCAGCAGATCCGCGCGTCGACAGCGGCGGCGGCGAGCTGGCGCGCCGGCCGGGGGTCCATCCCATCCGCTGGCGAGAGGACGAACCCGATGCTGACCCTCGAGGCCGCCGACCCGCGTGCCGCCGCCCTGGTCGCGGCCATCCACGACGGCGCCGTGGACGAGTTGCGGCGCCTGCTGCGCGACGACCCGGCGCTAGCCACGGCCCGCCTCATCGACGAGGCCGGCGTGGGGCGCACGCTGCTGCACATCGTCGCCGACTGGCCGGGCCACCGCCCGCACGCCGCAGCCGCCGTTGCGATCCTGGTCGCGGCCGGCGCCGACGTGAACGCGCGCGTGAGCCATCCCGATGCGGCGGGCGCCCGTGAGACGCCGCTGCACTGGGCGGCCAGCGCCGACGATGTGTCCGTGGTCGATGCGTTGCTGGACGCGGGCGCCGACATCGAGGCGACCGGCGCGGTCCTCACCGGCGGCACGCCCATGGCCGACGCGATCGTCTTCGCGCAGTGGCACGCCGCGCGGCGGCTCCTCGAGCGCGGCGCGACGACGACCCTGTGGCAGGCGGCCGCGCTCGGCCTCGTCGATCGCGTCCGCGCGCTCTGCACCGCGACGCCGCCGCCCTCGGCCCGCGACCTCGACAACGCGCTGTGGCACGCCTGCCGCGGCGGACAGCGTCTTGCGGCGACGTACCTGGTTGGCCTGGGGGCCAATCCAGGCTGGGTGGGCCACGACGGCAGGACGCCGTGCGACGTCGCCGCGGAATCAGGTAACGATGCGCTGACGCAATGGCTGCGGCGACGCCGCGCGCGCTGACAGGCGCACGGGCGCCGACGTCGGCCGTGTTCAGCAGATGAACGAGACGACGCCGGGGAGCACGTCGTACAGGCAGCGCGCGGCGTGCAACGCTTCCCCGTCGGTGTTGACGGGCGTGACCCTGGCAAACCGCATCGTCACGCGCCGCGCCCGCGCGTAGCGGACGTGCCCCTCGTGGACGTGCCCGCCGGACGAGAGCTTCGGCAGCAGCGCCACGAGGTCCATCGTGGACGTCCCGTGCACCAGGCACACGTCGAGCCACCCGTCGTCCGGCTCGGCCCGGGGCGCCAGCGTGTGGCCCCCGCCGAGGGTCCGCCCGTTGCAGACGGCAAAGAGGTGCAGCGGCAGCAGCAGGCGCTCGCGGTCGAGCGTGACCTCGGTGAGCACGGGCCGGTGCTCGACGAGCGCCTGTGCCCCGCCGACGAGGTACGCGGCGCGGCCGACCCAGGCCTTGAGGCGTGACGAGACGTGCGCGGACGTCGCGGCCGTGAACCCGCCGCCCGACGCGTTGATGAAGAGCCGGTCGTCGAGGCGGGCGGCGTCGAGCCGCCGCGTGCGGCCGGCGGCAAGACACGCCACGGCGTCCTCGAGCGCGATCGGCACGCCCAGGGTGCGGGCAAAGTCGTTGCCGGTGCCGAGAGGCAGCAGGCCCAGCGTCACGCGCGTCAGGCCGCCGCGCACCTGCGCGACGCCATTCAGCACGGCGTTGAGCGTCCCGTCGCCGCCAGCCGCGACGACGACCTCCGCGCCCGCGCGGACGGCCCGCGCCGCCGCACGCTGGAGGTACGACGGCCGGGTGACGCGCTGCAACTGCACGTCATGGCCGGCGTCACGCAGGACGCCGCATACGTCGGCGTCCGCGAGCGCGTCGGCGCTGCCGGCGGCCGGATTGGCGAGGATGACGATGCGCACGGGTGTCAGCCGGCGGCGGGTGGCGGGGTGCCGCGTCGGGTGCGGAGGGGGAGCCAGCCGCGCAGGCGCTCCCAGCTGCGCCGCGACGCGGGCGCCACTTCACGCACCTGCGCGAGCATCTGCTGCGCCGTCGCGCGGCCGCGCTCGAGCCCCTCGCTCGAGTAGCGGCGCACGGTCTCCGCCGTGACGTCGTCGCCGCCGAGCGCCCAGGCCGTCAGCGCGCGGCCCATGGCCCACGTGCCGCCGTAGGCCACCGCCACCTTCGGCAGGAGGCCGATGACGGGGATGAGACCGACAAGCTGGCGCGCGATCTGGCGGAACAGCAGGCCGCCGCCGAGCACGCCCAGCACCTCGCCGATCATGGCGCGCGGGTCGCCGTCACGGCCGGACGCCAGCATGATGCGGTAGCCCATGAGCAGCTGGTTCTTCGTGAGGACCACCATGTCGCCGAGGTTCAGCGGCGCCGTGAGCACCGGCACCGTCTCGGCAAGCCCCGTCGTCAGCGCGAACGTCGCGTTGGCCTTGGACGTCTCGTCCACGATCGCGGCCGCGACGGCCTGGCGGAGGACGGGCAGCGCGGCGGCGAGCGCCAGGCGCTGATCGCCCGGCACCTCGCCCACGAGCGTCGACGCGACGCGCTCGATCTCGGCGGGCGTCGGGGCCGCGATCGCCACGCGGGCCGCCTCGCCGATGCGGCGCGCGGCGGCCGCCGGGCTCGCGTTGCCGACGACCATCGTCACCCGGGCCACGCGCGCGCGGATGCAATGCTCGTCCACGTGCTTCAGCGACACCGGCAGGTCCGGCGTGCCGCTGACGATCAGCGCGAGCACCGGCACGATCGGACGCGTGATGAAGTCGTCGGCCGCGAACGTCCGCACCCACGGGGCCGCGGCGACGTCGTTGCCGTACAGCAGCGCCGTGCGCACTGCGGCGGTGAGCGACTCGTCGTCGCCGACGATGGCGATCTCGAACGGCGTCTGCGCGGCCGCGCGGATCGCGTCGAGGTCGACGTCGCTGATGACGCGCCAGATGTTCGCGAGCTTGAGGGACGCGGCCATGGGGGTCTCCAGCTCCGATGCTACACTGTCCGGCTGAGCGACAGGCCGCCTGCGCGTGAAGGGCGGCCATCGGGGCCGCTAGCTCAATGGTAGAGCAACTGGCTTTTAACCAGTTGGTTCCCGGTTCGAGTCCGGGGCGGCTCACCAGCCTTCGCTCGTGCTCCCTGGCTGTCGTCGCACGAGCCGCGGCAGGCAGGCTGCATCGCACGTGCCCGCGGATTCACCCTCTCCGCGAGCTGCGAGAAGGCGGGCCACTCGGGACGGACCCGGCCGCCTGACCGCTGACCTATCTCCAGCGGAACAGCCTGAGCGCGACGACGAAGCTGAGGATGGTCCAGACGCACAGCACCAGGGTCTGCGGCCAGAGCGCGAGCGGACCGAGGCCTTCGAGCATTACGCCCCGCAGGGCCTGGTTCAAAGCCGTCAGCGGCAGCAGGTCGATCGCCGGCTGCATCGCGTCCGGGAAATTCTCCGACGCGAAGAAGACGCCCGAGAGCACCCACATCGGCACCATCACGAAGTTCATGAGGCCCGACACGGTCTCGATGCTCGTGGCGCGGCTGGCCACGAGCAGGCCGATGCCCGCGAAGCACGCGGCGCCGAGCACGCAGAACCCCGAAAGCACCAGCCACGAGCCCTGCACCGGGACGTCGAAGACGAGCACGGCGAAGCCGAGCAGCGCCGCGGCCTCGAGGACGAGGAACACGAGCCGCGCGGCGATGTGCGAGGCGAGGTATTGCGCGCGCCGCATGGGCGTGGCCATCAGCCGCTTGAGCAGCTTGCGGACGCGGGCCTGCACCACCGAGAAGCCGATGCTCCAGAGGCCCGTGCCCATGATGTTCATGCCGAGCAGCCCTGGCACTACCCAGTCGATGTAGCGCGAGCCGGGCACGACGACGCGGTGGTCCACGGTGGGGACGACCTGTCGCTGCCCGGCGGCCTGCTGCAGCCGCTCGTCCACCACGTAGCGCGCGACGCGGCTCTCCGGCCTGGTCGCGTCGAACTCGTAGGTGACGGGCGTGCCGGGCACCACGAGGACGTGGATCGCGCCGTTGCGCAGCGCACGCGTCGCCTCCGCGCGATCGAGCACGCGCACCTCGATGCCCTCGCCGCCCTCGAGCGTCCCGACGATGGCGGCGTTCCCCGGCCCGTCGAGCACGCCGGCGAGCACGGCCGGCGTCTGCTGCGTGCCGAAGGCGACGCCCAGCGCGCAGGCCAGCAGCACCGGGAAGGCGAAGACCCAGAACAGCGCCTCGGGCTCGCGGATGAACTCGCGGAAGCGCGTGAGCGTGAGCTCGACGAACGGATGCCGGTGATCAGCCATCGCGCAGCTGCCTCCCGGTCAGCGAGACGAACACGTCCTCGAGCGTCGCGCTGTGCGTCGTCAGCAGGCTGAACGCCCTGTCGGTGCCGACCAGCGCGAGCAGCGCGGGGATCGCCTCGTGCAGCACCGACACGATGAGCGTGGCGCGGCCGTCGCTCACCGTCGCCCGGCGCACGCCAGGCAGCGCCGACAGCGCGTCGGCCGCGGGCAGCGACCCGTCGGCCAGCGCGAACTCGACGACGTGCTCGGCACCGAGCGACGCGATGAGCTCCTCGGGCGTGCCGAGCGCGATGACCTTGCCGTGATCGACGATCGCGACGCGGTCGCAGAGCCGCTGCGCCTCGTCCATGTAGTGCGTCGTGATGAGGACGGTGCGGCCCGCCTCGCGGTAGGCCGTCAGCATGTCCCAGAGCTGCCGGCGCGACTGCGGGTCGAGGCCTGTCGTCGGCTCGTCGAGGAACAGCAGGTCGGGGTCGCCCGCCAGCGCGCACGCCACGGCGAGCCGCTGCTTCTGGCCGCCCGACAGCGTGCTGTACCAGGCGTCGCGCTTGCCCGCGAGGCCGACGCGCTCGAGCAGTTCCTCGATGGTCGGCCCGCGGCGGTAGAAGGACCGGAAGAGGCGCAGCGTCTCCTCGGTGCTCAGCTTGTCGGAAAGCTGCGTCTCCTGGAGCTGGATGCCGAGGCGCTGCCGCAGGCCGTCGGGATCGCGGTCCCACCGCATCCCGAGCACTTCGACCTCGCCGGCGTCCGGCGCCAGCAGACCTTCGAGGATCTCGATGGTCGTGGTCTTGCCTGCGCCGTTGGGGCCGAGGAGGCCGAAGCATTCGCCCTGGCGCACCTCGAGATCGAGGCCGTCGACGGCGACGACCTCGCCATATCGCTTGACGAGCCCGGCACAGCGCACGGCAAGCGCGCGATCGGTCATGTGCGCAACGTGAACCACTGCCCGGCAGGCGTGTCCTGCCGAAGGATGGTGTCGTGGCGGTCGGAGCCCGTCGAGATCAGCGCGACGGGCACGCCGCAGAGCTCCTCGAGGCGCTCGATGTACCGGCGGGCGGCCTCCGGCAGCGCGTCGTAGCTGCGCAGGCCGGCCGTGGGCGTCTCCCAGCCGGGCCACTCCTCGTACACCGGCTCGCACGCCGCGAGCACGCCGATCTCCGAGGGGAACTCGGTGACCGACGCGCCGGCGGCCGTGTAGCCCGTGCAGATCTTCAGCGTCTCGATGCCGTCGAGCACGTCCATCTTCGTGATGGCCAGCGCGTCGAGGCCGTTGACGCGCACCGCGTAGCGCAGCGCCACCGCGTCGAACCAGCCGCAGCGCCGCGGACGGCCCGTCACCGAGCCGTACTCGCTGCCGCCGTCGCGCAGCCGCTGCCCCATCTCGTCGTGCAGCTCGGTCGGGAACGGCCCGCTGCCCACGCGCGTGGCGTACGCCTTGGCGACGCCCAGGACGCCCGAGATCTGCCGCGGCCCGACGCCGAGCCCCGTGCAGATGCCGCCCGTCGTCGCATTCGACGACGTGACGAACGGATAGGTGCCGTGGTCGATGTCGAGCAGCGTGCCCTGCGCCCCCTCGAACAGGATGCGGCGGCCGTCACGGATCGCGCGGTCGAGGTACAGCGACACGTCGGTCACCCACGGACGCAGCCGCTCCCACGCGCGGTCGAGCTCGTCGAGCACCTCGCGCCAGTCCATGTGCGCGTCGGGGATCAGCCGGTTGCGCGCCTCGACGTTCTCGCGGATCGCGTCCTCGAGCAGGTTGCGGGGCGCCTTGTCCGACAGGTCGCCCACGCGGATGCCGCGGCGGCCGATCTTGTCCTCGTAGGCCGGGCCGATGCCGCGCGATGTCGTGCCGATCTTCCGCTCGCCGCGGCGCGCTTCCGAGAGGACGTCGAGCTCGCGGTGGTACGGCAGGATGAGGTGCGCCTTGCTGCTGATCACCAGGCGATCGCCGACAGTGATGCCCGCCGCCTCGACCTCGTCGATCTCGGCAAACAGGGCCTGCGGGTCGATGACGAGGCCGTTGCCGATCACGCACGTCACGTCCTCGTGCAGCATGCCCGACGGCAGCAGCCGCAGGATGAACTTCCGCCCGTTCACGTAGACGGTGTGGCCGGCGTTGTGGCCCCCCTGGTAACGCGCGACGATCGAGAAATCCGGCGTCAGCAGGTCGACGATCTTGCCCTTGCCCTCGTCTCCCCACTGCGCACCCAGCACGGCGATATTCATCACGACAACCTGGCTTTGAACCCTGACACGCGCGGCCCCACGGCGCGCGAAAAAACACATCATCCTACCAGACGGCCGCGAGTTGACAACGTGCCGCCGCGTCCATAGGCTCTAGGGCTTCCGGCGATGCCCCCCCTCGATCGTGCGCTCTCCGTGTTGCAGGCCCAGGCGCCAGGCATCCCGCTCGTCGTGGGCGGCTGCGCCTCCGGCCGCAGCACCTGGCTGCGCGCGCTCGCGTCCGCGCTCGACGCGGGCACGGCGCCGGTCTACATCGATCTCGAACGCATCGCCACGACGCCCGAGCAGTGCTACAGGGCGGTGCTCCGCCACGTCCGCCCGGCCGACGACGGGCTGCCGGCGCCGGCCTCGCTGCCGACGCCCCGTGACGCGTTCCTGGCGCTGGTGCGCGTGCTGACGCAGGCAACGTCGGCCAACGGCCGTCCCTTCACGTTCCTGCTCGACGAGGTGCTCGAGCTGCGCACGTTCGAGAGCTTCCCGGGACTGAAGTCCGCGCTGCGCGAGCTCGGCGAGGCCATGGCGACGTCGCGCAACCGCTTCGTGCTGGCGTCGCGCTTCCCGCTGCGCGCCTCCAGACTCCTGACGTGGCCCAACGTCGTCGTGTTCCACATGGAGCGCGTGGGCCCCGACGGCGTGCGCTGGGCGCCGGGCGCGTTCGACGGCCTCGACGGCCTCGAGCGGCGCCAGATCACGGCCCTGGCCGACGGCCGCCTGGGCTATGCCGTGACGATGGCGCGGGCGCTGCGCGCGGCACGCCGCAGCGGGCTGGCCGACGCCGTCGGCGCCCTCACCGAGCAGATGCTGCCCGGCGCGCCGCTCGAGCAGCGGCTGCGCCTCTCGTACGAGGTGCGGCTGCAGCGTGCCCGCGGCTACGGTGCCCTGCGCGCGATCCTCGACACGCTCGCCGAGCAGCAGCCGCTCAACCTCACGCAGATCGCGCAGCGGCTCTCGCGCACGCCGGGGTCCACGAAGGACTACCTGTCGTGGCTGCTCGACGTGGATCTCGTGCAGGTGGACCGCAAGCGCTACACGATCACCGACCCGCTGCTGCGTCTGTGGATTCGGCTGAACAACGGCATCGAGCCGCCGTCGGACGGGCAGGTCGCCCGCGAGGTGCAGCGCTACGCCAGCGAGCGTCTCGCCGCGGCGGGCATCGGCCTCGACGAGGCGCTGCCGGTCGGCGTCAGCGCGCGGCCGCCGTCACCCGGAAGCATCATCGAAATCGACTGAGCCGGCCGCGATGGCCGTCAGCGCGAGCCGCGCGGCCTCCTGCTCGGCCTCCTTCTTCGTGCGCCCGCGTGCCGACGCCAGGTGCACGCCGCCGACGCGCACCTCCACCTCGAACAGCTTGTCGTGGTCGGGGCCGACCTCGCCCGTCGTGCGGTACTCGGGCAGCGCCTGGCGCCGCGCCTGGAGCTTCTCCTGGAGCGCCGACTTGAAGTCGCCGTGCACGCTGGCGGCGGCGTCCTCGGCGCGCGCCGTGTCGAGCAGCGGGCCGAACTCGCGCACGATGAACGTCCGCGCCGCCTCGATGCCGCCGTCGAGGTACAGCGCCGCGATGAGGGCCTCGCACGCGTCGGCCAGCAGCGCGGGCTTGCGGCGTCCGCCCGTCTTCTCCTCGCCGCGTCCCAGGCGGACGTGCGCGCCGAGATCGAGGCCCTCGGCCACGCGCGCCAGCGCGACGGCCGAGACGAGCGAGGCCTTGATCTTCGACTTCAGGCCTTCGTCGGTGAACGGGAACTCGTGGAAGACGAGGTCGGCCATGACAAAGCCGAGCACGGCGTCGCCGAGGAACTCGAGCGACTCGTTGTCGCCGCCCGAGTCGGGCACCTCGTGCGCGTACGACCTGTGCGTCAGCGCCTGCACCAGCCGCTCGCGGTTGGTGAACCGGTAGCCGAGGCGCTGCTCGAAGGCCGCCAGCTCGTCGTGGATCGGCACGACACGCAGGTCGCCCGGCAGCGGCTCGTGCTCGGCCTCCTCGAGCAGCCGGCGCGCCTCGGCGGCCTCTTCCTCGGGCACCGTCAGCGTGATCTCGCCGAAGGGCGACGCCGGCAGCGGGAACACGTGCCGCAGCCCCGCCTGCTCCTGCCGCACGTCCACGCCGTGCGACTCGAGCAGCCCGCGCACGATCGACGCCTCCGCGTCAGACGAGGTGCGGAACACGACGACGCGCGTCATGCGGCGGCTCCGCCGTCCATCTTGAGGACGATGAGCGTCATGTCGTCGTGCTGCTCGGCGCCGTCGGCAAACTCGTGGACGCTCTCGAAGATCTCGTCGCAGAGGGCCTCAGGGTCGAGGTGCGCGTGCTCCTCCACGCACAGGCACAGGCGGTCTTCGCCGTACAGGTCGCGGATGTCGTTCATGGCCTCGCTCACGCCGTCGGTGAACATCACCACCACGTCGCCCGGGTCGAGGGGGATGGTCTGCTCCTGGAGCATCGCGTCGAAGCGCGTGAGCACCGACTCCATCCGGACGCCGAGCACCAGCCCCTGTGGCGCCAGCAGCCGCGTGCGCGGGAAGGCCTCGCGCGCCCGCAGGTGGATGAGCGGCGTGTGGCCGGCACGCGCGTGCGTCAGCGTCCGCGCGTCGAGGTCGAGCACCGCGTACGACATCGTGATGAAGCTGCTCCGCCCGAGGTGCTTCGACAGGATGGCGTTCACCTGCGACAGCAGGCGCTTCGGCGAGTCGTGCGTCTTGGACAGCGCGAGCACGAGGCCCTTGAGCTCCGCCATGTAGAGCGCGGCGGAGGCGCCCTTGCCCGACACGTCGGCCACCAGCATGCCGACGCGGCGCCGGTCGATCGGGAAGAAGTCGCAGTAGTCGCCGCCGATCTCGCGCGCCGGACGGCACGCCGCGGCAATCGTCAGCCCCTCGAGGCGCAGCGGCTCGTTGGGCAGCAGCGACGTCTGGATGTCGCGCGCGATGAGCAGCTCCTGCTCGAGGCGGTCCTTCTCCACCTTCTGCTCGAGCAGCTCCTCGACGCGCTCGGTCATCTGGTTGAACGACAGCGCCAGTGCGCCGAACTGGTCGCGGGTGGGCACGTGGACGCGGTGCGAGAACTCCTCGCGCTGCACGCGCTGCGTGCCCTCGAACAGCTCGTGGATGGCGCCGGTGATCGACCGCGCGAGGCTCACGCCCATCACGAACGCCACGCCCTGGATGATCAGGAACAGCGCCCCGATCACCATCAGGATCACCAGCATCAGGTTGCCGAACGACACGCTGCCGCCCACGGCCTGCGCGCCGGTGATGTGCTGGTAGACCTCGGGCAGGTTGGGCGCGATGTGCAGGCCCACCTTGCAGGGGTCGGCCGTCTCCCAGTCCTGCACGTCGAGCACGTTGACCCACGCGAGCGTCAGCGGCCCGTCGGGCGCCGCGCTCGCTTCCTCGCGCGGCAGGGTCAGCGTCGCGCGATCCGCGCACCGGTCCGGCTCGCCGGCCACGACCGACGTCGCGGGGCCGAGGCTGATGCCGGTCTGGCTGCGGATCAGCTCCGCGGCCGCCGCGTCGAGCGGCAGGTCCACGACGACGGCGCCGCGCGTGCGCTCGCTCGTGCCGGTCCAGGCGACGGCGCGGACGATGAGCCGCGCGCCGTGGCGGATGCCCGCCTCCTCGGTCACGGGGATGACCAGCGCCGACGACTCGGAGGTCGGCAGCCACGGCGGCAGCGCCTTCGGCGCGGTGCCGTGCGCCCAGGCGCCGGCCTGCAGCCCCCTGAACGTCGCGCGGTCGCCTATCGGGATGAGCGCCATCGACATGCCGGGGTACGTGCGCGTGCCGGCCCCCAGCTTGCGCGCCACGAGGTCGGCAATCGCCTCGGCGTCACGCGCCTGCTGGAGCTCGACGGCGGTCGTCTCGGCGTAGACGCGCGCCTGCGCCTGCAGGTCGGCCAGCTTCTCGGTCACCAGGAACGAGCTGAACGAGAGCATCGTCAGCGCGCCGAGGATCAGGAAGAAGGCGACGATGAGCAACACCGGCACGAGGCCGATGAACACGTACGACAGCACCAGCTTGCGGCGGACGCGCCACAGCAGCCGCTGGCGCAGCACGGCCGACAGCCGCCACGCGATCATCGACGCGCCGACGGCCGCGCCGAGGCTGGCCATCTTGCGGAGGCTGTCCACGGCCGGGCCGGTCTCGACGAGGCGCTGGAGGATCCAGATGAGCAGGCGGAGCGCGACGCCGCCGATGAGCAGCCGTCCGGCCCAGTGCTGCAGCAGCAGCGCGCGCAGCGGCGGCAGCGGCTGGAGGCCGATTCGTTGCTGGCCGTCGAGCACGTGACGGCGATCGTCGAGATGCTTCAAGGCGTCGCCGCGTGGACCGGCCATGGGACGGTAGGGTGGAACCCGGGTGGAACGCTTCGAGATGATACCATCCGACTCGGAGCGAGACCGCCGTGCACATCGACCCGAGCGCCCGTTTTTCCACGATCTGCATCCACGCCGGCCAGGAGCCCGACCCGGCGACGGGCGCGATCATCACGCCCATCTACCAGACGTCCACGTACGTCCAGGAGGGGCTGGGCCGGCACAAGGGCTACGAGTACGCCCGCACGGCCAACCCGACGCGGTCGGCGCTCGAGGCGAACCTCGCGGCGCTCGAGGCCGGGACGGCCGGGTTCGCCTTCGCCTCCGGCATGGCCGCCATCCAGGCGGTGATGGCCCTGCTCTCCCCCGGCGACCACGTCATCGTCACCGACAACACGTACGGCGGCACCTACCGGCTGTTCGAGCGCGTGCTCCGCAAGACGGGCCTCGAGTTCTCCTACGTGGACACGGGCAACCTCGAGGCCGTCGAGGCGGCGTTCACGCCGGCGACGCGTATGGTGTTCCTCGAGACGCCGACCAACCCCATCCTCGGGCTCACGGACCTGCAGGCGGTGGCCGACCTGTCGGCCGCGCGCGGCGCGTGGGTGGTGGTCGACAACACGTTCGCCAGCCCGGCGCTCCAGCAGCCGCTGCGCCTCGGCGCCGACATCGTGCTGCACAGCACGACGAAGTACCTGAACGGGCACAGCGACAGTGTCGGCGGGATCGTGGTGGTCAAGCACGACGAGCACGTCGAGTTCCTGAAGTTCTACCAGAACGCCGCGGGCGCCATCCTGTCGCCCTTCGACGCGTGGCTCGTCCTGCGCGGCACCAAGACGCTCGCGGTGCGCATGGCGGCGCACAACGCCAACGGCCAGGCGATTGCGGAGTACCTGGCGCAGCACCCGCGCGTCGAGCGCGTGTACTACCCCGGGCTGCCCGACCACCCGCAGCACGCGCTCGCGCGCCGGCAGATGCACGGCTTCGGCGGGATGATCGCCTTCGACATGGGCACGCACGCGCGTGCGAAGGCGGTGCTCGAGAAGGTGCGCCTGTTCGCGCTGGCCGAGAGCCTCGGCGGCGTCGAGAGCCTCATCTCGCACCCCGCGACGATGACGCACGCGTCGGTGCCGGTGGAGCGGCGGATGGCGCTCGGCGTCACCGACAGCCTCGTGCGGATCTCGGTGGGCATCGAGGACGTCGAGGACCTCAAGGCCGACCTCGACCAGGCCATCGCGCACGCGTAAGCGCCGGCTGCCCGGCGCCGGGCCGGCGGACGGCTCAGCCGTCCACGATCCAGCGGCCGTAGGCCTCGCTGGCCGCCTCGATCGACAGCACCAGGAACTCGGGCACCTCGTAGGGGTGGGCCGCGTGGACCGCGGCCTGAAGCGCCGGCACCCGCGCGCGCGTGGTCTTGATGAGCAGCTGCTGCTCGTCGGCGTGCTCGACGGCGCCCTGCCAGCGGTAGACGGAGCGGTGCGGCGGCAGGATGGTCACGCAGGCCCCGTGGCCGTCGCGCACGAGCTGCTGCGCGATGGTCTCGAGCGGAGCGCCGGCGGGCCACGTGGTGAGCACGAGCACCAGCCCGGCCGTCGCCGCAGACACGGGCGTGCCGGGCGTTTCGCGTGACGGGTTCTTGTCTGCGTTCATGGTTTCCTGTATCGTCCGGGCGAGTCGCCGGTGCCACCCACTCCAGTGCGTCAGTCTACCGTGAGGCCTCGCCGGCAGGCAGGCCAGCAGGGACGCGGCGTCGTCGGGCGCGTCGTGCGCTTCGGCGCCGCCGGGGTGGTCGTGCTGTCGCTGGTGGACGGCGTGTTCGGCCAGGGGGGGCTGCTCGAGAACGAGCGGCTGCGGCAGGAGATCGCGCGGGACGAGGCCGCGCTCGAGCGGCTGAACGACGCAAACGACGCACTGCGGGAGGAGACGCGGCGGCTCAAGGAAGACCCGGCGGCCGTCGAGGAGCTGGCGCGCCGGCACCTCGGGCTGCTGAAGGACGGCGAGCTGGTCGTCATCCTGCGCGACGTGCCGTCGCCGACGCCGACCTCGCCCCCCGAGCTGCGTCAGGACCGGAAGAAGCGCTGAGGCGCGGGCCGGCACGTGCCGTTTGACCGCGCGCGATGCGCGTGATATTCTTGGAAAGTCGCTGCGGGCCGTATGTGTCCGTAGCGGCTGGTGACGCGGGGTGGAGCAGCCTGGTAGCTCGTTGGGCTCATAACCCAAAGGTCGCGGGTTCAAATCCCGCCCCCGCA
>CAYSHC010000074.1:0-10008 GCA_964430855.1 uncultured Vicinamibacteraceae bacterium
CCGGCCTGACCGACCCCAACTTCATGCGGATCCGGTCGCTGGCGCGCGCGCCGCGTACGGTTCAGCTGGGCATCCGCTTCGCCTTCTAGGCGACGCGGACTCGGCGGGGCGGCCCATCCGGGCCGTCCCCACCTTCACCGGGGCAGCCGACATGGCCGCCCCGGTTTTTTTGTGCCCGCGATCAGACGCCGTTCCGCTTGCCGCTTGCTGCTTACCGCTCTCGGCTACCGGTTCCCGCGCACCGCGCCGCAACGCAACACACGCGAGACCAACTACGCAGCCCAGGGCCGCGAGTCGTTCGACACGCACCATGACTTCGCGGGGGCACCGACGTGGAAGCGCGCGTTACGACGACACGCGCACGGCTGGACGCGCAGCCGGCGCAACGGCGCGCAGGACGGACGGCCTCGGCGGTCCGTCGCTCGTGCGGCCGGGCCGACACTCCAGCCCGACATCCCTCATGCCCGCCATCGAGCATCAACGTCAGGCATCAGGCATGAAGCATGAAGACCGCGTCGGACTTCACCGAGCGACAGCGGGATCGCTCACCCCCGGCGCGCCGGTCTCCACGCGTCCCGCGAACTGCCACTCCAGGCCCTCGCTCGCCACGGTGACGTCGTACCAGCGGCCGCTGTCCTCGGTTGGCCACGCGTGGCGGACTTCGTCGCCCGGATCCACGGCGAGCGCCACGTCGGCGTGACCGTACGCGTTGTCGCGAAGCGTAACGGCGATCCTTCCTGCGCCGGGGTTGCGCACGACGATGACGAGGCGGCCCTCGTCCGCCGCCGGCTCGGCGGTCACGGTGGCCGGTACCCGGCCGGCGGCCGGCAGGCTCGGCGCCACGACGCGGCGGAAGTACCCGTTCGGGCCGTGCACCTCGAGATCGCATCCCTCACGCGCGGGCCACGAGTCCGACAGGGACTTGCCTGCCTCCACGGTGTACCGCCTGGGAACGCGGTCGAGGTGATGCCTGTCGTAGACGTGGAACACGGCGCCCGCCCGTCCCGTGTTGCGGAACGTGAAGGTGAGCGTTCCTGCCGCGGCGTCGAATGCGGCGTCGGCGTGCAGTTCGTACGGCAGCGCGCGCGACGGGCGCACGCCGGGCTCCTGCCGCGGCACGACGGGACGTGCCGGCGGATACGGCATCGGGCGCTGGATGTGCTGCAGCACGATGGCCGACGCCCCGCGCGCGTCCGGCAGTTCGGGCATCGCCGGGTCGTTGGGCGTCGCGAAGTCGAACGCCGACGTCAGGTCGCCGCACACGGCCCTGTGCCACGGGCTGATGGCCGGAATCGTGATGCCGAACCGCTTCTCGAGGAACTGCCCGACCGACGTATGGTCGAAGACCTCCGAGTTGACCCACCCGCCCTTGCTCCAGGGCGAGATGACGTACATCGGCACACGCGGGCCGAGGCCCCACGGCCGCAGCGGGCCGTCGTCAGGGTCCTCCGGATGACGATACTTGCGCCCGGGGTCGAGGAAGTACTCGCCGGTGACGTCGAGCGTGGACCCGCCGGCCAGCGTGCCGTCCGGGTTGTAGGACGGTACGGCGGGCGGCGGCACGTGGTCGAACTGCCCGTCGTTCTCGTCGAACGTCAGGAAGAACACCGTCTTCGCCCAGACCTCCGGGTTGCTCGTGAGGGCGTCGAGGACGAGCGTGGTGAACTCGGCGCCGTGCGCGGGCGTGGACGGGCTCGGGTGCTCCGACCATGACTGCGACGGGAGGATCCACGAGACCTGCGGCAACGTGCCGGCCTTCACGTCGGCTGCGAGGTGCTCGAGCGACCAGTGCCGCATCCCACGCTCGTAGATGGGCGACCCAGGGACGCTGGTGCGGAAGCTCTCGAACGCCAGGCAGCCGTGCATGGCCCCGGTCCAGTTGTCGTTGGGGTTCTGGTAGATGCGCCAGCTGATGCCGTGTTGCTGGAGGACGTCGGGGATGGTCGGCCACCGGAACGCCGACCCCTGGTACGTGTAGCCCGGCGTCGGCATCCGGCCCTTGATCCAGCAGCGCAGGTTGTTCGGCTCCGAGTCGTCCTCGGTGCAGTTCTCGCCCCGCGCGCGCACCTCCGGGTTGTAGTTGGATCCCGACCAGAACACGATGCGGTTGGGGTCGGTGCCCGTCGTGATCGAGCAGTGGTACGCGTCGCAGATCGTGAAGGCCTCGGCGAGCGCGAACTGGAACGGGATGTCGGTGCGCTCGTAGTAGCCCATCGCGTAGGGCGTCTTGAACTTCGGCCAGGCACCGAACCGGCCCTGGTTCCACGCGGCCTGCGAGTCGGCAAACGCGTGCGGCGTCACCGGCACGCGCAGCGCGCTCGTCGTCTCGGTATCGAGGTGATACGGGAGCAGCTCGCGTTCGCCGTCCCATTGCTGCCAGACGGTGCGGCCGCCCGACATCGGCACCGGGTGCCGGTCGCCGAAGCCGCGCACGCCGCGCAGCGTGCCGAAGTAGTGGTCAAACGATCGATTCTCCTGCATCAGGATGACGATGTGGGCCACGTCGCGAATGGTGCCGGTCCTGACGTCGGCCGGCACCTGGAGCGCGCGCAGGATGGGGGCCGGCCACGAGGCGGCCACGGAAGCGGCACCGGCCGCCTGGGCAGCCAGCCGAAGGAACTCTCGACGATCGCTCGGCATCGCTAAGGCTCTCCGCGAATGGATCCTGGAACGGCCGCAGCATACCCCAGCCGTGGGTGCCGCCCGCGGAGGCAGGTGCTATAACGGACCCGTGTGCAGCCGCGTCACAAGGGCCGTCGCGATCGCCGCGGCCGCCTTCGCGTCCATCGCCGCGGGCGGGGCATCCCCCGAGGTCCCGGCGGTGATCGCCGCCCCGCAGGCACCGCCGCCGCTTCCGACGCCGGACCTGGCGCGCTACCCCGACGAGGCGCGCGACCAGATCGCCGCCGCGCTGGCCGCCGTTACCGCGGAGCCGTCGAGCGCCGACGCGGTGGGCCGCCTGGCGCTGACACTCCACGCGTGGGAAGAGTTCGAGGCCGCCGCCGCCGCGTATGCGCGCGCCCAGGCGCTCGCCCCGTCGGCCATCGACTGGTGGTATTTCGGCGGGATGCTCGCGACGCGGCGAGGGCTGCACGCGGAGGCCGCGCGGCAGTACGGCCGCGCGCGCGACCTCGCCCCGGACAACGCCCTCGTCGCGCTTCGCTACGCCGATGCGGCGCTGGATGCCGGCGATATCGACGCGGCACGCTCGGTGTACGAACCGCTGACGACGCACCCCGAAGCCGCGCCTGCGGCCTGGTACGGCATGGGCCGCGTGCGCCAGTCGGCCGGCGACATCGGCGGGGCGCGCGAGGCGTTCGAGCAGGCCGTCGCGCTGTTCCCGGACTTCGGGGGCGCGCACTACGCGCTTGCCCAACTGCAGCGTCGCGCGGGCGACCGCGAGGGCGCGCGGCTGTCGCTCCAGCGGCAGCAGCAGTGCCTCACGTGCTGGCCCGTGCCGCCGGATCCCTGGCGCGCGCGCCTCGACGAGGTCCGCACCGACGCGGCGGCGCTGCTCCAGCGCGGCGTGTCGACCGCAGGCACGGCGGCGGGCGCCGGAGGCGACGCGGCCGCGGCAGAGGCCATCCGGCTGCACGAGGCGGCGCTCGAGCGCAACCCCGGGTTCGGGCAGGCGCACGTCAACCTCATCAGCCTCTACGCGCGCACGGGCAACGTCGCGCGGGCCGAGCAGCACTATCGTGCGGCGGCCGCCGATCCGGGCCACGCCGCGGAGGCGCATCGCACGTGGGGCTGGGTGCTGCTCCAGCAGCAGCGGGCCGAAGAGGCGCTCCCCGTCCTGACCGAAGCGGTGGCGCTCGCTCCGACCAACGCCCAGGCGCTGACAGGGCTCGGGCTCGCCTTCGAGCTGCTGCGACGCCCGGCTGACGCCGTCAGGGTCTACACCGACGCCGTCGCTGCCGCGCCCGCGGAACGTGACATCCGCTTCGGCCTGGCCCGCGCGCTCATCCAGGCGGGGAGGATCGAGGAGGCGATCGCGAGGCTCGAGACACTGCGAGAACCCGTGGACGCGCAGACACCCCGCTATCTCTACGCGCTGTCTGCAGCGTACGTCCGCCATGGAAACCTCGAGGCCGGCGTGCGCGTGGGCGAGGAAGCCGCGACGCTCGCGACGCGGTTCGGCCAGGCCGACCTCGCCCGCACCATCACCCGCGACCTCGCGGCCCTTCGCGCACGGAAGCCCCGATGACCGACCGCTCCCGCCGCACGCGGCGCCGACCGGCCCTGCCGCTCACGCTCGTCCTCGCCTGCCTCGCCGCCGGTCTGTCGCTGGCGGCCCAGCCGCGCCCGTGGTTTGACGAGGTCACCGCGGCGACGGGCCTGACCTTCGTGCACGACAACGGCGCGACGGGCGAGTTCCACCTGCCCGAGATCATGGGCGCCGGCGTCGCGCTCGCCGACATCGACAACGACGGCGACCTCGACGTCATCCTCGTGCAGAGCGGGAAGGTGGGGACGAGGGACGAAGGCGGACAGGAGGACGCCGGGGCGCTGCTGCACCAGGTGTGGCGCAACGACCTTCGCGTGGCGCCCGATGGCACGCGCACGCTGACCTTCACCGACGTCTCCGCGCGCGCGGGCCTCGTCGTGCGTGGCTACGGCATGGGCATCGCGACGGGCGACTACGATGGCGACGGCTTGGTGGATCTCTACATCACCGGCATCGGGTCGAACACGCTCTGGCGCAACCGAGGCGACGGCACGTTCGAGGACGTGACCGATCGCGCCGGCGTGGACGACACGCGCTGGAGCACGAGCGCGTCGTTTGCCGACCTCGACGGCGACGGCCGCCTCGACCTCTTCGTCACCAACTACGTCGACTTCACGTGGACGTCCAACAAGCCGTGCACCGAGCCCGCGGGCTCCCGAGACTACTGCTCGCCGAAGGCGTACCGTCCCGTGCCCGACCGCCTCTTTCGCAACAGGGGCGACGGCACGTTCGAGGACGTGTCGGAGGCCGCAGGCATCCTGCGCGCCTACGGCAACGGCCTCGGCGTGGCCGTGCGCGACTTCGACCTCGACGGACGGCTCGACGTGTACGTTGCCAACGACGCCACGCCGAGCCAGCTGTGGCGCAACCAGGGCGACGGCACGTTCGAGGACGAGGGCCTGCTGTCGGGCGTCGCGTTCAATGCGGCCGGACGACCCGAGGGGAGCATGGGCGTCGCGGCCGGCGATCCCGACGCCGACGGCGACGAGGACATCCTCGTGAGCAACCTCGTGGGCGAGACGTTCGTGTTCTATCGCAACGACGGCACGGGCGGCTTCGAGGACCATCGCGCGGACATTGGCCTCGCGCAGCCGACGGCCACGATGACCGGGTTCGGCACCGAGTGGCTCGACGCCGACAACGACGGCGTGAGCGACCTGATCCTCGTCAACGGCGCCGTGAACCTGATTCCGGCGCTCCGCGGCACGCCCAACCCGTTCCGCCAGCGCAACCAGCTGATGCGCGGCGTCGCGACGCCCGACTTCCGCCTCGAGGAGATCTCCGGCGACGCGGCCGGACCAGCCTTCGCGCACCTCGAGGTCAGCCGCGGCCTTGCCATCGGCGACCTCGACAACGACGGCTATCCCGACGCGGTGATCAGCAACAACGCCGGGCCGGCCCGCGTCCTCCGCAACACCGCGGCCACCGGCAACCACTGGATCGGGCTCGAGCTCCGGCAGCCCGCCCCCAACCGCTTCGCGATCGGCGCCACCGTCACCCTCACGCCGGGCCCGTCGTCCGGCCGCCTGTACCGGGTGCACACCGACGGCAGCTATCTCTCGGCATCGGATCCCCGCATCCTCGTCGGCCTCGGCGGACACGACGGTCCCGTCACCGCAACGGTCACGTGGCCCGACGGCACAACGGCGCGTTACGACGGCCTGACGCCAGGTCGATACCACAGAATCGAGCGCCCGGCGGCTGGTTCCGGGGTCTTGTCCTCACCCCCTTGACACACCTCAACCGTATCCATATGCTCAGGCCGAAGCTCGGCAGTTGAGCCTTGGGGACCTTCCGCACACCTCCCTCTGCGCTGGTCCCTCGAGCCCCCGGCGGACCCAGGTTCGCCGGGGGTTTGTTACGATGCCGCCGATGCTGCTCCGCGTCCGGGCGCCGTGGCGCCGCGCCGCGTCCTTCCTCGTTCTCTCGCACGTCATCGCCACCGGCCCCCCCGTCCTGGCGCAGCCGGCGGCAGCCCCGGCAGGACGCGTCGTGCTGGTCAGCCTCGACGGCCTCGGCGCCGAGGCGCTGGCAGACGGTTCGCCGGCTGCCGACGCGCTGCCTCGCCTGCGTGCCCTAGCGGCCCGCGGGGTCCGCGCGCGCGGCGTCCAGCCGCATACGCCCAGCACGACCGCCAACACGCATGCGGCCCTGTGGACGGGTGCCTGGGGCGACGTCAACGGCATCTCCGGCAACACGATGCCCGTTCCCCCGCGCGAGGCCCATACGATCGTCGAGCGCACCGTCGGCTTCCGTGCGGACCACCTGCGCGCCGAGCCCGTCTGGGTCACGGCCGCGCGCCAGGGCGTGCGAACGGTCGTGCAGCAGGCCAGCCAGAGCTACCCGTTCGTCCCGGCCACCGTGGGCACCGGCGCCAGCCGGCCGGTGATTCTGAACGGCTACCAGACACGTGTCATCTCGCCGGCCCGCGTGATCCGGCCAGCCGACGTGACGCATGACACGTGCGCGGGCGAGGCGCCCGACGGGCCCTGCATCACATGGGACGTCGGGCCGCTGCGCTTCCACGGCCGCTTCGAGCGGGCGGGCGACGCGACGGGCGTCATGCGGCTGCACATCGGCAGCCCGCAGGCGACGGGCACCGTCCATGCGGACGCGCATCCCGCCGAGGCGGCGGCGCCACTGGACGGGCGACCACTGGCCCGACATTTCAGCGACGGGCTGCTCGTCGACCGCGCCGACGGCGCCGGTCCCGTGATGGTGTACTTCCGGCTGTTTGCCGCGACGCCCGACGGCGCGGACTTCGTCCTCTACCAGACGGCCATCCACGAGCTGGCACTCCACGATGGCGGACGCGACACGCGTGACGACGTGCTCCGCCTGCTGCGGGAAGCCGGCGGCTTTCACGGCAACGCGGGCGGCTATCTCTGGGAGCGCCCGGATGCGCCGCTGGGCCCCGCGATGGCCGAGGGCGGCGACGGCACCGCGGAGCGACGGTTCCTCGAGACGATCGAGATTGCCGTCCGGCAGGTGCACGCCCATACCCGCTGGCTGTGGCACCGCTACGATCCGCGGTTGTTGGTGGCCTACACCAGCCTGCCCGACGAGCTCGAGCATCGCCTCCTCGCCCTGTCGCAGGCCGACCCGCGCTACCTGCCGTTCCGGCGCTGGGGCTATGCGCTCGTCGACGCGACCGTCGGCATGTTCGCCGAGCTCGCGTCCGCCCCGGACGACCACCTGGTGTTTGTCAGCGACCATGGCCTGGCCGCCGTCACCCACGAGGTGCGGCCCGGGGTCGTCCTCCAGCAGGCCGGCCTGCTCGTGCTCGATGGCTCGGGGCGCATCGACGTGGCGCGCACCCAGGTCGTGCCGATCCGGAATTGCCTGATGGTGAACGGCACCGAGTGGAAGGACGGGATCGTGGCGCCCGCGCGGCGCGAGGCCGTGCTGTCGCGCGCGCTGGATGCGCTCCGCGCGTTGCGCGATCCCGCGACCGGCGCGCCGCTCGTCACGAAGGTCGTGCGAGGTGACGCCGACAGACGCGCGCTCGGCTTCGGCGGCCCCACCGGCGCCGACGCCTGCTACGGCCTGGCCGAGGGCTACGCCGTGGACGAGTCGGCGCTGCGCGGTGAGCCCGTCGCCCGCCGCCGGTTCCCGAAAGGCGACCACAACTTCCTCGGGACGCGCCGTGAGATGCAGGGGGTGCTCATCGCGGCGGGCCCGGCGCTGCCTGCCGCCGCCGAGTGGCCCGCCGTCAGGGCCATCGACGTGGCGCCGCTCGTCACCGATCTCCTGGGCGTCGCGCCGCCAGCCGGCGCCACCGGCGCCTCGCCCCTGCGCATGGCGAGTGCCGCCCCCTGACCCCATGCGTCATCACATGCCTACACGACGACGGTTCCTTGGCCATGCCGCGGCCGTGACGGCGGTCTCGGGCGTCGCGGCGAAGCTCCAGGCCCGGTCTTCGCGCCGGGCGCCAACGCCTCCGCCCTGGCTCGATCCCCATGTGCCCACGATGCAGCGTCTCGCCGACGAGGCAACGCGTGGCGGCAGCGCGGCCTGGGACCGGCTCGCCGAGCTGTGCGATACGTTCGGCGGACGCCTCACCGGCTCGCGCAACCTGGAGCTTGCCATCGAGTGGGCCATCGAGCGGATGCGTGCCGACGGCTTCCCGGAGGTCCGCACCGAGGCCGTGACAGCGCCACGCTGGGTACGGGGTGACGAGCGCCTCGAGATCGTCAGCCCGGTGCCGTCGCCGCTCGTCGTCCTGGGCCTCGGCGGCAGCGTGCCGACGCCGCCGGAGGGCGTGACCGCTCCCCTCATGGTCGTCAGTTCGTTCGACGAGCTGCACCGCCGCGCCTCCGAGGCCCGCGGCCGGATCGTCCTGTTCGACGTGCCGTTCTCGGGATACGGACAGACCGTGGTCTACCGCTCGACGGGCGCGGTGCAGGCGGCGCGCGCGGGCGCCGTCGCGGCGCTCGTGCGTTCGGTCGGGCCCATGGGCCTGCGCACGCCGCACACCGGCGGGATGGGCTACGCCGACAACACCCCGAAGATTCCGGCGGCCGCGATTCCCATCGAGGATGCCAACCGCCTCGCACGCCTCGCCGCGCGGGGCGCCGAGGTCATGCTGCGGCTGACGTTGACAGGGCAGATGCACGGCGACGTGCCGTCGGCCAACGTCGTCGCCGAGATCCCGGGCCGCGAGCGGCCCGGGGAGGTGGTGCTCGTCGGCGGTCATTTCGATTCGTGGGACCCGGCCGGCGGGGCCTCCGACGATGGCGTCGGATGCGTGGCGACGTGGGAAGCGGCAAGGCTGATCCTCGCGGCGGGGCTCCGGCCGCGCCGGACGATCCGCGTCGTGCTGTTCACCAACGAGGAGAACGGCCTGCGGGGCGCCCTCGCCTATCGCGACGCGCACGCGCACGTCGCGCGACAGCACGTGCTGGCGCTCGAGTCCGACAGCGGCGTGTTCGACCCGATGCGCCTGGGCTTCACGGGCAGCGAGCGCGCGCGGCGCCTGATGGAGGACGTCGTGGCGCAACTGGCGCCGATCGGGTTTCCCGCGCTGGCGGGCGGCGGGGGCGGCGCGGACATCGGCCCGATCGCCAGGCAGGGCGACGTCCCGATGATGGCGCTCCTCGGCGACACGGACCGCTACTTCCAGATCCACCACACCCCGGCCGACACGGTGGAGCGCATCGAGCCGCGCGAGATCGGCAAGGCGGTGGCTGGCATCGCGGCGGTCACGTGGGTGGCAGCCGACATGGCCGACCCGCTGCCACGCTGAGCGACCGACTATACTCGTCCGAGGAGATCTCGCCGCCGATGACCACGATCCGCTTCGCCGTCGCCGCCGCCGTCCTCGTCTTCGGGGTCACCGCCGGCGTTCTCGTCACCGCGCAGTCTGCCACGCCCACTATCGTCGTCTACAAGACGCCGACGTGCGGGTGCTGCACCAAGTGGGTGGAGCACCTTCAGGCCAACGGCTTCACCGTCGTGGCCCAGAATCGCGACGACCTGGCGCCGATCCGGGCGCAGCACGGCATCCCGCAGCCGCTGCTCTCCTGCCACACGGCGCTCGTCGGGAGCTATGTCGTCGAGGGCCATGTGCCTGCGGCCGACGTGAAGAAGCTGCTCGCCGAGAAGCCAGCGGTGAAGGGCATCGCGGTGCCGGGCATGCCGCTCGGCTCGCCTGGCATGGAGCACCCGACACCGCAGCGGTACGACACCCTCGCGTTCACGGCCGACGGCAAGACCACCATCTTCGCGCGCCACTGACACACAGGTAGGGACGGCTCTCCGAGCCGTCCTCCGAGCCGTCC
>CAYSHC010000074.1:10108-17989 GCA_964430855.1 uncultured Vicinamibacteraceae bacterium
CTCCGAGCCGTCCTCCGAGCCGTCCCCAAGCCGTCCTCCAGAGATCCTTGGCTCGGAAGGCATCAAGGACGGCCGGGACGGCCGTCCCTACCGGGCGACAGAGATCATTGGTAGCGGAAGGCGTCAAGGGCCGGGACGGCCGTCCCTACCGGGCGAAGGCGCGCCGCAGTTCCGCAATCGCCCTGGGGACGGCGGTCGCCGCGGGCGCCCTGCCCTCGAACTCGAGCGACACGTACCCGCGGTAGTTGTGGGCTGCCAGCATCTTCGCGATGCGCGTGTAGTCGATGTCGAGGCTGTACCACTCGCCGCCGCCCTCGTAGGTCTTGGCCTGCACGAACACGGTCTTCGGCAGCAGCGCCTCGAACTGCTCGTACTGGTTCTCGAGGAAGTTGCCCGTGTCGGCCAGCACGCCAAGCCAGGGCGAGTTGACGGCGTTGACGATGCGCAGCACGCCTTCGGCGGTGCGGCCGAGGCCCCAGTGGTTCTCCAGCGCGAGCAGCACGCCCAGCTTCTCGGCCGTCGGCAGCAGTTCCTCGATCGAGCCGATCACCCACCCGAAGCCGTCCTCGTCGGTATAGCCAGGCAGGTTCGGCTCGATACCCTTGTTGGCCATCAGCTCGTCGAACGACTTCGTGGTGTTCCAGCGCCCTGTGTTCAGGCGCAGGCACGGGATCCCCATCGCGTAGCACAGCTCCATGCACTTGATGGTGTGCTCGACGTTCTTCTTCCGCTCCGCGGCGTCGGGATAGACGAAGCCCTGGTGGATGGACAGCGCGATGAGGTCGACGCCGTTCACGAAGGCGTGCTTCTTCAGCTTCTGGAGGTAGGCGTTGTCCTCGCTCTGCATCTGCCGGTGCAGGATGTCGACGCCCTCGACGCCGAGCTCGGCGGCGTGGTCGATGACACGCTCGATCGGGTAGCGCTGGTTGACGGGCCGGAAGTGCCAGTACGAGTACGACGAGATACCCAGCTTGACGCGGGGCCGGGGCGTGGCGGCAGCGCCCTGCGGCAGCAGCGCCGCGGACGCGGCGGACGGCAGGACGGTGGTGGCGGCGGTGGCGCCTGCGGCGCCCAGGAAGGCTCGACGGTTCATTGTGGAAAGTTCCTTCTTACGTGAGGTCCCCGGGGGAGGGGGTGGGATCCGCGTGCGTCACGCGGGAATGGCGGCGCGCCCGATGCACGCCACCACATAGTCGATCTCGGCGTCGGTCGTCTGCCGGCCCACGCTGATGCGCATCGACACCAGCCCCGAGGCCGGACGCCCGAGCGCCGCGAGCACGTGCGACGTCTCGCCCGCCTCGCTCGAGCAGGCCGAGCTCGTCGAGATGGCGACCGAGCCGAGCGCGTCCAGCAGCGCCTCTCCCGCGGCCGCCGGCACGCTGACGTTGAGGTTGTTCGCGAGCCGGCGGCCTTCGACGTCCGGTATTGCCGGCCCGTTGAGGACCACCTGGGGGCACGCCGCGCGCAGCGCGTCCCACAGCCGGTCGCGCAGCCGGCGGGCGTGCCGCATGTCCTCGTCGAGGTGCGTCACCGCGAGCTCGACCGCCTTCGCGAGGCCGACGATGCCGGGCACGTTGAGGGTGCCGCTGCGCAGGCCGCCTTCGTGCCCGCCGCCGTCGATGAGCGGCGCCACGCGGCACGGCTTGCGGACGTACAGCGCGCCGACGCCCTTGGGCCCGTAGATCTTGTGCCCGCTCATCGAGATCATGTCGGCGCCGAGCGTCCGGACGTCGATCGGGACCTTTCCCAGCGACTGCGTGGCGTCGCTGTGCAGGAGCACGCCGCGCTCGTGGCACAACGCCGCGATGGCCGCGATGTCGTGGATGACGCCAATCTCGTTGTTGGCGTGCATCAGCGACACGAGGACGGTGTCGTCGCGCAGCGCGGCGCCGACGGCGGCGGGGTCGATCCGCCCGTCCGGTTCCACCGGCAGGACGGTCAGCGCGTAGCCGTCGGCCTCGAGGGCACGACAGGCGTTCAGGACGGCCTTGTGCTCGGTGGCGGCCGTGACGATGTGCGCGCCCCGCGCCCCGCAGAGCCTGGCCACGCCCTTGATGGCGAGGTTGTTCGACTCGCTGGCGCCGGAGGTGAAGACGATCTCGCCCGGTGCGCCGTGAAGGCTCTCGGCGATGGCGCGGCGCGCGGCTTCGACAGCCGCGCGCGCCTGGAGCCCGAACGCGTGGCTGCCGCTCGCCGGGTTGCCGAACACCTCCGTGAAATACGGCACCATCGCCTCGAACACCCGCGGGTCCACGGGCGTCGTGGCGTGGTAGTCGAGGTAGATCGGCAGGCGGACGGAACCCATCGTGGTGTCAGGCGGCCGGCGTCTCGGTGCGGCCGTTGTCCCTGAAGAAGAGCGCGAACAGCACGAGCACGCCCACGGCCATGCCGGCCGGCCACAGCCAGATCGACTCCCAGTCCTTCACGCCGGCGGCGTTGGTGTAGGCGTCGACGATGCGGCCCGAGAGCCACGAGCCGATGAACATGCCCACGCCGAGCGTGACAAACGCGATGAACCCCTGCGCGGCGCCGCGCAGGTGCTTCGGCGCGCGCTGGTCGACGTAGATCTGCCCGGTGACGAAGAAGAAGTCGTAGCAGATGCCGTGCAGCAGGATGCCGATGTAGAACATCCACACGAGGGGCCCGGCGTTGCCGAACGCAAACAGCACGTAGCGCGCCGTCCACGCGACCATCGCGATGAGCAGCATCTTCTTGACGCCGAGCCGCGCAAACAGCAGCGGCATGATCAGCAGGAAGCCGAACTCCGACCACTGCCCGAAGCCCATCTTGCTCGGGACGGCCGTCATGCCCTCCTCGACGAAGTACGCGGCCGTGAAGGCGTAATAGAACTGCAGCGGGATGCAGATCAGGAAGGACCCGATGACAAACACGAGAAACGAGCGCTCCTTCAGCAGCGCGAGCGCGTCGAGGCCCAGGACGTCACGCGCCGTGATGGCCGTGCCCTTCTGCGGCGGCGGGGTGTGCGGCAGCACGAAGCTGAACAGCCCGAGCAGCAGCGACGCGCCGGCTGCCAGGTGGAACATGCCCTCGTTTGTCGTCAGGCCGAAGATGTCCAGCGTGTAGCCGGCGATGATCCAGCCGAGCGTGCCGAGGACGCGCACGGCGGGGAACTCCTTGTCGGGATTGGTCATCTGGTGGAACGACAGGGAGTTGGCCAGCGCCAGCGTCGGCATGAAGCAGAGCGTGTAGGCGATGAGCACCGGGTAGAACACGTTGAAGTCGGCCAGCGTGGACACCCAGTAGAGCAGCACCGCCCCCACGAGGTGCAGCACCGCCATGATCCGTTCCGTCGGGAAGAACCGGTCGGCCACCATGCCCACGAAGAAGGGCGAGAAGATGGCCGCCAGCGCCGTTGCGCCGTAGGCCAGGCCAATCTGCTGGCCGTCGAACTGCAACGCTCCGTTGAGGTACGCGCCCATGGTCACGTACCAGGCGCCCCACACGAAGTAGGTGAGGAACATCATGAGGGACAGACGGATTCTGACGGAGAGATTCATGGGTTACTCGAGCACCTTGATCTTGATGTTGCGGAACTCGACGAGGTCGCCGTGATCCTGGAGGACGATGTGGCCGCGCGGGGCCTTGCCGTAGATGGGCCACTCGGCGAACTTGCTCGCGGCGACGCGGCGCTTCCAGTCGTCGCTGCCCAGCTCGTAGCTGACCACGCGCTCGCCGTTCAGCCAGTGCTCCACGTGGTTGCCCCTGACGACGATGCGCGCGTTGTTCCACTGCCCCGCCGGGTTGCCGGCGTCCTTCTCTGGCGGATGCAGGGCGTAGTTGGCACCCGCGAAGCGGTCGCGGCCGTTCTTCGCGTCGGGGTGCCGCTCGTTGTCGAGGATCTGGTACTCGGGCCCCGAGTGGTACGGGCGCTCGCCCTCGGTCGTGACGCGGTACATGATCCCGCTGTTGCCACCCTCGGAGATCCGGTAGTCGAGGTCCAGGATGAAGCTGGCGTACTGGCCCACGGTCATCAGGTCGCCGCCCGAGCCGGTCCGCGCGAGGATGCCGTCCTTCACGGTCCACCCGTCCGGCGGCGTCGCCGACGAGTAGCTGCGCCAGCCGTCGAGCGACGTGCCGTTGAACAGCAGCACCCAGCCGTCCCGCTTCTCCTCGGCAGACAGCTCGTTGGCGACGGCGTCCTTCATGGCCTTGCCGGCAGCGACGGTGCCCTTGGCCACCCCCACGGCGGCGGCGCCGATGGTCTTGCCCACCTCCGCGGCGGCCTTGCCCGTCTCCTTCGCGGCGTCCTTGATGGCGCTGCCCGCCTCCTTCGACTGCTCCTTCGCCTTCGCCGGCTGCGACTCCTGGGCGCCGAGCCCGGCGACGCCGGCCGACAGCACCAGGGCGAGTGTCGTGTGCATCAGGGTGTGTGTCTTCATACGCGTCTCCGATGGACGGCCCGGTGGGCCGTCCCTACCGCGCGCGGGACAGCTCGGCGAGCGGTCCCTACCGGTTCATGGCCCAGCGGATGCCCTCGATGAGATGGGTCTGGAACCGCGGGTCGTTCCACACTTCCTCGCGATGACCGAAGGCCGTGTAGAAGCTGCGGCCCTCGCCGTACGTGTTCGTCCACGACAGGCCGAAGTCCCTGTCGGTGCGGTTGACGCCCTTCTTGGTCAGGTCGACCGTATCGGGGTCGAGGCGGATGAGCACGTGGACGTTGTCGCGTGACCACGACTTGAACTGGTAGATCTCGTCGGTGATCCGGAAACGCTCCGGCAGGTGCTTCGTGGACGGGTGCTCGCGGTCCTCGACGATGACGCCGACCTCCTCGTGCCAGGGATGGTTGTCGAAGTACCCGCCCATGATCTCGCCGTACTCCGGCCACTCGTAGAACGTGTCGGTGGCGCTGTGCACGCCGACCAGCGCGCCCCCGCCGCGCAGCCACGCGAGCAGTTCGGCCTTCTGCTGCTCGGTGATGGGCAGCTCGCCCGTCGTGTAGAACACCACCGCGGCGTAGTCCTTCAGCGTCGACGCCGTCAGCAGGCCGACGTCCTTGCTCACGACGACGTCCCAACCCTGCGCCTCACCCAGACGCTCGAGGACGCGCTCGGAGTGCGGCAGCACGTCATGGACGAACCCTGCCGAGTGTGTCAGGTACAGCACGCGCGGCCGCTGCTGCGCCGCGAGCGCGGCCACCAGGCCCTGTCCCTCGTCGATGTCGCCAGGGGCGCCCGCGTGGCAGGCCGGCACCGCCGACACGGCGGCCAGCAATGACAGGGCGACACTCCATCGCACGAACCTCGGCATCCCGCACACTCCGTGGTGAACCGCAAATGCTAACCGCCAAACGCTTGCCGGTCATCGCCTGCCGCTTGCCGCCTCTGCGAGCATCACGCCTCAAGCCCGAGGCATCACGCATCAGGCATCAAGCATGAGGCATGACCTAGGATCCGCTCCCCGGCATCGGCACAGGCGGCGTCGGAATCGGCCCCATCGCCAGCGTCGTCGGGACGATCGACTCGGTGGCGTTGAGGGCCTCGTCCCATGTGAGCGCCCTGCCGGTGTAGGCCGACTCGCGGCCCATGATCGCCGTCATCGTCGACTCGGCGACCTGCTTCAGCTCATTGATCGGCTCGCCCTTGCGGATGTGGGCGATCAGGTCGATGTGCTCCTGCACGTACGGGCTGATCGGGTCGCGCTCGCCCTTCCACGTCGTGGCGCCGCGGATCTCGTAGCGGTCCACCTGGCAGGTGCCCTTCGTCCCGACGAGCGCCTCGCTGACGCTGTTGGCGCAGCCGTCGATCTGGCGGCACATGCTCATGAGGTGCGTGCCGTCCTCGTACTCGTAGTCGATGGCGAAGTGGTCGTAGATGTGGCCATAGGCCTTGTCGGTGCGGACCTGGCGGCCGCCCATGCCGACCGCGCGCACCGGGTGGCCCTGCTTCGCCCAGTTGATGACGTCGATGTTGTGGATATGCTGCTCGACGATGTGATCGCCCGACAGCCAGGTGAAGTACAGCCAGTTGCGCAGCTGCCACTCCATGTCACTCCACGAGGCCTGGCGATCGCGCTTCCAGAGGAAGCCCTGGTTCCAGTAGCAGCGGGCCGCGACGATGTCGCCGATGGCGCCGTCGTGGATGCGGCGCATCGTGTCGAGGTAGCCGTGCTGGTGCCGGCGCTGGGTGCCCGCGACGACGCACAGGTTCTTCGCCGAAGCCTGCTCGGCCAGTGTGAGGACCTTGCGCACGCCGGGCGCGTCCACCGCGATGGGCTTCTCGGTGAAGATGTGCTTGCCGGCCGCGATGGCCGCCTCGAGGTGCTGCGGACGGAATCCTGGCGGCGAGGCGAGGATCACGTAGTTGATGTCGGTGGCGAGCACCTTCTCGAAGGCGTCGAAGCCGCTGAAGGCGTGGTCGTCGCGCACCGTGGCGGCCTCGCCGTGTTGCTCGGCGAGCCGCTTGCGGCTGTCGGCCAGGCGGTCGGCGAAGACGTCGCCGATGGCCACGAGGCGGATGCCGCCCTGCGGATGGCCCTTGAACACGTCGGACACCGCGCCGGTCCCCCGGCCGCCGGCGCCGATGAGGCCGATGCGGATCTCGTCGCTGCCCTGGGCGTAGGCGCCGGGAATCAGGCCCCAACCGGCCACCCCCGTCCCGACGGCCGCCGCAGTCGTCGTCTTCAGAAAGTCACGTCGTGATGTGGTGTGTTCGGACATTGCTGGAACCTCAGGCGTCACTATAACCGCTAACCGCTAACCGCTTGCCCCTTGCCGCTGGCTGCCCGGTTACCGCTCGCCGGCCTACCGGCTTTCCCTCGTGATCTGCGACCTGACGTCGCGCAGCTCCGGCTGCTCGTCGACGGCGCGCACGACGCGGAGGCCAACGAACCACGCGTCGGTGTGCCACCAGATGCTCTTCGGCTGCTGGGGGTCACGCAGGCTCCACTCCTCGGACGACGGGAAGCGGTTGGCGTAACGGAGCTGGCCGGGACGGTCCTCGAACGAGCCGCCGCGCGTGACGTGCGGGTACCGCTCGGGCCCCGGCAGCAGCACAGGGCGGCGTACCGGCTGGTCCATGCCGGCGAGGATGGTGTACCTGTCGGCGCGGTATGCCTCGATGGTCCACTCGGCGACGTTGCCGAGCATGTCGTAGAGGCCGAAGGCGTTGGGCTTCTTCGTGGCGACGGGCTGTGGCCGGAAGTCGGCGTTGTCGCGGTGCCAGGCCACGGCGTCGAGGTCCGCAGGCGCGGCGCCGGTGTCGCCGGCCCGCGCCGCGTATTCCCATTCGGCCTCCGTCGGCAACCGGTACGTCTTGCCCGTCTGCTCCGAGAGCCAGGCGCAGTAGGCCATCGCGCCGTGCCACGTGACGTCGATGGCCGGCTGGCGGCCCTTCCCGAAACCGCGCGCCTCGTCGCCGTACGGCAGCGTCGGGCGCGTGAGCGCGTCGGCCGCGTCGGGCGGCAGGTCGATCGCGCGCACGCCCTTGTTGCCGATGAAGGCGAACCTGTCGAACTCGTCCCAGGTCACCTCATGGGCCGCCATCCAGAAGGGTGCGACCGTCACCTGCACCTGGGGGCCCTCGTCGGGCTCGCGACCGTCTTCGTCGGGCGGGCTGCCCATCGTGAAGGTGCCGCCGGGGATCCCGATCATCTCGAACGTCACGTCCGAGCCGGGGATGGTCTCGGTGTAGCTCGGGGGCGCCTCGGTCGACGCCGGCGGGGCGGCCTCAGGGGCGGGCGCCTGCGCCGTGAGCCAGGCGGCAGCGGCCCCGACGAGCAGCGCCGTCGGTAGCAGCGGACGAAAGGAACAGGGAGGCATCTGCACGTGCGGCACAAGACTACCACCGGGACGGGTCGGCTGGTCAGGGCCGTCGTGCGCGGCACGCCGCGAGCGGTGCGCGGTCCGCGGTGCGCGGTCCG
>CAYSHC010000074.1:18089-19775 GCA_964430855.1 uncultured Vicinamibacteraceae bacterium
GCGGTGCGCGGTCCGCGGTGCGCGGTCCGACGGCCGCCCCCATGGCGGGGGCGGCCGTCCCGTGGTCGTTACTTCTAGAAGAGGAACCGCAGGCTGAGCTGGACGTCGCGACGGCTGCCGTCCTTGCTCGTGATGCGGCCGAAGTTGCCGCTGAGCGGGTTGCCGTCGATGCCGTTCAGGTTCGGGTGGTTCGGGAAGTTGAAGATCTCGGCCCGGAACTGCGCCCGGCGCGTGCCGCCGAGATTGAAGTTCTTGAAGAGCGCGAGATCCCACTGCACCTGGCCGGGGTTGTAGTACTTGTTGCGCGGCGAGTTCCCCCAGGTGCCGTCGGCCGGTCGGACGAACACGCTCGTGTCGAGCGCCACGCTCTCGGGCGTGCCGTCGTAGAGCACGTGCTTGACGCTGGCCGTGCCGGTCTCGCTCCACGGCTGGCCGAAGCCCGCGTCGCCCACGCCGGCGATGTCCTGCGCCGACTGCGACACGCTGAAGGGCGTGCCCGAGCGCATGAACGTGGCCCCCGAGATCTGCCACCCGCCGAGCAGGTTCTTCAGCATCGTGTCCTGCTCACGCCAGAACGGCAGGTCGTAGATGTAATAGAAGTTCATCACGTGCCGGCGGTCGAAGCTCGACGGCCCCTCGTAGAGGGTGTCGTCGTACGTATTCCACAGCACGTTGCGCTTGTCGCTCGCATTGTCGGTCGACTTGCTGAGGGTGTAGGCAAAGCCCACCTTCAGGCCGTTGGTGTACCGGCGGTCGGCCGAGATCTGCAGGCTGTTGTACATCGACTTGCCGGCGTTCTCCGAGATGCGGATGACGCCGTAGCCCCTGTACGGGCGCAGCGCGGCGATGTTGACGCCGGGGTTCTCGTGCAGCGTGCCGAGCGGCAGCTGGTTGATGTTGCGCTCCCGCTGGAGGTACAGGCCGCGACGCCCGACGTAGGCCACGTCGACGACGAAGCCGAACGGGATCTCGCGCTGCACGCCCGCCGACCACATGTACGACGTCGGGTGCTTGAACACCGGATCCTGGCCGTTGATGCCGATGGGCAGGTCGGCCGCCGCGTTCACGCCGCCCGCGGCGCCGCCCGGGTTGTCGACGAGGCCGTTGGCCACCGTCGCCTGGGGCTGGAACGGCGGGTTGCCACCGAGCAGCGTCGAGTCGTTCAGCGTCACGCGGTTGTGGAAGATGCCGCCGCTCACCCGCAGCACCGTCTTGTCGTCCCAGGCATAGGACACGCCGCCGCGCGGTTCGAACACGTTCGCATGCGTCTCGGAGAACCCGCGCGGCACGCCGCGGAACAGCGCCAGCACCTCGGGATCATTGGCGATGACGGAGTTGGCGGCGTCGCCGCGGAAGCCGTCACCCGGCAGCACCACGCCGTTGTAGCGCGGCCCGCTGACGATGCGGCCCGTGGCCGGGTCGATCACCGCGGCGTTGTTCGCGTCGTAGAAGCGCGGGTCGAAGTTCGAGATGTTGTTGGTCGTCGAGTACCACGGCGGCCAGTACACGTAACGGAACCCGCCCTCGATGGTCAGCTTGCTCGTCGGGCGCCAGGAATCCTGGACGAAGAGATCCACGGCCTTCGCGCGCCACTTCGTGAAGTTGCGCTGGCCGAGCTCGGCGTAGTTGCTGAAGAGGCCGAGCGCCATGTTGGCGATGGCCACGCCCGTGCCGTCCGGACGCCCG
>CAYSHC010000075.1:0-13413 GCA_964430855.1 uncultured Vicinamibacteraceae bacterium
GTCGTACCTGTCGCCCCACACCTGTACGCCGCTCGCGGTCTCGGTCAGGCTCACGGAGATGCGGATACGGTCGTCCTGCCGCCGCACGCCGCCCGTCAGCATGAACATCGGCGTGGTGGTCCGCCGGCTGCCGCCCATGCTGACGACCTGGGCGGCTGACGTCGGCGGGATGACGTCGAGCGTCGCGAACCGCGACAGCTCGACGGCGAGATCGAGGCTCAGGCCGCGCGCGATCACGTCCTGCGCGGGGTCTCCGGAGAGGTTCTCGAAGGGCAGCAGCGCGATGGTCGTGCCTGACATCGGGGTCGTACCCGCGACGTGAGGATCCGCCTGAACGATAGCACTGCCCGGCTGGAGAGACTGGCGGCCGCGTGCTACGATACACAACCAGATGGTTGTAGGTCAGCAGTGGGCCGCCCGTGAGCTCGACCAGCTGTTCGGCGCGCTCGCCGACGCGACGCGGCGCGACATCCTCGCGCGCGTCATGTCGGCCGACGCGTCGGTGAGCGAGCTGGCCGCGCGCTACGACATGTCGTTTGCCGCGGTACAGAAGCACGTCGCGGTCCTCGAACGGGCGGGCCTGGTGACCAAGCGGCGCGACGGGCGCGCGTCGCGCGTGGCCGGCAACCTCGAGACGGTGCGCCGCGCCACCCGGCTGCTTGAGCAGTTCGAGCAGCGCTGGCGCGAGCGCGTCGACCGCCTGGACGCGTGGCTCACCACGACGCCCCAAGGAGAACCGCATGCCGATCGTAGACATCAGCAAGGACACCCGGAAGCTCACGATGACCGTCACCGCGCAGTTTGCCGCTCCCGTCGAGCGCGTGTGGGCCGCCTACGCTGACCCGCGCCAGATCGAGCGCTTCTGGGGCCCGCCGGAATGGCCGGCGACGTTCGAGCGGCACGACTTTGCCGTCGGCGGACGCTCCGAGTACGTGATGACCGGGCCGAACGGCGAGCAGTCGCGCGGCTTCTGGGAGTTCCTGAGCGTCGACGCCCCCCGTTCCTTCGAGGTGACAGACGGCTTCCTCGGGCCCGACGGCAGGCCGTCTCCAGGCATGCCGACGATGCACATGCGGTTCACCTTCGAGCCGCACGAGGGCGGCACGCGCATGGTGACGGTGACGACCTTTCCCTCGCTCGAGGCTCTCGAGCAGCTGCTCGCCATGGGCATGGAGGAAGGCATGAAGGCGGCGATGGGGCAGATCGACGCGGTCCTGGCCACGTAGACCGCAAGCCGGTGTCCGGATGCGCCTATAGTGTGTGCATCCAGGACACCACGCGGCGAACGGCGTCATGACGAGCGACCACCACGGACGGGACGGGCGTGGCCCGGCGCACGCCGCGACGCTCATCGTCGACAACATCCCCGGCCTGGTGGCGCTCCTCACCGCGTCGGGCGAGGTCGCGACGGTCAACAGGCAGCTGTTCGACTACTTCGGCCGCCCTCTCGACGAGCTCAGGCGGTGGACGACGAACGACATCGTCCACCCCGACGACAGGCCGCACGTCGTCGACGTCTTCAGCCGGTCAATCGCGTCAGGCACACCTTGCGAGACCACCCAGCGGTTCAGGCGGGCGGACGGCGTGTACCGGTGGTTCACCAACCGCGGCTGCCCGGTTCGCGGCGACGACGGCCGCCCCGCGCGCTGGTGCGTGCTGCTGACCGACATCGACGAGCGGCGCCGCGCAGAGGAGGCCGTCGACCGGGCGCGCTCGGAGCTGGCGCACGTGGCGCGCGTGTCGACGGTGAATGCGCTGACCGTCTCGATCGCGCACGAGATCAACCAGCCGCTGACGGGCATCGTGACCAATGCGGGCACCTGCCTGCGCCTGCTGGATGGCGGCCGGCCAGACCTCGACGGTGCACGCGACGCGGCCAGGAAGCTGCTGCGCGACGCCAACCGCGCCGCCGACGTCATCGCCAGGCTGCGCGCCCTGTTCAGCAGGCAGGACTTCAGCCTCGAGCCGCTGCACATCAGCGACGTGGCGCGCGAGGTCATCGCGCTGGCGTCAGGCGACATGCGGCGCGAGCGCGTCGTGCTCCAGGCGGAGCTGGCCGACGACCTGCCGCTCGTGCGGGCAGACCGCGTCCAGCTCCAGCAGGTCGTCCTGAACCTGCTGGGCAACGCCGTCGACGCGATGCGCCACGTCGACGCTGCCTCCCGGCGGCTCCTGATCCGGACGGACAGGGCCGACGGTGGCCACGTGCGCCTGCTCGTCCGCGACACGGGCGCCGGTCTCCGGCACGGGCAGCTCGACAAGCTCTTCAACGCCTTCCACACCACCAAGCCGGGCGGCATGGGGATCGGCCTGTGGATCAGCCGGTCCATCGTCGAGCGGCACGACGGGCGCCTGTGGGCCGAGCCCAACGACGGCGCGGGTGCGACGTTCGCCTTCACGCTCCCCGCTATCGATCAGCCGCCAGCCTGAGCCATGCCGTTCGGACCGGCGCGTTCGTCCGATTGAGTCTCGCTGACGATGATGCTGCAATCGATCCATGACCATCCCGCGAGCACCGTGGATTGCCCTGGGCCTCCTGTCGGCGTTGCTCGTCGCGTGCGACGATGGCCCGACCGAGCCGTCCCCCGTCGCGGTCGTCACGTTCGCGGTCGCTGACGAGACGTTCCGTGTCGCGCTGACCACCGACGAGCAGCTGGATGCTGCGCGCGCCGCGCAGGCCGGCGGACCCGCCAGGATCCCCGTGGGGCGCATCGTGTCGGGCACGCAGGTCAACACCGGGTGGAGCTGGCACCTCGAGGATCTGTCGTTTGCCGAAGTCACGGTGGAGGTGTGCGACGGCAGGCCGTCTGACGTCGAGCGCGGGGGCGTGCAGTTCGGGGGCGGTCGGTTCTGTCCCTGGTCGGCGACTATCGTCCGCATCGACTGACGCGGCGGGAGCCGGCCGTGCGGGCGGCCGATACGAAGGTCTCATTGACGCCCCGGATCGCCGACGCGGATCCTGAGGCGCGTCCCCTGGGCCCGACATGACCAAGCGCTCCCTGGTGTGCATCGTCGACGACAACGAAGCGGTGCGCGAGTCGTTGCCGGATCTCGTGGAGTACGGCGGGTACGACGTGCAGACCTTCGCGACGGCCGAGGACTTTCTCGCGTCGCGGGCCGTGGATGACGCCGCCTGCCTCATCCTCGATGTCGGGCTGCCGGGCATGAGCGGCCCGGACCTGCACCAGGAGCTGGTACGGCAGGGACGCGCGCGTCCCGTCGTGTTCATCACGGCGCAGGGCGACAGGTCGCTTCCGGCGCGCCTCCTCGCCGCCGGCGCCGTGGCGTGCCTGCTGAAGCCGTTCGGCGACGCGGTGCTGCTCGAGGCGCTGCACCGCGCCTGCGGCAGGAGCTAGCCCATGGCGGCGACGACGGTCGGACCACACGACAGCGCCCGCGAGCCCGAACCCCCGGTGGCGGCGGCCGCGCAACGTCATGTGGTGATGCCCGACGCACAGCCCGTCGTCTTCGTCGTCGACGACGACGTGTCGGTGAGGGAAGCGCTCGAGGCGATGATCCGGAGCGGTGGCTGGCGGCCCGAGACCTTCGCAACCGCCATGGAGTTCCTGTCGCGTCCTCGGCCGGCCGTGCCGTCGTGCCTGGTGCTCGACGTCACGCTGCCCGACCTCAACGGCCTCGACCTCCAGCAGCGGCTGCTGGAGCGGACGGAAATGCCCATCATCTTCATCACCGGCTACGGCGACGTGCCCATGTCGGTCCGTGCCATGAAGGCAGGTGCCGCCGAGTTCCTCGTCAAGCCGTTCGACGACGAGGTGCTGCTCGAGGCGATTCGAGGGGCGCTCGAGCGCAGCCGAGAGGCGCTCCGCGCGCGTGCCGAGATGGACAGGCTGCGCGCGCGCTACGCGTCGCTCACGCGCCGTGAGCGTGAGGTGATGGCGCTGGTGTGCCAGGGACTGCTGAACAAGCAGGTCGCGGGCGAGCTCGGCATCAGCGAGATCACGGTGAAGGCCCATCGCGGTCAGCTGATGCGCAAGATGCAGGCGGACTCGCTGGCGGCCCTCGTCACGATGGCCGCGCGGCTGGGCCTGCCTGTGCCGGCAGCGTCACCGTGATGGTGGTGCCGCGATCCGACCCGGATCGGATGTCGAAGCGTCCGCCGAGCTGGATTCGAGGACTCGGGGCGCACAATGGGAGGACGTCACAACCCGGAGGCTCCCATGCGCCCACGGCTCAGCCAACCGACGTTCCTGGCCCTGGCCATCGTCGTCACGTGCGGCGGCATCGCTCACGCGCAGGACGAGAAGGCCGGAGCCTGGCTCGACGCAACCAGTCCGGTCCCATGGCACGAGCCGGGAGGGGCCATACCGGCGGCGCCCGCGGTCGACTCGTCGCCAGACCCCCGGTGCCGCGAGCAGGCTCGTCCGCCGCAGACCGAGGCGGACGGGCTCGTGCGGAAGCGCGGGTGGGACCTCGTCGGCCCGTATCAGGGCGGGTGGGACATCGTCGTCGTGCGCGGCGCGGCGGGCTACGACGGCATGTGCCGGCCGCTTCAGTTCCAGGCCTTTGTCTTCGTGCGCGGCCGCTTCGCCGGCACGCTCGCGCCAGCCCCCATGGACAGCCGCACGGACGGCGCCCTGAGCGCCGTCGCCCTGGTGGGGCCGACGCGGCTGGTTGCCGACTACGTGCGCTACGAGACGTCGGATCCGCTCTGCTGCCCGTCGCGGACCATGCAGGTGACGTTCGAGATCGACGGCGACCCTCCGATCGTCCATCCCGTCACCGGTAGGGACGGCTCTCCGAGCCGTCCTTCGCCCAGCGTCCCGAGCCGTCCTTCGCCCGGCGACGACCCGAGCCGTCCTTCCCGCGACGCCTCAGGGAGCGCGTCAGCTTTGTCTTCACTCGAGGGCACGTTCTGGCAGCTCGTCAGGTTCGAGGGCGGCGACGGAACGGTGCTGACGCCGGACGATGGGTCGAAGTACACGATTGACTTCCAGGCGGACGGCCATCTCGCGGCGCGCATCGACTGCAACCGCGGCCGTGGCACCTGGACGTCTGATGGCGCCCGGCTGCAACTCGGCCCCATGGCGCTGACAAGGGCGATGTGTCCGCCCGGCTCCCTCCACGACCGCATCGTCAGGCACTGGGACGCCGTCAGCTCGTACGTCGTCCGCGACGGCCACCTGTTCCTGGTGTTGAAGGCCGACGGCGGGACCTACGAATTCGCGCCCGCGAGCGAGGCGAAGTAGCGCGTCGGGGTGACGCGTGGCGCCGTGCCTACTCGGCCCGCAGCGCCGTGAACGGATCGATGCGCGTGGCGCGGCGCGCGGGCAGCCAGGCAGCCATCACGCCCACGGCCATCAAGAGCAGCGTCACGGTCGCGAACACGATCGGGTCGGTCGGCGTGACCTCGAACAGGAACCGCCGGAGGACGCGTGTCGCGATGAGGGAGCCGAACAGCCCCGCGGCTGCGCCGGCGGCGACGATCCGGAGCGCCCGCCCGAGCACGAGGCGGATGACGTCGCGGCGGTCGGCGCCGAGCGCCATGCGCATGCCGATCTCGCGCCGGCGCTGCGACACCGAATACGCCATCAGGCCGTAGATGCCGCACGTCGCGATGAGCAGCGCGCTCGTGGCAAACAGCGCAAGCACCACGGTCCGGAAGCGGGGTGCCGCCACCGACGACGCGACGGCTTCGTCCAGCGTGGTGGATGCTTCGATGGGCACGTCCGGCGCGGCACGGCGGATCTCGGCGCGGATGCCGTCGGCGACGCGCGACGGCGTCGTCGTGCGCGCGACGAACGACACGTGGCTGATGAGGCTGGTGCCGTCCTGCTGGAACGGGGCGTAGATCATCGGCTGGACGCCACTCGCGAGCTCGCGCTGCCTGATGTCGGCAACCACGCCCACGATGGTCAGCCATTCGTCGTTGCCCCACACGCGGACGCGCCGTCCGATGGCCTCGGCCGCGCCGCCCGGGAAGAAGTCGCGCGCGACCTTCTCGCTGACGATGGCGACCTTCGGCGCGTCGGCCGTGTCGCGGTCGTCGAACTCGCGCCCCGCAAGCAGCGGGATGCCCATGGTCCGGAAGTATCCGGCTTCCACCTTGGGGATGCCGACGTTGGCATCGGGCTTCGGCTGGCCCTCGATCTCGAAGTCGCCCTGGATGAACATCAGCGCGAACGGTACGGAGTTGACCAGGCTCGCCGAATCGACGCCCGGCAGGTACCGGATGCGCTCGAGCACGCCGCGCGCGAACGCGTGGATGCGCTCGGGGCTGTCGTAGAGGTCGTCAGGCAGCGTGACGCGGACCGTCTGCACGACGCCTGCCTCGCCGGCGGCATCGAAGCCTGGCGACACCGACGTGAGGCGCACGAAGCTGCGAATCAGCAGCCCGGCGCTGATGAGCAGCATGAGGGTCAGCGCCACCTGCGCCGCGACGAGCAGCGTCCGCAGGCGCTCGCCCTGGTGGTCGCCCGTCGTGCGGGTCGCGATGCTCAGCCCGAGACCTTCGCCGGGCGTCACCCGGCCGACGCGCAGCGCGGGCACGAGCCCGACGAGCAGCGTCGACACGAGCGACAGGCCGAAGCAGAACGCCATCACGCGGGCGTCGATGGTGACGTCGCCCAGGCGCGGCAGGACAGCCTGCGGCACGAGCGGGAGCGTGAAGCGGATGGCGAGGTGGGCCAGCACCATGCCCAGGAGCGCGCCCGCGATCGAGAGCACGACGGCCTCGGTCAGCAGCTGGCGCGCGATCCGCCGCCGGTCGGCGCCGAGCGCCGCGCGCACCGACAGCTCCGCGCGGCGGGCGGTGAGCCGCGCCATCTGAAGGTTCGCGACGTTGACGCACGCGATGACGAGGACGACCGACACGGCGCCGAGCAGGACGAGGAGCAGCGTGCGAATCGGCGCGGCGGCGTACTCCTGAAGGCCGGTGACGCGCGCACGTGTCGGGACGTCGGCGGCGCGTGTCCCCTCTGCGGCGAGGCCGCCGGCCGGTGCTATCGAGGGGTCGTTGGCCAGCGCGGTCAGCTCGGCTTCCGCGCGCTCCCGCGACATGCCTTGCTTCAGGCGGCCCAGCACGAATACGGATCCCAGGTCGTCGGCGCCCCCGGTCCGGTCATCGGGCAGGAGGATGTCCACCGCCGGCAGGGCGCCCATCGGCGTGACGGGCCGGAACTCCACGTTCGGCGGGAGGACGCCGATGATGGTCCTCGGCTGCCCGTCCACGGTGATGACCTGGCCGACGACGGCGGCGTCACCCCGGAGCGTCGTGCGCCACAGGCGATCGCTCACGATCACGGTGGCCGCGTCGTCCGAGGCGTTGGCCCGGGGAAGGAACGCGCGGCCGCGATCCGGCGCGACGCCGAGCGTGGCGAGGAAGTTCCGGCTGACGTGTGCGGCCGGCACCTGGAGCGGCTCGCCCCGTCCGGTCATGCGGACGCTCACCGGCGAGTACGCCGCGAGGTCGTCGAACGCGGTGGCATGCGTCCGCAGGCCGTCGTAGGCTGCGTGCGGCCAGGTGGAGAACGTGCGTACGCCGCGCTCGCTCAGCTGGGCGGACGCGACGAGGACGAGGCGGTCGGCGTCCGGATAGGGCAGCGGTCGCCAGAGCACCCCGTAGGCGACCGAGAAAATGGCCGTGTTGAGGCCGATGCCGAGGGCGATGGTGGCGAGGGCCGTGGCCGTGAACGCCGGGTTCCGGCGCATCAGCCGCAGGGCATGGCGGGCGTCCTGCGCGACGGTCTCCAGCGTGACGAACGTCCAGGCGTCGCGCGAGCGCTCCCGCAGCCGGAGCGGGTTGCCGACGCGCCGCCTCGCCGCGGTACGCGCCTCGTCCTCGCTGAGGTTGCCGGCATCGGCGAGCGCGCGCGCCTTCATGTCCTCGTGGAAGCGCAGCTCCTCCTCGAGCTCGCGCTCGAACTGGTGCCGCCGGAACAGGAACAGCAGACGCCTTAGCAGGGAACCCACGGGTACTCCTCGTGTCCGCGACGACTACGTCGTCCGCATCACGCGCCTGATGGCGCCGAAGACCTCGTTGAAGCGCGCCTCTTCCACGCCGAGCTGCTTTCGTCCGGCGGCAGTCAGCGTGTAGACACGTGCGCGCCTGTTGGCTGCGGAGATCGTCCACTCGGCCGAGACCAGGCCCTTGACGAGCAGCCGCTGGAGCGCCGGGTACAGCGAGCCTTCCTCAATCGTCAGCACGTCGGCCGACAGCGTCTGGATGTGCTGGGCGATCGCGTAGCCGTGCATCGGCGCGATGGAGAGCGTCTTCAGGATCAGCATCTCCAGCGTACCTGGCAGCAGCTCGTGCCTGCTTCTCGTCGGGGCCTTTTTCATCAGCTCCTCTTTGCATAGACCGTCTATGCCAGTGGAGTGTGCGCCCGCGCCGCGCGTCTGTCAACCTCGGCGGGCACACGTCGGTACCGCCGCACGCGGGCGGGCGCCTCGCGATGCGCCGGGCGGTGCGAGCCGCTAGACTCGCGCCATGGGCCTGCTCACCTTCGGCATCAACGTCACCATCGACGGCTGCATCGACCATCGTGTCGGTATCGCCGACGACGAGACGCACGCGTTCTTCACGCGCCTCATGGACGAGGCGGGCGCGATGCTGTGGGGGCGTGTGACCTACGAGATGATGGAGGGCTACTGGCCGGCCGTGGCACGCGGCGAGGAGCCGGCGCCGCCTGCCGTGCGTGAGTGGGCCGTGAAGCTCGAGACCAAGCCCAAGTACGTGGTGTCGTCGACGCGCACGGACTTTCCGTGGACCAACAGCCACCACGTCCCGGGCGATCTGGCCACGGCCGTGCAGGCGCTGAAGGACGCGACGCCGCAGGGCGTGCTGCTGGGCAGCGCGACGCTGGCCGCTGCCCTCGACCGGCTCGACCTGATCGACGAGTACAGGTTCCTCGTGCAGCCGAGGATTGCCGGCCACGGGCCGACGCTGTTCGCGTCGGGGCTGCCCTCGGTCCGGCAGCTCGAGCTGGTGTCTGCGTCGCCACTTGGCAACGGCACCGTGGCCGTGCACTACCGGCGCGGCCGCTGATCTGCGCGGCCGGGCCGCCGCGGCTCGCCGGGGCGTGCGTTACGCGACGAGCGACGCGAACGGGTTCTCGTCGGCGCTCCTGCCGTAGACGACCGGCACCGGGACCTCGAGCAGGCGCAGGTACACGACGAGCTCGCCCCGATGGTGGTACCAGTGATTCAGCGCCATCGTCCGGAACGCGACGACGCGGGGCAGCGCGAAGACCTCGTGATCGCCGAACGTCAGCCGCCAGGTGGCGAAGGCGCGCGCCTCGTCCAGGCTGGCCAGCAGGTCGCGCGCGGCCTCTACGGACGCGTCGAGCGCGTCAAGCAGCGCGGCCGTGCTCTCTGCGGGCGGGTACTCCACGGGGCGTGTGGAAAGATCCAGCCCGTCGAGCGCCATGACCCGCGCGATGCTGCCGGGGACGGTGGCGATGTGCCGGGCGAGCTGCCCTGCCGTCATCGACTTCGGATGCGGCCGCCAGTCGAACCTGTCGGCGGGCACCCGTTCGAGCACGCGGCGGGTGGTCCGCGCCTCGGTCTCGAGTTCCTTGATGAGGGCATGTACGGCGGGCAGCATCGGGTGACCTCCTTCGTGGAGACTTGCACGTTGCAAGCAACGGTCCGCGCACTATAGCGGCATCACTTGCATGATGCAAGCATCGTGATACTGTCGGGCCATGGCGAGGGCCGCCCATCCCGCACCACCACGTCCCCTGCGCTCTCCGTGCCCCATCGCGGGAGCGCTCGACATCATGGGAGACACGTGGACGCTGCTCGTGATCCGCGACATGCTCTTCTACGGCAAGCAGCGGTTCGCGGAGTTCCTCGACTCGCCCGAGGGCATCGCCACGAACATCCTCACCGAGCGCCTCCGCCGTCTGGAGCAGTGCGGCATCGTCGAGAAGCGGCAGCCCGTCCCGGGCGCCCGGCGGTTCGAGTACCAGCTCACGTCGCGGGGCCGAGCGCTCGAGCCGGTCCTGCGCGAGCTGATCGCCTGGGGGAAGGCGCACGTGCCTGGCACGGCGCGACGTCCGCCGGCGACGCTGTCGCGACGCGCCCGGGATCGCCGGGCCACGGGCGTCCGCCCGTGACCTACTCGGGCACCCAGACGAACCCGCCGCCGCGGCGCTCGAACCGGCCGACTCCCGGGAACGGGAAGTGCACCGCGTGGATGCGCTGAGCGCGCTCCACGCTGGTGGCGAGCAGCTCGCTCCGGCTCGCGGCGGCCAGCGTCCTGTCGCCGTCGAACTGGTTGGGCCAGTCGGGCCGCTGCACCGAGACGACCACGTGGTGCATCGCGTCACCGATGTAGAGCAGCGAGTCGTCGCCGGACGTGATCAGGTATCCCGAGTGCCCCGGACTGTGCCCTCGGATGTCCACGGCCGTCACGACGCCGGGGATGAGCTCGCTCCCCGGCGCGAAGTCGGCGACCTTCGGCGCAAGAGCGGAGACAAACGCCGTATGGCGGGGAATGACGACGGCTGCGGCCGTCGCCTCGTCCATTTCCCGCAGGAACGCCCACTCGGGTGATGCGATGTGGATCACGGCGTTCGGGAAGGCCAGGGCGCCATCGGCCGTCACCAGGCCGCCCACGTGGTCGCCGTGCGCGTGCGACACGAACACGTCGGTGACGCTCCCGGGCGAGAGGCCCGCGGACGCGAGCGACGAGAGCAGGGTGCCGCTGCCTTCGCCCATGTTCCCGCCCGTTCCGGCATCGAACAGGAGCACGCGCTCTCCGGCACGCACCAGCAAGGGCTGCACGCTCAGCCGCAGCTCGTGCGTTGGCAGTCCTTCGGCGGCCAGGAGCGTGGCGACCTCCTCGCTGGTGCGCCCCATGCCGAAGATGCTGGCATCGTTGGGGAACCTCAGCGCCCGGTCGCGAAGCGCCATCGCGGACCAGCGGCCGATGGCAAACGCGCGGACGTCGTCGCCGGCGGTGGCAGGCGCCGCGGCCTCCGGTGCGGGAGCCTCGGATTGCGGCGGCTCGGCCGCACAGCCCGTGACGACCAGCGCGGCGACGACGACGGCAGACGCGCATCGACCCATTGCCCCCTCCTGAGCAGCAGAAACGTAGAAACGTCCAGGACGTTCCGTCGCGGCCCGCGATGCCGAGGATCGAGCACGCGACGGAACGACGATGACCTCAGAGTACCCGGGCCAGCGCGGCCATCGAGGCCCGGGGCCGGGCGCCCGTCAGTCCGTTCGTACCGAGTCGGAGGCCACCTCGAAGTGCGTGACGTGCAGGTCGCGGTCCACGAGGAAACGGTCGTCCTCGGGGTAGAACACCGCACGTTCGATGTCCTCGCCGGCGAACGCCTTGATGTCGTCGAGGCTGTCCCAGAACGACAGCAGGACGAACTCGGTGCGATCGCCGTCGGTCCGCGTGAGTGTGAGCACCCCGCGGTTGCCCGGCGTTCCGGCATAGTCGCGCAATCCCGTCCGCTCGAGATACGCGAGGTAGTCGTCACGATCCGCGGCACGTGTCGCGCCGCGCCATTGCCGAACGATCATGCCTCCCTCCCCACGCGCGCCGTCGTCGCTGCCGACGCGTCGCGCAAGGTCACCGGATCACGATAGCGCAGGGGGGACGGCTGACCTTCCTCGCGCGACGGGCGGCAGGTATGCTGCGCTCACGCCGGGGCTCGCCTCGAACTGCCAAGAGCGGAGGCTCTCAAGGATCTACTTCTCGCTCCCTCGATGCGGCCATCTGGGGCTGCGAGCTTGCCAGGCGAGACGGCCGCCGAGGGCGACATGCAGATCATCGACCAGGCATGTCACATTCCCGCAGCCCGCGTCGTCTCACCGCCGGGACGGATGCCATGAAACGCACGCTCGTCATCACCTTCGCCGTCGTTGCCGGAATCGCCCTGGCGGCGGCCCTCGTGTACGCCGTGCTGGCGGCTGTCGGCCTCGCGCAGCCGGGTGCGGCCGTTTCGGGACTGACGGCTCGTCGCCTCTGGGCTACGCTCGTGGCCATGCTGGCCGTCGCGGGCGTCGCCACCGGCGCACTGGCGTTGCGCAGGCCAGGACACCACCTCGCCACGCCACGAGGTGCACGGCTGGCGGCGACCCTCGGACTCATCGGCATGATCAACGGCGCGGCGAATCTGGCCGTCGCCACCGGCGGCCCCGGCACGGGCAACGGCGTCGTCGGCGCCGCGGCGGCCGTTGTGCTGGGCGCCGTCGCCGTCGCGCTGGGCGGCCTGGCGCTGGCCAGGGGACGCCGTCTTGGCATGGGCGCCGGAGAGACGAGCTCGCCGACGTGATGCCCGACCCTGCCGCGACCTTCGAGCCGAACCGGCGGCGGCTGCTGGGCCTTGCCTACCGGATGCTCGGCACCATGTCCGACGCTGAGGACGCGGTGCAGGAGGCCTACCTGCGCTGGCACGCCGTCGATCGGGACCGCGTGGCGGACCCGGCGGCGTTTCTCATGAGGACGACAGCGCGTCTCTGCCTCGACGTGCTGACGTCGGCACGCGCGCGCCGTGAGGAGTACGTCGGTCCGTGGCTGCCCGAGCCCGTGCTCGACACGGCGGCGCTCACGCCGGACGGCCGCACGGAGCTGGCCGAGGACCTGTCCATCGCGCTGCTCCTGACGCTGGACCGGCTGTCTGCGCTCGAGCGAGCGGCATTCCTGCTGCACGACGTGTTCGACTTCTCGTTTGCAGAGGTAGCCGCGGCCCTCGACAGGAGCGAGGCTGCATGCCGGCAGCTGGCCTCCCGTGCACGCGCGCGAGTGCGCGCCGCGCGTCCACGCAAGGCGACGGCGCGACCGCCGGGGTCGGGCGATGTCGACCCGAAGCACGCGCGGCTGATGGCCGCGTTCGCGTCGGCGACCGCATCGGGCGATCTCGACGCCCTCATGCGCATGCTCGCCGAGGACGTGCGTGTCGTCACGGACGGCGGCGGGAAGGTGCGGTCAGCGCTCGAGGTCATCGAGGGCGCCGGTCGCGCGGCCCGCTTCCTGGTCGGCGTCACCCGCAAGGGTGCCGATGCGTGGTGGCGCGACGACTTCAGCATGCGCTTCGCCGCCGTCAACGACCTGCCGGGCGTGGTCGTCGACGCGCCGGAGGGCGTGATGCAGACCACGGCGTTCGAGATCGACGGCGACGTGATCCGCGCCATCTACGTGGTGCGCAATCCTGACAAGCTGCGCCACCTGGCGTCGCCGCCTGCCTCTGGCCAGGCTTTGTCGACAGGGCACGAAGGATGAATCCCGGCATCAGCTTTCGAGGCGTCCGATATCAGGTTACTGACGTCGCGCGGGCCGTGGCGTTCTACACACAGACGCTCGGCTTCACCAGTGACATGCAGAAGCTGCCCGCGTTTGCCCAGGTCTCGGCCGGCGAGCTGAGGCTGATCCTGAGCGGCCCGGGCGCTTCCGGATCCAGGCCGCTGCCTGATGGCCGGCAGCAGCAGCCCGGCGGC
>CAYSHC010000075.1:13513-19654 GCA_964430855.1 uncultured Vicinamibacteraceae bacterium
GCCCGGCGGCAGGCAGGTGCAGATCGAGGACCCCGACGGCAACCCGCTCGAGCTGTTCGAGCCTGCGGACCGCTGAGCGTCCGGGGCGACGTCCCGTACGCCTGCCCGTCGTGGACGTCCGGGCGCACAGGCACTGCGAGACGGTGGTCCAGTACGCGATCATGCACTGACGCCGACCGGATCGTCAGCGAGCGGTCCGGCCGCATCTCGTGCGCGACGCACGAGCGCAAGGGAGGGGCGGGCGATGAGGAAGCTCTGGGTGAAGGCGTGGCTCACGCTGGACGGCGTGTTCGACACCTCGACGATGGGGCAGTGGTGGCAGAACACCAACAGTCCCGAGCGGATGCAGTACGTCACCGAGGAGTACGCGAAAGGTGACGCCTACCTGCTGGGCCGCGTCACCTACGAGATGCTCTGGCCGGGCTGGTTCACGCAGACGACGGGTGATGGCCCGGGGCCGATCCTCAACCGCATGCACAAGTACGTGGTCTCGACCACGCTCGCCGAGGCGCCGTGGAAAGAGTCGACCATCATCAGCGGCAGCGTCATCGAGGAGGTTGCCAGGCTCAAGCGGCAGCCGGGCCGGGACATCATCGTCGACGGCAGCGCGACGCTGGTCCAGTCGCTGATGGCCGCGGGGCTCGTCGACGAGTTCCGGTTCCTGGTCCAGCCTTACGTGATGGGAAGGGGCAGGCGGTTCTTTCCGGAGGGCACGCCCTCGACGAGCCTGGAGCTCGTCGAGAGCAGGGCACTCGGTTTCGGTTCCCTGGCGCTGGCATACCGGCCCGTCACGACGTGACACTCGACGTGCCGCTTACGTGCACCATCGCTCCGATGCGCGACGGTTCCCGCGTGGCCATGTGCAGCGGCGTGCTGGCGCCTGCGCTCATGCCGATTCGATCAACACGCAATCAGGCACGTCGCGCGTGGCACGCGGCGCCCATCCGGTGGTCGCTGCTGCGGGGGCATCGATGACCGCTGACGACTTTCGACAGATCGCGCTCAGCCTCGACGGGGTCGAGGAAGGCTCGCACATGGGCGTCGCTGACTTCCGCGTCGGCGGACGCATATTCGCCACGCTTGCCTCGGCGGCGCAGGGCTACGGCAACCTGCGGCTCACTCCGGAGGTGCAGGCCGCATTCGTCGAGGAGGCGCCGGCGCTGTTCATCCCGATCCGCGGCGGCTGGGGACGCATGGGGATGACCCACATCGTGCTGGCGAACGCCGACGAGGACCAGTTGCGCGGTGCGCTGCGTACGGCATGGCGGCTGCGCGTCGAGGCGAACGAGCGCGCGACGTCCCGCCGCAGCGGCAGCCGCCCGCCCGCCCGCCGCCGAGGCTGAGAGGTCCGCGGGAACACCTGCGCATAGCCGCCGCCCTCGAGCAGCCGGTTCCGTTCACGGAGCGGCACGTCGAGCGCCTCGGCGAGCGCGAGCAGCGCCTCGCGGCTTGGCTGCGAGCGACTGCCTCGGCAACCACCCCGTACGCCCGACTGTCATGAGGCAGGCCATGCCCCCGTCAGGCTAGCGCGCGCCCCATCGGATCTCCGTATAGCGCCGCCGCTGCTCCGGGGTGAGGACGTCGAACGTCTGGAGGTGCGCCCGCAGGTGCACGAGGCGCAGGTCGGCACGAGCACGCTCGATCTCGCGGACCAGCGCCTCGACCGATCCCGCCGTCGCCCGGCCATCGGCGAACAGCTTGCGGAGCCGCGCCTCGGCGTCCAGCAGGACCCTCGACCCTGGTCGCGACGCCTCGAACATCGACGCGGTCAGCGTCTCGAGCGTCGTCACCTGTGCCGGCGTCAGGCCCAGTGACTCACGCAGCTCGAGGGCGTGCGTCGGCCCCGGGTAGCCGTTCTGGTCCGCGGCGAAGGCCATGCCGAACCCGCGGCCACTGGCGATGACCTCCTCCGCTTCACGAAGGAAGGCGTCCACCCGGAGGTGCGGGGCCGTCGTCCCGGTCCGGTCCCCATGATCGTGGTGCGGATGGGGCGATTGGGCACCCGCTGCGGTGGTCATCACGAGAACGCCGATTGCGGGGGCAATCCAGCGGCATCGGCTGCTGTTCATCCGTAGCTCCCTGTCCCGCCGAAGGTGTGGCGACGCGTCCGATCATCCCGCAGGTGCCCCTGTGGCGTCGAGACCGCGGACGCGTTCGATAGACTGGGGCTCGACTGGAGGACAACCATGACTGTTGCGTCGCGTCCGGGGCTGGACGGGACAAGGCTCCTGCGCAGCCGGGCACCGGCTACGGCCATCGTGCTTCGCGTCATGGTCGGGGCCGTCTTCCTGTCGGAAGGCCTGCAGAAGTTCCTGTTTGCCGACCAGCTGGGCGCGGGCCGCTTCGCGCGGATCGGCCTGCCGGCGCCCGAGCTGTTGGGGCCGTTCGTGGGAGGCGTCGAGGTGGTGTGCGGCGTCCTCGTCCTCGCGGGATGTGTGACGCGGCTCGCCGTGGTGCCGCTCCTGGCCATCATGGTGGTGGCGATTGCCAGCACCAAGGTGCCGATCCTGCTCGAGCGGGGCTTCTGGCCGATGGCGCACGAGGCACGCACCGACTGGTCGATGGCGCTGGCGTCGGCGTTCCTGCTCATCGAGGGCGGCGGCCCATGGTCGGTGGACCGCTGGCTCCTACGCCGCCTGAAGGCGCGGAACGATCGCGGCACCGCTTGACAGTCTGTCAGTTGCCTGACAATCTTGTCAGGTGGCTGACAAAAGACGACGGCGTCGGCACGATTCCGTGGGCGCCTGGACGAAGCGCTGCTACATGGCTGGTCGCGCGGCCATGGAGGCGATGCTCCGCCCGTACGACCTCGGAACGTCGCAGTGGTACGTGCTGTACCACCTGGCCCACGACGGGCCGACGATGCAGCGCGATCTTGTCAGGGCGCTCCAGGTCGAGCGGGCGACCCTGAGCGCGGTCGTCGGCGTGCTGGTCCGCAAGGGGCTGGTGGAGCAGGTGCCCGACCCTGTCGACCAGCGGCAGAAGCGGCTCCGCATGACCGCGGCGGGCGCCAGGCTATGGAAAGCGCTGCCGGACCTCGCCGTGGTGCACGACGTCGCCTTCAAGGGCATCGATGCCGCGGACATTGCCATCGCCGTCCGCGTGCTCCAGACAGCCACCGAACGGCTCGAGCGGTACCTCGAAAGGAGCTGAACGCACATGGCCGTCCTGCTGACAGGAGCGACGGGGCTGGTAGGCGCCCGTCTGCTGCCTCGCCTCGTCGCGTCCGGAGCGAGCTGCCGCGCCCTCGTCCGTGGCGGGAAGGACGTTTCCCCCGGAGTCGCGGCCGTGGAGGGCGACCTTCTGGAGCCGGCGACGCTTGCCCAGGCCGTGGAGGGCGTGTCGGACGTCATCCATCTCGCGGCAGTGTTCCGCACTGGTGACGCGGACAGGATCTGGACGAGCAATCTGGAAGGAACACGAAACCTGATTGCGGCCGTCCAGGCACACGCGCCACGCGCGAGGTTCGTCCTCGCGAGCACCAGTCACGTCTACGACATGAACGGCTCGCACCCGGGACGCGAAGATGATGCGGTAGACCCGCAGCATGCCTATCCGGCCAGCAAGGTCGCAGCCGAGAACGCGCTGCGGGCGAGCGGTCTCACCTGGACGGTGCTCCGGTTCCCGTTCGTGTACGGTGAGGGCGACGGCCATCTCGAGGAGCTGCCGACGCACGCCTCGAGCGGCACCTGGCATCCGGCCCGGAAGGTCAGCACGATTCACCATCGCGACGTCGCGAATGCCGTCGCCCTTGCCCTGCGCGGCGCATTCGACGGCCGCATCGTGAACGTCTGCGACGAGGCGCCCCTGTCGCTCTACGAGCTCGCGCAGCTGGTCGGAGCATCACTGGAGCCATCGTCCAGGCCGCTGGAGAATCCGTGGCATCTTCATGTCGACGGGTCACTCGCACGCAGCCTCGGCTTTCGGCCCACCGTGAGGACGGTCTATCAGGCCGTTCAGGAAGGGCTGATGTGACGCGGTCAGTGCACGTGAGACTGCGCGGTCACCCTGCCAGGCCGTGAGCCGGTGCGCGTCGAGCGCGGATCAGCATCCGGCCCTCCTTCGCGTTCACGTCGCGGTTCAGGTTCGTCCTGCGGCGCAGGTGCCGGCCGCCCGAGACAAGGGGCCCGGGAGGGCGGTACAGTGGACGCCGTTCGCCACAACAGGGGCTACCCGACACCGGGGGGACGTCATGACGGCATCGCTTCCGATCCCGACCCGCGCGGCCACCTTCGTCATGCTGCTCGCGCTCGGCTCGGCCGTCAGCGCGCAGGACGGCACGATCTATCCACTCGCAGCCCCCGCCGAGCCGAGGGCGATTCCGCTCGGCACCGGCGGCGTGGACGGCCAGCCCGCGAAGGAAAGCTGGTTTCGTCAGTGGGGCGACCCCATGGTGCGCAACGTCTCCACCGCGACGTTGACGCCCTTCCTTCCCGAGCCCGGCAAGGCCAATGGCGCGGCCGTGATCGTGGCGCCAGGCGGCGGCTTCCGATGGCTGTCTATGGGCAACGAGGGCTGGGAGGTCGCCGAGGCGCTCAACGCGAGCGGCATCGCGGCGTTCGTCCTCAAGTATCGGCTCCAGCCCACCCCGGAGTCGCTGGACGAGTTCAGGGCGTCCATGGAGCGTACGTTCGCGGCGGCCTCGCGGCCACGCGGTACGGGCGGTGGAACGGCCCCGTCCGCGCCGCCCCGCCCTGACCTGTCGAACCAGCTCCAGGACGCCGAGGCCGCGTACGCGCTGATTGTCAGCCGCGCGAAGGAGTGGGGCGTGGACACCGCGCGCCTGGGCATGATCGGTTTCTCGGCGGGCGCCGGCCTGACGATGCACTGCACCCTGCACTCGACGACCATGAAGCTCGCCTTTATCGCGCCGATCTACGGCGGGATGGGGCCAGTCGACGTGCCGAAGGACGCGCCGCCGATGTTCACGGCGATCGCGGCCGATGACTTTCTCTTCCGGGGGCAGTTCGGCCTGGTCAAGTCATGGTTCGACGCAGGGAGGCCGGTCGAGTTCCACCTCTATCAGAACGGCGGCCACGGATTCGGCCTGGGCAACCCGAACCGCACCAGCAACCGATGGTTCGACGCGTTCATCCATTGGCTCGACGTGAACGGCTTTCTGGCGCCGAAGACTGGTGGGTAGGAGATGGGTGGCTTCTCCACGAAGTCTGGTGACGGGCGACTCATGTCAAGATAGTGTGGCCATGAAGTTCCTCTTCAGCATCGCCTCCGCCGTTTCTCTCGGCTGAGTCTCGGCCTATCACGTCCGCCGCCTGGAACGCAGCGGACTCTCCCGAGAATCACGTGCCCAGCTCCGCGACCTGCCGTCGCGACGGGACACGTTTGTTGCGATGAGGATTGTCATGGACGAGACCACACCGTCCGCGGGCGGCTTGGCGCCTGCACAGATCGAGCAGTTCATCACCGACGGATACGTTCGCATCGACGCCGCCTTCCCCCGGACGCTGGCAGACGAGGCGCTCGCCATCCTGTGGCGAGCGACCGGGTGCAACCCGAACGATCCGGCGACGTGGACGCAGCCGGTCATTCGGCTGGGGATGTTCACGCAGGGGCCGTTCGTCGAGGCCGCCAACACGCCACGGCTGCATGCCGCGTATGACCAGCTGGCCGGTCCCGGGCGCTGGTCGCGCCCGGCAGCGATGGGCACCTTCCCGGTTCGCTTTCCATCGACCGTCGAGCCCGGTGACACCGGGTGGCACATCGACATGAGCTTCGGCACGGCTGCGCCGGACTTCATGTCATGGCGCGCCAACATCCACTCGAAAGGGCGCCTGCTCCTGATGTTGTTCCTGTTCTCGGATGTCGGCGAACGGGATGCGCCGACGCTCATTCGGGTCGGGTCGCACGTCGACATCGCCCGGCAGCTTGCGCCCGCAGGAGACGAGGGATTGACGCTGGGTGAGCTCGCCGCTGACGGCTTTGCAGCGAGCGCGCATCGCCCCGTCGTGTCGGCGACGGGCGACGCCGGCACCGTGTACCTGTGCCACCCGTTCCTCGTGCATGCTGCACAACCACACCGCGGCACGCGTCCACGATTCCTCGCCCAGCCTCCGCTGCTGCCCGTTGACCCTGGCGACCGACCGCTCGGCGCACTCACGCCGGTGGAGGAAGCGATCGCTC
>CAYSHC010000076.1:0-9671 GCA_964430855.1 uncultured Vicinamibacteraceae bacterium
CGGGCGGGTGCTGGCAGGCCTGCGCGCCGCGCGCGTGCCGACGGCCGTCGCGACGCATGTTGCGCTCGCGTTCGGCAACGTGCTGCTGGCAGCGCTTGTCGGCGTGTGGTCGGCCGTCGGACGGAGCCGCGGCTGGATCACGCTGTCGCCCCTCGACATCGCCATGGCGCACGCCCACCTGGCGGCCATCGGCTGGGCCGTCATGATGATCGTGGGCGTCGCCTACCGGCTGGTGCCGATGTTCCTGCCGGCGGCGATGCCCGCGGGCGGCGGCCTTCTCTGGAGTGCCGTGTTCCTCGAGCTCGGGGCGCTCGGCACGGCGTGGACGCTGGCGACGGGAGGCCAGACGCTGCTCGTCTGGGTCGCGTGCGTCCTCGCCGGGTTTGGCGTGTTCACGACGCAGATGCGCCGCACGGTCGCCAACCGCCGCCCGCGCCCGGCGGCGATGGCGGGTCGCGACTGGTCCACGTGGCAGACGCACATCGCGCTGCTCTGGGCCGCCATGGCCGCGGGCCTCGGCGTGTGGGTCGCCAGCCGTCCCGGCCCGTCGCCGTGGACGTGGGCCTACGCGGTGGCCGGGCTCGTGGGCTTCATCGCCCAGATGGTGACGGGCATCGCCGGGCGACTGGTCCCCATCCACGCGTGGTACGTGGCCATGCGCCGTGCCGGGGGTGCGCCCCCGGCACGTGCGGCGCACACGCTCATCGAGCCGCGCTTCGCGCTCGCAATCATGGTGCTCTGGCTGGCAGCCGTGCCGCTGCTGGCCGGCGGGCTGGGCGGCCGGACGCCCGCGGCGGTGGCGGCCGGGGCGGGCCTGCTCGCGATCGCCCTCCTGATGCAGGTGGCCTACGGCGTCAGGATGCTCGTCCGCGCCCGGTAGGACGGCCCCGCGCCCGCGGCCCGGCACGCAAGCCGACCCCTCGCCGCCGGCGTCACAGTTGAAGAGAAAGCGGTTCCTGACGGATGATGTGGACGAACGTCAGACCAGACTCACGTTCGGGCCCTTCTCAGGAGGTTCCATGACGTCCCTTGCACGCTTCGAACCGTATGCGTACGCGGCGCTTCGCTTCGTCGCAGGTTTTCTCTTCCTGTTCCACGGACTGCAGAAGTTGTTCGGGATGTTCGGGGGCACGCAGGTGGCCCTCGCCTCGCAGCTCGGCCTGGCCGGCATCATCGAAACCGTGGGCGGGCTGCTGATTGCCCTCGGCCTGTTCACCGTGCCCGCCGCGTTCATCGCGAGCGGCGAGATGGCGGTGGCCTACTTCATGGTCCATCAGCCGAATGGCGCGTGGCCGATCCAGAACCAGGGCGAGCTCGCGGCACTCTACGCGTTCATCTTCCTCTTCGTCGCGACGCGGGGAGGCGGACCCTACAGCATCGACGGCATGATGAAGACGCAGGGGCGCTGAGGTCGCGGGCGCGACCCGCTCACCGCTCACCGTTCGCCGCTTGCCGCGGCCGCTTCCAATCCGGCGCGCCAGCTCATGCGTCGAGCAACGCACGCTCCGACCGCTGGTATCGTAGGGGCTGCGGCTCATGACCACGCGTTCCGGAACAGGCTGGCTCGTCGTCCGCGCTGGCGGTCAGACCTGCGCCATCGCGCTTGACGATGTCATCGAGACGATGCGGCCGTTGCCGATCGTGCCGCTGCCGGGCATGCCGCCGGCGGTGCTCGGCACGGCCGTGATCCGCGGCGAGGCCGTGCCCGTCGTCCACGCGGCGGCGCTGCTCGGCGACGGGCAGGTGCGCCCGACGCGTTTCGTCACCCTGAAGGTGGCCGACCGCTGCGTTGCACTCGCCGTCGACGACGTCATAGGCTTTCGACACGCGGACGCGACGGGGGAGGACGCGATGCCTCCGCTGCTCAGGGACGCACGCGAGCACGCCGTGGCGGCGCTGGAGGTGGCCGACCACGACCTCGTGCTCGTGCTGGACGGAGTCAGGCTGGTGCCGGCGGATGTCTGGACCGCACTGGAACGAGACGATGCTCGGAACCTGCGCGCCCACCCCGGCTGACATCGGACGCTTCCGCGCCATCGTCGCCGCCCGTCTCGGACTCGACCTGAGCCGCGACCGTTCCGTCTCGCTGGCCCGGCTCCTCGAGCGTCGCGTCCGCGTTTGCCGCCTCCCCTTGCCCAAATATCTCGACCGGCTCGAGCGTGACGCCGAGCCAGACGAGACGCAGGCCCTCGCGCGCGCCCTGACCATCCCCGAAACCTACTTCTTCAGGCACGCCGACCAGTTCCGTGCGCTGGCCGACGTCGCGCTGCCTGAGCGTTTTCGTGCGAGGCAGGCGCAGCGCGCCCTGCGGATTCGCTCGCTCGGCTGCGCGTCCGGCGAAGAAGCGTACTCCCTGGCGATCACGGCGCGCACGGTCGCGCCCGACTACGGCTGGCAGCTGGACGTGACCGGGGCTGACGTCAACGCAGCGGCGCTCGAGAAGGCCCGGCGCGGAAGGTACACGGCCTGGTCGCTGCGCGCCATGCCTGGCCACGAGATTGCCCGCTGGTTCCGGCGGTCAGGCCGGACGTACGTCCTCGATGAGGCGCTCAGGACCGCCGTCCGTTTCGAGCAGCTGAACCTCGCGGCTGACGGCGCCGTGCTGGCCGCCGACTGCGACGTCATCTTCCTGCGCAACGTGCTGATGTACTTCACGCCGGACCGCGCGCGCGTGCTCGTCGCGCGCGTCCGCCAGGCGCTCGCGCCAGGCGGCTACCTGTTCCTCGGCCATGCCGAGACGCTGCGCGGCCTGTCCGAGGACTTCGAGCTGAGGCACACGCACGGGACGTTCTACTACCAGCGTCCCGTCTCCGGAGGGCCTGGGGCGATCGGCGGTGACGCCCAGGACGGGCAGCGTTCCCTGACGGTGCCGTCGACGGCAGCCGGGATCGTTACTGAGACGAGCCGCCAGCACGCGACCTCGCCCCGGCCGGCTCACGCCGCCGCGTCGCCACCCACGGCGGCGCTCGCGCCGCTGCACGAGCAGGCGCGCGAGCTCATGGCCCTCGAGCAGTTCGATGCCGCGACGGCACTGCTCGACGCGCTGCCCGAGAGCGCGGACGACGGCCTCGAGCTGCGGCTGCTCAAGGGGGTGGCGCTGCTCCAGCAGGGAGCGGTCGGCCAGGCGGCCGACGTGGCGCGCGACGTCATCGCGTCGGACCACAGGCACATTGCCGCGCATCACCTCCTGGCGCTGTGCCTCGAGGGGACGGGCGACGCCGAAGCCGCGGCGCGGCAGTGGCGGACGTGCGTCCACCTGGAACCCGCGGCCGGTCTGGCCCGTTTGCACCTCGGACGGCTCGCGCGCCGGGCGGGCGAGCCGGCCACCGCGCAGCGTGAGCTCGCCGCGGCGCTCCTGCTGCTGCCCAGCGAGCCCGCCGAGCGCGTCGCGTTGTTCGGTGGCGGCTTCTCGCGCGCAGCGCTTGTGGACCTCTGCCGGGCCGAGCTGGCCCACTGCCGGAGTGACCGTGCCTGAGCGGTCGTCGCTGATCGACAGCCTTGCGGCGATGCGCGAGGCCTTCGACGCCGCCTTCGCGCGGGCGCGCGACATCACGCAGCGGCCGTCGACGGACCTGCTGGAAGTGCGCATCGGCGGCCGGCCGTACGCGTTGCTGATGACCGAGCTGGCCGCCGTGCGGCCGACCGCGTCGTTGACGCGCGTGCCGACGTCGGCCTTTGCACTGATCGGTCTCACACAGGTCGGCCTGCGGCTCGTTCCGGTGTACGACCTGCGCCTGCTGCTCGGGCACGAGGCCGACACCCCGCCGGGGTGCTTCGTCGTCACCGCGGGCGAGCCGGCCGTCGCGATGGCGGTCGATGCGTACGAGCGGCACCAGCGGGTGCCGAACGACAGGGTCTCCGCGGGCGACGCGCGGGAGGCCGGCACGATGGTCAACGGGGCCGTGGTGGACGTCGATGGTTCGCCGCGGCCGATCGTGTCGCTCCACGCGGTGCTCGAGAGCATTCGGGCCCGCGTCACTGGCGACAGCTCGAAGGGCATGGTGCGATGACTCGAGAATGGACGTTCGGACAGCGGCTTGGCGCGAGCATCGCGCTGCTCGTGGTGTTGACCATGCTCGTCGGCCTCGTGGGGTACGGGGCGCTGCGCGCGGCGGTGGCGGGGAAGGACGAAGTCATCGACCTGGGCGTGCAGGCGCTGGTCGGTGCCCAGGAAGTGGCGACCCTGCGGCACCGCACGGGCAGCGATGCGCGCGAGTTCGTGCTGACGGGGCGCGAGGCCGCCATCGACGACATGCGGCTCGCCCGCACCGAGTTGCTCGCGATCCTGGGGCGCCTGCGGCAGGCCCTGCGCTCGCCCGAGTCGCATCGCCTGCTCGACGCCATCACGACGGCCGAGGACGACAACCGCCGGGCGCTGGACGCAGTCGTGGCCCTGCGACGCGACACCGGCGCACCCACCGAGCAGGTCCTGGAGCTGTTTGCCTCGCGCGTCGAGCCGACGGCGGCCCGGCTCGACGATGCCGTTCGGGCGTTTGTCGCGTTCCAGAACGAGCAGATCCAGCTGAGGACCGACATCGCGGACCGTCGTGTCGCGCTGACGAGCCTGGCACTGGCCGGGCTCACGCTGCTGGCCATGGGCGTGGCCGTGGCGACGGGCGTGGTGATGACGCGCAGGCTCAGCGATCAGATCGGGACCGCGGTCGGACAGATCCAGAGCTCGTCGGCCGAGCTCCAGGCCGCGGCGACGCAGCAGGCGAGCGGGGCGCGGCAGCAGGCCACCGCCATGGCCGAGATCGCCACGACCGTCTCCGAGCTGCTGGCCAGCTCGGGGCAGATTGCCGAGAGCGCCCGGCAGGTGGCGCGGATTGCCGAGAGCACCGCGGGGGCGGCGAGGGCCGGCGACACGACGGTGCACCAGGCGCAGGAGGCCATCGGCAGCATCCAGCGCCAGGTGGAGCAGATCGTGGCCCACATGCTGGAGCTCGGCCGGAAGTCGCAGCAGGTGGGCGCCATCGTCGAGATCGTGTCGGAGCTTGCCGAGCAGACGAACATCGTGGCCATCAACGCCACGATCGAGGCTGCCGGCGCCGGCGAGCACGGTCGGCGCTTCGCCGTCGTCGCCGACGAGATCAGGAAGCTCGCCGACCGGGTGACGACGTCGACCAAGGAGATCCGCGGGCTCGTCGAGGATGTGCGGGGGGCGGTCAACAGCACGGTGATGGCCACCGAGGCCGGCTCGAAGGCGGTCGAGGCCGGGTCACGCCAGTTTGCCGCGGTCACGGCCGCGTTCGGCCAGATCTCCGAGCTGGTGGCCGCCACGAGCGATGCGGCGCGCGAGATCGAGCTGTCGATCAAGCAGCAGATGACGGCCGTCGAGCAGGTGAACGTCGCGATTTCCGACATCGCGCAGGCCGCGCGCGAGAGCGAGGCCAGCACGACGCAGACGCAGCAGACGGCCACGCAGCTGGCGCACCTCTCGACCGAGCTGCTGCGGATCACGCGCCCGCAGCCGGTCGGCGGGTGAGGGATGGCCGCCGATCCCTACAGGTATTTCCGTGTCGAGGCCCGCGAGCTGCTCGGGCAGCTCTCGGAGGGCATCCTCGCGCTCGAGCGCGGGGCCACCGATGCCGCCCTCGTTCCGCGGCTGCTGCGTGACGCCCACACCCTCAAGGGCGCCGCCCGCGTCGTGCGCCTGCCCGCTCTCGCCGACGAGGTCCACCGCCTCGAGGACCTCCTGGCGGGCGTGCAGGCGCGGGGGCTGCCCGTGGAGGGGGCGGTCGTCGAGCCGATGCTTGCACTGCTGGATCGCATCGAGGCCGGCCTGGCCGCGCTCGCGCCGCCACCGGCGGTCGAGGCGGCTGGCCCGCGGGAGCCACGCGCGGCCGCCGCGGCCGAGGAGGTCGCGTACATGTTCCGCCCGGACGTGGACGACATCGAGGTCGTGACGCAGGGCCTCGCGTCGGTCCAGGCGGAGCTGCGGCGGCTCGAGACGACGACGGCCGGCCTGGACGACCTCCGCCGGCTGGCCGAGGTCATCGAGGATCAGCTGGCGATCCACGCGGCAGCGCCTGGCGTCGATCGCGGACAGCGCCGCGACGAAGGGCTCCGGGCCATCGCCGGTGACGTCCGCCGCCGGCTGAGCGCGATGCAGCGCGACTGCACCGACGCCGTCGAACGCGCGAGCCGCGAGCTCCGGCTGGCCGCGGACGCGACGGCCCGGCTGCGCCTCGTCCCGGCCCGGTCGATGTTCCGCTTCCTCGAACGGGCGACGCGCGATGCTGCCCAGGCGGAGGGCAAGCCGGTGCGCTTTCTCGCGGAAGGCACCGAGCTCAGGCTGGAGCCCGAGATGCTCGGCGCCCTCCAGGCCGCACTCCTGCACCTCGTCCGCAACGCTGTCGTGCACGGCGTAGAGGGCGATACGCGTCAGCGCGAGCAGGCGGGCAAGCCGCCCGAGGCGACGGTGCGCGTCAGTGTCGAGCGCGTCGGACAGCACGTCCGTTTCGCCTGTGAGGACGACGGGGCGGGTATCGACGTGGCGGGCGTGCGACAGGCACTCGAACGCAAGGGCGTCGCGGTGCCGGCCACCGTCGACGCCGACGCGCTGTCGTCGCTGCTGCTCGACGCCGGCGTGACGACAGCCGCGATGCCATCGTCGCTTGCCGGCAGGGGGGTCGGCCTCGGCGTGGTGCGTGACGCGGCGGCGCGCCTCGGCGGTCGCGTCGCCATCAGCACGACACCGGGGAAGGGCACCACGGTGGAGGTGGTCGTGCCGTTCGCCATTGCGTCGCTCGACGCGCTCCTCGTGGACGCCGCGGACGTGCCCGCGGCGGTGCCGCTCGACGCCGTCGCGCGCAGCCTCGTCATCGACGAGCGCCTGCTCGCGCATGGGGCGCGGGGCCTGATGCTCACGCTCGGCGGCAGGAGCCTGCCCGTGGTCGTGCTGCACCGGCTGCTGGCGCCGGGCACGACGGTCGAGTCGGTGGCAGGCTGCCCGGCGGTGGAGGTGCGCCACGGCGATCGCGCGGCCGTCGTCGTCGTGGACCGGGTCCTGACGACGGCCACCGTCACGGTGCGCCCGCTGCCCGCCCTTGCCCCGGCAGGCCCCGTCGTGGCCGGTGCGTCGCTGGACCCGGGCGGTGGAGGCCCGCGACTGGTGCTCGACCCGCAGGTGCTCGTCAGCGGCGCGCGCGACGCCGGGCCCGTTCCCCTCGCGCCACGCACGGAGCAGACGGCCGTGCTCGTCGTGGACGACTCGCTGACGACGCGGATGCTGGAGCAGAGCATCCTCGAGGCGGCGGGCTATCGCGTGGGTCTGGCCAGCTCGGGGCTGGAGGGGCTCGAGGAGGCGCGCCGGGGCGACTATGCGCTCTACCTCGTTGACGTCGAGATGCCCGATATCGACGGGTTCACCTTCGTCGAGCGTGTGCGCGCCGACCCGCTGCTGGCGCGCACGCCGATCATCCTCGTCACGTCCCGCAACGCTCCGGAGGACCGGGAACGCGGGCTCAGGGCGGGTGCCAACGCGTACATCGTGAAGAGCGCGTTCGACCAGCACGAGCTCCTCTCGCAGATCAGGAGCCTGGTCCGCCCATGACACGCATCAGGGTCGTCGTCGTCGAAGACTCCGTGACGGTACGGCGGCATCTCTGCGCCGTGCTGTCGGCCCAGCCCGACATCGAGGTGGTCGGGGAAGCGGGCGACGGTCAGCAGGCGATCGCACTGTGTGAAGCGCTCAGGCCCGACGTCGTCACGATGGACATGATGCTGCCGGTGATGACGGGGCTGGCGGCCACCGAGTACATCATGGCCCACTGCCCGACGCCCATCCTCATCGTCTCGTCGTCGCTGAACCGTGGCGAGATCATGAAGACCTGCGAGGCGCTGGCCGCCGGCGCAGTGGAGGCGGTCGAGAAGCCCTCCGGCGACGAGGCCGAGGGCACCTGGGAAGCGGCGTTTCTCGCCGCCGTGCGCGTGGTGTCGCGCGTGCGCCCCATCCCGCACCTGCGGGCGCGCCTGACGCCATCGGCGTTCGGGCGGAGCCTTGTCGCGGCGTCCGGCGCCGACGCGGCGCGCGTCGCGCCGCGCGTGGTGGCCATCGGGGCCTCGACCGGCGGGCCTGGCGCCATCCTCCGGGTGCTCAAGGCACTGCCCCAGCCGTTCCCGGTGCCGCTGCTGCTCGTCCTGCATATCAACGAGCCGTTCGGCCAGGCATTCGCGCAGTGGCTCGGCGGACAGACGGGCTTCCGCGTGGAGAGCCCGGCCGACGGCGCGAGCGTGGCCGACGCCGCGGGCCGCGTCAGCCTCGCGCCCTCCGGCCAGCACATGCTCGTCCGCGGCGGGCGGTTCAGGCTGACGAACGACCCGGCGCGCCATTCGTGCCGGCCGTCGATCGACGTGCTGTTCGAGTCGCTGGCGCGGGAGTACGGTGCGGGCGCTGCGGCGTGCCTGCTGACGGGCATGGGGCGCGACGGCGCAAGCGGCCTGCTCTCGATCCGCGCGGCAGGCGGGTACACGATCGCGCAGGACGAGGCGTCTTCCGTGGTATACGGCATGCCGCGCGAGGCCGCGCGGCTCGGCGCGGCCGTCCAGATCCTCCCCTTGTCAGATATCGGGCCCGCACTCGCCGCTGCGGCCCTCCAGTCCCGTGAGCTCTCATGAGTCACACGGTCCTCATCGTCGACGACAGCCTCACGGTCCGGATGGACCTGGCCGAGGCGTACGAAGCTGCGGGGTTCGAGCCCGTCCTCTGCGCGTCAGCCGCGGAAGCCCGCGACGCGGCCGGCCGGAGGACCGTGGACGCGATCGTGCTCGATCTGCTGCTGCCCGACGCCAACGGCATCGACCTGCTCGAGGAGATCCGCAGGCGTGAGGGCTTCGAGCACGTGCCCGTCATCATGCTCTCGTCGGAAGGGGAGGTTCGCGACCGCCTGCGCGGCCTCAGTACCGGGGCCGACGAATATGTCGGCAAGCCCTACGATGCCGCCTACCTCATCGCCAGGACCGAGGAGCTGATCCGGATGCGCCGCCACGAGCCGGCGCGCGGCGCACCCACCATCCTCCTCATCGACGACAGCGTCACGTTCCGCCGTGCGCTCCACGGTCCATTGACCGCGGCTGGCTACACCGTGCGCGAGGCAGCCACGGGTGAGGAAGGGCTCCGCCTGGCGGGTGCCAGCCGGCCGGACGCCGTGGTGGTTGACGCGGGCCTGCCCGGCATGGACGGCGCGGACGTGATCAGGCAGCTGCGGCTCGACGTCGCGCTGCGACGCGTGCCGTGCCTGCTCCTGACCGCCTCCGAGGCGCCCGAGATCGAGCTGCGCGCCTTCGAGGCCGGCGCCGACGCCTTTGCGCGCAAGGACGTCGACCCGTCGCTGGTGCTCGCGCGGCTGGCCGCGCTGCTCCGGCAGTCCGGCTCGGCGCCCCAGGTCGCCGAGCCGCCCCGCACGCTGCGCGGCATGCGCCGGCTCCTGCTCATCGATCCTGCCGGACAGGGATGGCACGGCGCCGATGACGGTTTCCGCGGGGACGGCTACGACCTGATCCGCGTTGACGGCATCGCCGAGGCGAGGGCGGTACTCGACGTGCAGCCGGTCGATTGCATCCTCCTGCTGTCGCAGCACGCCGATGACGCCATCTGCGCGTGGTGCCGGGAGCTGGTCGCGGCGCCTGCGGGCCGCGACGTGCCCATCCTCGTGCTCGGTCGCGGCCAC
>CAYSHC010000076.1:9681-19594 GCA_964430855.1 uncultured Vicinamibacteraceae bacterium
TGCCGGCGAGCACCGACATGGACGTGCTGCGGGCGCGCGTGGCGGCGCAGATCCGGCGCAAGCAGCTGGAGGACGACACGCGCAGCGTCCGCGAGGAGCTGTTGCGCCGCGAGCTCGAGGCCACCGAAGCCAGGGCCGCACGACAGGTGGCCGAGCCGCGCGCGGCCCTGGTCGAGGGGCTCGAGCGCAAGAACCGCGAGCTGGAAGCCTTCAGCTACTCGGTCTCGCACGACCTGCGGGCGCCCCTGCGCGCCATCAGCGGCTTCAGCCGCATCCTCCGCGACGAGCTGTCGGATGGCCTGGATGCACGCGGCAGGGAATACCTCCGTCGGGTCTGCGACGAAGCCCAGCGCATGGGCGAGCGGATCGACGCGCTCCTCGAGCTGGCGCGGCTGGGGCGCACGGAGCTGCACCGCCAGCGCGTCGACGTGACCGCCATGGCGGAGGACGTCCTGGCCGGCCTCCGCCGTGACGCCGACAGGCAGGTGGAGACCGTCGTGCGCCCCGGCATGGAGGCCGACGCAGACCCGCGGATGCTGCGGGCCGTGCTGGACAACCTGCTGGGCAACGCCTGGAAGTTCACGGCGCGGACCCCGCAGGCACGCATCGAGGTCGGCATGCGCGAGGGCGGCCCGCCCGTGTACTTCGTCCGCGACAACGGCCCCGGCTTCGACATGCGCCAGGCCGAGCGGTTGTTCCGGCCGTTCCAGCGACTGCACAGCGACGCCGACGTGCCGGGCACCGGCGTGGGGCTCGCGACGGTTCAGCGGATTGTCGAGCGGCACGGCGGACGGATCTGGGCCGAGAGCGGCCAGGGCGGCACGACGTTCAGCTTCACGCTGTCCGGCGAGCGATCGTCGGGGGCAACGTGAGTTCATCCCCGCAAGGACGAACGGGGCGCCGGGAGGTGTGGCAGATGAGCGAGGAGACGGACTGGAGGCCCAGCCCGCTGCGGATGTTGCTGGTCGAAGACTCGGAGTCGGACACGCTCCTGCTGCTGCACGAGCTGCAGGCCGGCGGTTTCGACGTGTCGTACACGCGCGTGCAGACGCTCGACGAGCTGCGCGACGCGGTGCGCGACGACGGCTGGCACCTGGTGGTGAGCGACTACTCGCTGCCCACCATGACCGCGCACGACGTGCTGGACGTCCTGACCGCGGAGCGGCCGTACCTGCCCTGCATCGTGATGTCCGGCACCATCGCCGAGGAGGCGGCCGTCGATCTCCTGAAGCGCGGCGCCCGCGACTTCGTCGTCAAGCATCGCGCGTACCGCCTCGTGCCTGCGATCGAGCGCGAGCTGCGCGAGGCCGAGCAGCGGCGCAAGAAGCGCGAGGCCGAGGCCGCACTGAAGGAAGCCCGCGAACGGCTCCACTTCATCGTCGAGTCCGTGGGCGTCGGCGTCTGGGAGGCCGACCTCGAGACGGGGCGCATGCACTGGTCCGAGACGATGGAGCGGCTGCACGGCATGGAGCCCGGGACGTTCGGCGGGACGTTCGACGCCTTTCTCGCGGCCGTGCACCCCGAGGACCGCGAGGCGCTCGAGCACCAGGTCAAGGAGGCGCTGCGCGACCGCACCGACACGCGGAGCACGTTCCGGGTGCAGCTTCCTGACGGCTCCGTACGCTGGCTCGAAGGCATCGGCCGGCTGGTGTATGACGAGCACGGCGCGCCCACCGGCATCGTGGGCATCGAGCTCGACGTCACCCAGCAGAAGGTGGCGGAGGAGCAGCTCAGGCAGGCGCAGAAGATGGAGTCGATCGGCAACCTCGCCGGCGGCATCGCCCACGACTTCAACAACCTGCTGACGGTCATCGGCGGCTACACGGACCTGGCCGCGGCCTCGGTGCCGGAGGACTCGCCGGTGATGGAGTCGCTCGAGGCGATCCGCGCCGCCGTCACGAGCGCGGCGGCCCTCACGGCGCAGCTGCTCACGTTCAGCCGACGGCAGATCGTGACGCCGAAGGTCGTCGACCTCAACGAGATGCTGCCGGCGTTCTCGAAGCTGCTCGGTCGCCTCGTCGAGGAGACGGTGCGCCTCGACGTCGTCCTCGGGCGCCAGCTGCCCCCGATCAGGATCGACCCGAGCCAGCTCGAACAGGTCGTCCTCAACCTCGTCGTCAACGCGCGCGACGCCATGCCGCAGGGCGGCACGATCACCATCCGCACCGGGCACGTGACCGTCGACGAGCAGGCGGCCAGGCATGGGAAGGTGTCACCCGGGTCGTACGTGACGCTCCAGGTCAGCGACACGGGGACAGGCATGCCCGCGTCGGTGCGGGCGCAGATCTTCGAGCCGTTCTTCACCACCAAGCCGAGGGGGCAGGGCACGGGGCTCGGTCTCGCGACGGTCTATGGCATCGTCAGTGCCGCCGGCGGTACCGTGGACGTGCACAGCGTGGAGGGCGAGGGCACCACGTTCACGCTGTACTTCCCGGCGATCCGCGCCGCCGGTGCGGACGCGGAAGGCGAGGACGGCGAGCTGGCGCGGCTGCGCGGCCACGAGACGGTGCTCGTCGTCGAGGACAACGCGCCGCTGCGCCGGCTCACGGTCCGCATGCTCGAGCGCTACGGATACAGGGTGCTCGAGGCTGACAGGCTGGCCAGGGCCCAGGAGGTCTTTCGCGAGCGCGACGGCGCCATCGACGTGGCCGTGCTCGACGTCATCATGCCCGACGGCAGCGGGCCGGAGATCGCGGACTGGCTGGCTGCCGAGTACCCGGCGACGCGCGTGATCTTCGTCTCGGGGTACACCGACGACAGCCTGGACCGGCGGCGCGCCAGCGAGCGGCGGACGGCGCTGCTCCAGAAGCCATACACGGCATCGCAGCTCGCGGGCGCCATTCGCAGCGTGCTCTCCGAGGTGCGTTCGTCGCGAGGGTAACGCTCACGCAGGCGTGGCGGGCAGGTACAGGCGGAAGGTCGACCCTCGACCGGCCTCGCTCTGCACGGTGATTCCGGCTCGGTGGCTGCGCACGACGGTGTGGACCACCGCCAGGCCGAGGCCGTTGCGATCACCGCCCCTTCTGGTGGAGTAGAACGGCTCGAAGATGCGGTCGACGATGTCCGGCGGGATCCCGGCGCCGGTATCGGCGATCTCGACACGGACGTGTGGCCCTGGCGCGACGCCCCTGATGCCAGCCGCCGACTCGGCGTCGAGCACCACGTTGTCGGCGACGATGCGCAGCGCGCCGCCGCCAGGCATGGCGTCACGCGCGTTCACGCACAGGTTGAGCAGCGCCTGGCGCAGCTGCGCGCGATCGCCCGTCACCGGCCACAGGTGCGGCGCGACGACGGTCGCGACGGCGATGCTCGTCGGGAACGTGTCGCGCACCATCTGTCCGACGCTCGTCACCAGCTGCGCGACGTCCACCTGCCGGCGCTCGCCCTCCGCGCCGCGCGCGAACGCCTGCACCACGTCGACGAGCTCCGAGGCCTTCTTCGCGCTCTCGGCGATCAGGTCGAGCACCTCGCGGACCTCGCTGACGCACGGCTCGCCCTGGATGGCCTCGATCCCCATGACCACGGGAGCCAGCGTGTTGTTCAGCTCGTGGGCGATGCCGCCGGCAAGAGTGCCCAGACTCTCCATGCGCTGCATGCGCATCAGCTCGGACTGCACGCGGCGCTGCTGGGTCACGTCGGTCTTGATGCACAGGACGCGATGCGGCCGTCCCTCTGCGTCCCGGACGAGCGTGTGGCTCTCCTCGACGAGGACCGGGCCGCCGGTGCGGGTGCGCTGCTTCCGCTCCCCCGACCACTGTCCGTACGCGAGCACCGCCGCGTTGATGGCTTCCATCTCGGCGAGGTCCGCCTTCATCAGCTCGATCGTCGACCTGCCGACGGCCTCCTCCGCACTCCAGCCGTACAGGCGTGCCGCTGCCTGGTTCCAGTACGTCACGACGTGATCCAGCGTGCGCACGACGATGGCGTCGCTGGCCTGGTCGAGGAGGGAAGCCTGCTCGCGGATGCGTTGCCGCGCGAGGTACTCCTCCTTGATGTCGAGGAAGAAGATCTCGATGCCCTCGGGACATCGGTGGGCACGGACCGAGAAGCGGACGTCCAGGGGCGTGTACTCGGCCTCGAACGTCGCGGGCTCGCCCGTGTCCAGCACGCGCTGGTACTCGAGGTGGAAGCGGGTGCCTACCGCTTCCGGGAACGCGTCCCACACGCTGCGCCCCTGGAGCTGGTCCGGCGGCTGTTGCAGCAGCCGCGCCGCGGTGCGGTTGACGTAGACGATCCGCCAGTCGGGGCTGACGACCAGGAAGCCGTCGTGCATGTAGTCGAGCACCTGGGCCAGCCTGGCGCGGAGGTGCGCGGCATCGGACTCGACAAGGAAGGACGGCACGTGCGGTGCGTCGCCCGAGGCGTGCGCCATGCGTCAGTGTGACGGGGCAAGCGCCGGCCGCGCAAGATCGGGTTCCGGCAGGCGTCAGTCCCTGTAGGGGTCGGCGATATCGGGCCCCGCCATGGCCACGCCCACCGGCTCGAGCCGCTCCTCGATCTCGAGCGCGTCAGCGTGTGCGGCGAGGACGGCTTCGAGCGGCTTGTAACAGCCCGGGGCCTCGTCTGCCGCGGCGCCGCGCAGCTCGATGCCGCGGGCCCGGAGGTCGGCACGTACCGCCTGCCAGTCGATGACACCCGCACGCGGCGGCCCGCCGCGGCGTCGTCGCTTCCCGGCAGCCTGCGTGCGCGACATCACGCGTCCCGCGCCGTGCGGCGCGCTCGCGAGCAGGCTGGCGGGCTGGCCGTCCCGGCCGCGCACGATGACCGAGATGTCGCCCATCGAGCCGCCGATGAAGCCGCGGGCGCCGGGGAGGAGCGGCGTCGCCCCCTTGCGCACGACCCACAGGTCGACGCCGTCATGGCGCTCTCGCCACGCGAAGTTGTGGTGCACGTGGACGCTGTCCACCGCGCGGGCACCCAGGATGCGGAGCACGCGGTCGATGACCCAGTCGCGGCCGGCGTAGGCATACTCGCCGGCCAGGTGCATCAGGTCCAGGTAGTCCTGCCCGAGGGGCGTGCGGGTATCGAGCAGGACGGGCGGTGCGTCCATGTCGTCGCGCGCGCCGAGGCGGCGCAGGAACCACGTGGCGGTCTTGTGCCCGATGCCGCGCGAGCCGAAGTGGCAGGCCACCCAGAGCTGGCCGTCCTCGCCGCGCAGCAGGTCGACGTAGTGGTTGCCGCCACCGATGGTGCCTAGCTGCGCTGCCGCGAGCCGGCGTGCGTCGGGCACCGGATGCGAGCGCCACCGGGGATCGTCGAGCACCGGGTGATCCACCCGCTCGTTGTTGCGGCGCCCGACGCCGAACGAGAGCGTCGCGAAGATCTCGTCCATCAGGCGCGGCAGGTCGCCGTGGATCTCGTCGACCGTGAGCGAGGTCCGGACCGCCTTGTTGCCACAGGCGATGTCGTAGCCGACGCCACCGGGCGCGATGTGTGTCGGAGAGGCCATCACGCCGCCGATGGGCACCCCGTAGCCCTTGTGGTGGTCGGCCATGAGCGCCACCCGGGCCACGTCGGGCAGCGCACGCACGCGTTCGATCTGCGCGCGCGCTCTCTCGTCGACGTCCATGCCTCTTGGCGTTCGCACTGCGTCGTCCATGCCTGCCCCATGATCAGACCACAGCAGGACCGCCTCGCGGTGTGGCCCCACTCCGTTCGGCGCGAGCCCGGCGACCCGACCCAACCATTCGCCGGCGTCGACGCGGCGTGGCGCGACCAGCTGGACTCCTCACGCCTGGCCGATCCCGTGACACATCAGGGGCCGTGGGCGCCAGCGCTGCGGTCGGCGCGCGCGGCCAGCCCGACGGCAGGGTATGATGGCCATCCTTGTGGGGACGACGCGGACTCGCACGCGGAGCGCCAACGCCGACGACCTGCACCGTTCCCTGCGGATGCTGCCCGTGGCGTTGCACTTCGCGTGGGGCGATATCCGTGCCCGCTATCGACGCAGCTTCCTCGGACCGCTCTGGCTCGTCGTCGGCACGGCCGTCGGCGTGCTGGGGCTGGGCTATCTCTGGGCCGGCATCTTCGGCATGAGCTACGGCGCGTACGTGCCGTCGCTCGCGGCGGGCCTGGTGACGTGGCAGATGATGTCGGGCACCATCGCCGAGAGCCCCTCGATGCTGGTCTACAACGCGCCCATCATCAGGAACCTGCGCACGCCCATCGGGTTCTTTCCGCTGCAGTTGCTGCTCCGGCACCTGCTCACCTTCGCGCACAACGTGCTCGTCGTGCTCGGCGTCCTGCTCGTCTATCCGCCCGACTGGTCGTTCACCCAGCTGCTCTCGCTGGCAGGCGTGGCGCTGGTGGCGGCCAACATGTGGTGGATCAGCCTGCTGCTCGGCATCCTCGGCGCGCGGTTCCGCGACATCGACCCGCTCGTGGCCTCGGCGATGCCCCTGCTGTTCTTCCTGACGCCCGTCGTCTTCCGGCCCGACCACGTGCCGGTGAGCCACAACATCGTCTGGCTGAACCCGCTGACGTACTTCATCACCGTCATCCGCGATCCTCTGCTGGGGCAGGTCCCGCCGGCTTCCGTCTATGCGGTGGTGCTGGTCCTGCTCGCCCTGGGGTGGATGACGGCGCGATGGCTGCTCACGTGGCGGGCGCACCGCGTGCCGTTCTGGATCTGAGATGGCCCTGCTGCGCTTCGAGCACGTCACGATCCAGTTCCCGATCTACAGCAACCGGGCGCGCTCCCTCCGCAACTCGCTCGTGAGCATCGGGACGGGCGGACGCATCGACCAGGATTCGCGCCGGGTCGCGACGGTGACGGCCCTCCACGACGTCAGCTTCGAGCTGCACGACGGCGATCGCGTGGGGCTCATCGGTCACAACGGCGCGGGCAAGACGACGCTGCTGCGCACGATGGCGGGCATCTACTCGCCCATCAGCGGCACGGTGACGCGTGAGGGCCGGACGGCGACGATCATCGAAGTGGGCGCCGGCATGGACATCGAGCTCTCGGGCTACGAGAACATCACGCGCATGGGCCTGCTGCTTGGCATGACCCACGCGGAGATTGCCGCGGCGATGCCAGGCATCGAGGAGCTGACCGACCTCGGCGACTACCTCCACATGCCGGTGCGCACGTACTCGGCCGGGATGACCATGCGTCTGATGTTTGCCGTCGCGACGTCGCATCGTCCCGAGATCCTGCTGATCGACGAGATGTTCGGGGCGGGCGACGCCGCGTTCCAGAAGAAGGCCGAGGAACGCGTGCGGCAGATGATCGACTCGGCCAGCATCTTCGTCTTCGCCTCGCATTCGGTGGGGTTGCTCCAGCAGTACTGCCGGCGATTCTTCAGGCTGGAGCATGGCTCGCTGGTCGAGGTGTCCGCACCGAGAGCCTGATCGGCAGGTTGCTCGAAGGAGCAGCCCCGGCAGGCGGGCGTGGTTCATCCGCCCGCGAGCATGGCGCGCAGCTCGGCCGTCAAATCTGGTGGCGGCACGGGCACGCCGAGCTCCCTGAGCAGCGTGTTGTCGCCGATGACCGTCGGCAGCGTGCTCGTGCCATGCCGCGCGACGTCGATGCGATGGTCCACGGGGCCAGGGGCGAGGGCGAGCAGCCGCGCGACGAGCTCTGGGACGCGGCCGCGAAGGGCACGACGTTCGCGCACCTCGTCGATCCGGATCGCGCATACTTCGAGTGTCTGGTGGACATCAACCCGGCGAAGCAGCGGGGATACGTCCCGGGGACGGGCCACGCGATCGTCGCGCCGGAGGCGCTGGCGGACCGGCGCGTCACGGCAACGGTGCTCCTGAATCCGAAGTACAGGGAGGAGGTGGCGGCGATGCTCCGCGAGCGCCACCTCGCCATCGAGGTGCTCGACTTCGGCGCCGAGACGCGATGAAGCTGACCATCGATACCGACAGCCGCACGCTGATGACCGAGGACGGCGATGGCGTCCGGCAGCTGGACCTCTACAGCCCCGAGGCGTTCACGGCGCTTTCGCGGCACTGGCTGCGCGTGGCGTGGTCGCAGCGGCACTCGTACACCTTCAGCTGGCTCGGGCGGCCGATGATCCAGCTGCCGGAAGACGTCGTCAGGCTCCAGGAAGCCATGTACCGCCTCCAGCCGGACGTCACCGTCGAGACGGGCGTGGCCCACGGCGGCTCGCTGGTGTTTGCCGCAAGCCTGTGCCGGCTGATCGGGAAAGGGCGCGTGATCGGCGTGGACGTCGAGATCCGCCCGCAGAACCGCGCGGCGATCGAGGCGCACCCGATGCGACCGCTGATCACGCTCGTCGAGGGAAGCTCCACGGCGCGCGCGACGTTCGAGCAGGTCAGCGCCCTCGTCCGGCCCGGCGAGCACGTCCTGGTGCTGCTGGACTCGAACCATTCCTACGAACACGTGAGTGCGGAGCTGCGGCTGTATGCGGAACTCGTCACGTCGGGGTCCTACCTCGTGGTGCAGGACGGAATCATGCAGGACCTGTGGGACGTGCCGGGCGGACGCGCCGAGTGGATCGATGACAATCCGGCGCGCGCGGCCCTGGATTTCGTGGCGGGCCGCACGGACTTCACGCTCGAGTCGCCCCCCTGGACGTTCAACGAGAGCAGCCTGACATGCGGCCGGCCCCGGCATCCCGGCGTCGCCGGTGTCGTCGGGCGGACGGCGGTTGGCGGCGGGCCTGCGCCGCCGCGTCGGCCGGCTGGTGCCGTCGGCGTGGCGGCGTGCGGGCCAGGCCGCGCCGGGGCAGGACCGGTGACGACGAACCCCGCCTGCCGCCAGTGCAGCCCGGACGTGGCCGCGAACCACGACAGACGCGCATGGTGACCGACGACGACCAGCGGGCGCGCGAGCTTACCGTGCTCGGCGGAACGGGCTTCCTTGGCCGCGCGTACGTAACGGCCGCCTTACGTCGCGGCCGGCGCGTCCGCATGCTCGTGCGCGACCCAACCCGCGGGGTCGCATCCGTGGCGGCCGATGCCGTGGAGCGAGTTGCCGGCGACTTCACCGATGCCGGCGCCCTGCGGCGGCTGATCAGGCCCGGGTCGACCGTCGTGAACTTCGCCTGGAGCGGGCAGGTGGCCCCTCAGGTCGCCATCGAGCAGGCGCGCCAGCTGGCGGCCATCTGTCGCGAACACGGCGCCGCGGCGCTGCTGCACTGCAGCACGGCGTCGGTGTACGGGGGCTGCGCGGACGCCGGCGTCATTCGGGACGACACGCCGCCGCGTGCGGCCGACGAGTACGGGCGCGTCAAGCTGGCGATCGACGACGTGCTGCAACAGGAGCTGGAGGGACGCCTGCCCCTCGCGCTGCTGCGGCCGACGGCGGTCTTCGGCCCGGGAGGCCTCGGGCTGGTCAAGATGCTGAGCGAGGTGGTGTCGGGCGGCAGCGGCCCGGCGAGCTACCTGCGCTCGTGCCTCTTCCGCGATCGCCTCATGCACCTCGTTCCCGTCGAGACCGTCGTCGAGGCCTTCTTCTTCGTGGAGCCGCGCGTCGGCCTTCCGGGCTGTCGTCATATCATCGCCGCTGATCACGAGCCGCTGAACCGCTACGACACGATGGAGCGGCACCTGAAGACACTCTTCAACCCCGCGCATCGGCCCTGGCCGCGGCTGCCGCTGCCGGCTGCCGTGCTGCGGCTGGCGTTGAGAGCGGGCGGACGCACGGCGGCGCTGCCGTTCACCCTGTTCGACCACGACGGGCTGCGGGCGATGGGATTCACGCCGCCGGTGGCGTTCGCGTCGGCTGTCGACGCGTTCGCTGCCTGGTATGCTGCGCAGCAGGGCGTGGAGCTGCCGATCGGCCGCGCGTCGTGATGCGGCGCGGAACACCGTGTGAATGTCGGGACGAACTCGCGGCGATCAGCGAGCGGCAATCGCGCCGCGACAATACGCGTGTATCGGCTGGCGGGCTGGAGCCGACGGCCGGACTCGAACCGGCGACCTGCTGATTACGAATCAG
>CAYSHC010000077.1:0-19502 GCA_964430855.1 uncultured Vicinamibacteraceae bacterium
GGGCGGGACGGGGGTGTGGACCTGCAGGCAGATGTTGTCGGGGACGACGAACGGGTGGTCGTCGACCAGGCCGGCGGCGAGGATCAGCGCCATCAGCGACAGGTTGTTGAGCGAGAAGCCCCACATGTACATCACCGCGAAGCTGCCGACGAGCGCCACCGGGACCGCCGTCACCGGGATGAGCGCCGCGCGCACGTTCGCGAGGAACAGCAGGACGACGAGGATGACGAGCCCGACGGCGATGAGCAGCGTGTGCTGGGCCTCGCGCAGCGTCGCCCTGATGGTGGGCGAGCGGTCGCTCGCGATGTCGAGCGACACGCCGGCGGGCAGCAGCGCGCGCAGCGCCGGCAGCTGCTCGCGGACGCCGTCGACGGTGGCGATGATGTTGGCCTGCGCCTGCCGGCTGACGACGAGCAGCACCGCCGGCCTGTCGTTGAAGTAGCCGGCGTTGTAGCGGTCCTCGACGCCGTCGTAGACGCGCGCCACGTCCGACAGCCGCACCGGCGCGCCGTTGCGGTACGCGATGACGAGCGGCTGGTACTCGGCCGCCGTCGCGAGCTGGTCGCTCGCGTGGATCTGCCAGTGGCGAAGGTCGTCCTCGACCACGCCCTTCGGGCGCAGCAGGTTGGCGCTGCTGATGGCCTGGCGCACCTCGTCGAGCGAGATGCCGTACTGCGTCAACGCCTTCGGCTGGAGCTCGACGCGCACGGCCGGCAGCGACCCGCCGCCCACCGTGACGTCGCCGACGCCGGTCACCTGCGCCACCTTCTGCGCGAGGACGGTCGAGGCCAGGTCGTAGAGCTCGCTCGTCGTCGCGACGTCGGAGGTCAGCGCCAGCAGCATGATGGGCGCCTGCGACGGGTTGATCTTCCTGTAGGTGGGCATCCCCGGCAGCGCGCTGGGCAGCAGCGACCGCGAGGCGTTGATCGCGGCCTGCACCTCGCGCGCCGCGGTGTCGATGTCCTTGTCGAGGTCGAACTGGATCTGGATGCGGGTGGAGCCCTGCGAGCTCTGCGAGCTCAGCTCGTTGACGCCGGCGATCGTGCCCAGCGCGCGCTCGAGCGGCGTCGCGACGCTCGAGGCCATCGTCTCGGGGCTCGCCCCGGGCAGCGACGCCGTCACCGAGATGGACGGGAAGTCCACCTGCGGCAGCGGCGACACCGGCAGCAGCAGGTAGCTGACCGCCCCGAGGAGCACGATCGAGACGCTCAGGAGCGTCGTCGCCACCGGCCGCGAGATGAACGGCGTCGAGAGGCTCATGCCGTCGCGTCCTCCACCGCGAGCGCCCGGGCGTCACGCCGCCGCCAGGCGTGTCCGAGGGCGTCGAAGAACAGGTAGATGGCCGGCGTGGTGAACAGGGTGAGCACCTGGCTCAGGAGCAGCCCGCCCACCATGACCAGGCCGAGCGGCTGCCGCATCTCCGCGCCGGAGCCCGAGGCGAGCATCAGCGGCAGCGCGCCGAAGAGCGCGGCGAGCGTGGTCATCAGGATGGGCCTGAACCGGAGCAGCGCGGCCTTGTAGATCGCGTCGCGCGGGCTCAACCCTTCCGTCCGCTCGGCGTCGAGCGCGAAGTCGATCATCATGATCGCGTTCTTCTTGACGATCCCGATGAGCAGGATGATGCCGATGATCGCAATCAGGCTCAGGTCGGTGTCGGTGAGCAGCAGCGCGAGCAGCGCGCCGACGCCTGCCGACGGGAGCGTCGAGAGGATCGTGATTGGGTGGATGTAGCTCTCGTAGAGCACGCCCAGCACGATGTACATCGTCAGGATCGCCCCCAGGACCAGCAGCAGCGTGCTGTCGAGCGACGCCCGGAACGCGGCGGCCGCGCCCTGGAACGTCGTCTGGATGCTCGCCGGCATGCCGATCTCGCGCTGCGCCTGCTCGATGGCCTCGACGGCGGCGCCGAGCGACGCGCCCTCGGCGAGGTTGAACGACATGGTCACGGCCGGGAACTGCCCCGAGTGGTTGATGACGAGCCGCGTGTTGCGCTGCTGGATCGAGGCGATGTTCGACAGCGGGATCTGCCGGCCGTCGGCGGTGGCCACAAACACCTGGCCCAGCGCCTCGGGCCCCACCTGGAAGCGCGGCGCCACCTCGAGCACCACGCGGTACTGGTTGGCCTGCGTGTAGATCGTCGAGATCAGGCGCTGCCCGAACGCGTCGTACAGCGCGTCGTCGATGGCGGCGACGCGGATCCCGAGCCGGCTGGCGGCGTCACGGTCGATGTCGACGTACGCCTGCAGCCCGCGGTCCTGGAGGTCACTCGCGACGTCGGCCAGCTCGGGCGCCTGCTGGAGGCGGGCGAGCAGCCGCGGCACCCACTCGCCCAGCCTGTCCGCGTCCGGGTCCTCGAGGGTGAACTGGAACTGCGTCCGGCTGACGCGGTCCTCGATCGTGAGGTCCTGCACCGGCTGCATGTAGAGCGTGATGCCGGGCACGCCGGCGACGCGCTCGCGCAGCGACGCGATGATCTCGCTGGCGGTGCGGCTCCGCTCGGCACGCGGCGTGAGCGTCACGAGCATCCGGCCGCTGTTGAGCGTCGCGTTGGCGCCGTCCACGCCGATGAACGACGACAGGCCGGTCACGTCGGGCTCCTCGAGGATGGCCCGCGCCGCGGCGCGCTGCCTGTCGGCCATCGCCGCGAACGACACCGACTGCGGCGCCTCGGTGATCACCTGGATGGCGCCCGTGTCCTGCACGGGGAAGAAGCCCTTCGGCACGATGACGTACAGCCAGACGGTCAGCGCCAGCGTGGCCACCGCCACGAGCAGCGTGAGCGTCTGGTGCCGCAGGGTCCACGTGAGCATGCGCCCGTACATCGCGATCATCCCGTCGAAGAACCGCCCCGTCGCGTGGTACAGGCGGCCGTGCTCCTCGGCGTGCTCGGCCCTGAGGAGCCGCGCGCACATCATCGGCGTCAGCGTCAGCGACACCACGAGCGAGATCAGGATCGACACCGCCAGCGTGATCGCGAACTCGCGGAACAGGCGGCCGACGACGTCGGCCATGAACAGCAGGGGGATGAGGACGGCGATCAGCGAGAAGGTGAGCGAGATCAGCGTGAAGCCGATCTGCCGCGCGCCCTCGAGCGCCGCCGTGAGCGGCGACGCGCCTTCCTCGAGATAGCGCGCGATGTTCTCCACCACCACGATCGCGTCGTCGACGACGAAGCCGGTCGCGATGGTGAGCGCCATCAGCGTCAGGTTGTTGATCGAGAAGCCGGCGAGGTACATCACGCCGAACGTGCCGATGAGCGACAGCGGCACCACCACGCTCGGAATGATCGTCGCCGGCACGTTGCGCAGGAAGACGAACGTCACCATCACGACCAGGGCGACGGCGAACATCAGCTCGTGCTGCACGTCGCGCACCGAGGCGCGGATGGTGTCGGTGCGGTCGCTGATCACCGCGACGTCGAGCGTTGAGGGCAGGCTCGCCGTGAGCTGCGGCAGCAGCGCCGTCACGCGATCGACGACGTCGATGACGTTGGCGCCGGGCTGGCGCTGCACGTTGACGAGCACGGCCGGCAGGTCGTTGGCCCACGCCGACAGGCGCGTGTTCTCGGCGCCGTCCACGACCTCGGCCACGTCCGACAGCCGCAGCGGGGCGCCGCCGCTGTAGGCGACGATCAGGTCGCGGTAGGCGTCGGCCGACCGCAGCTGGTCGTTGGCGTCGAGCATGAACGAGCGCTCGGGCCCGTCGAAGTTGCCCTTCGGCTGGTTGACGTTGGCCGCCGCGATGACGGCACGCAGGCTCTGGAGGTTCAGGTTGTGCGCGGCCAGGGCCTGCGGGTTCGCCTGGATGCGCACCGCGGGCCGCTGCCCGCCCGCGATGCTCACCAGCCCGACGCCGGGCAGCTGCGAGAGCTTCTGCGCGACTCGCGTGTCCACGAGGTCGTGCACGTCGGGCAGCGGGACCGTGGCGGAGGTGACCGCCAGCGTGATCACCGGCGTGTCGGCCGGGTTGACCTTGTTGTAGACGGGCGGCTGCGGCAGGTCGGGCGGCAGCAGGCTGTTGGCCGAGTTGATGGCCGCCTGCACTTCCTGCTCGGCCACCTCGATCGGCTTGTCGAGCGAGAAGCGCAGCGTGATGACCGACGCGCCGCCGGAGCTGGTCGACGACATCTGATCGAGGCCCGGCATCTGCCCGAACTGGCGCTCGAGCGGTGCCGTCACCGCGCTGGTCATCACGTCCGGGCTCGCGCCCGGGTAGAACGTGAGGACGCGGATGGTCGGGTAGTCCACCTGCGGCAGCGCCGACACCGGCAGCAGCCTGTAGGCCAGCATGCCGGAGAGCAGCAGCGCCGCCATGAGCAGCGCCGTCGCGACGGGGCGGAGGATGAAGGGGCGCGACAGGTTCATGGCTGCGTGCCGGTGCCCGCCGCGACGTCGGACGCCGGCGGCGAGTCCACGACCTCCACGGTGACGCCTTCCCGCAGGGCGTCCACGCCCTCGAGGACCACGCGCTCGCCCGGCGCCACCCCCTCGGCGATCGCGATCCTGTCGCCCTCGGAGGGCCCCAGCGTCACCCGCCGCACGGTGGCCGTGCCGTCGTCCTGGATGACGTAGACGAACGTGCCGAACGAGGCCCGCTGGATGGTCGCCGCCGGCACCACCGTCGCGTCGCCGACGGTGGCCACCTTGAGGCGGATGTTGACGAACTGGTTCGGGAAGAGCTGCTCGTCTCGGTTGTCGAACAGCGCACGCAGCCTGATCGTGCCGGTGGTCGTGTCGATCTGGTTGTCGACCGTCTGGAGCGTGCCCGTGGCCAGGCGCACCGACTCGGCGCGGTCCCAGGCCTCGACGGCCGGCGTGCCGCCGCGGCGCATGGCCTGGAGGACGGCGGGCAGGTCGGTCTCGGGCACCGTGAACAGCACGGAGATCGGCTGCATCTGGGTGATGACGACCAGGCCGCTGGCGTCGCCGCTGCGAATCAGGTTGCCGGCGTCGACCTGCCGCAGGCCCAGGCGGCCGGAGATCGGCGCGACGATCTTCGTGTAGGACAGCTGGAGGCGCGCGTTGTTCACCTGCGCCTCGTTCGACTGGATGGCGCCTTCGACCTGCTTGACGATCGCTTCCTGGTTGGTCAGCTGCTGCCGCGGAATGAGCTGCTGCTCGTAGAGCGCCTGGAACGACGCGAGGTCGGTGCGGGCGTTCTCGAGGCGCGCCTCGTTCTCGGCGCGGATGCCTTCGGCCTGCGCGAGCGCCACCTCGTACGGACGCGGGTCGATCTCGGCGAGCAGCTGCCCCTCGCTGACCCGCTGGCCCTCGGTGAAGTGCACGCGGGTCAGCTCGCCATCGAGCCGGCTCCTGACGGTGACGGTGTTGATGGGCGTCACCGTCCCCAGCGCGCGCAGCGTGACGGTGATGTCGCTCCGCTCGGCCGCGACCACGCGGACCGGCGGCACCTCCCCCCGCATGCCGAACCGGCCCCCGCGCTGGGGCGCGGGCGGCGGGTCGCCGAGCCCGAAGTACCACACGGCGACGGCACCTGCGAGCAGCAGCACCGCACCCACCACCCATTGACCGGTCCGCCTGCGCGCCGGTGTCTCGTTCGAAAGGCTCATGTTCTCGATGTGCTTGTGGGGAAGGTTCACGTTGCTTGTACGACGGCCGGCCCGCGTCTGCTGCGAGCCCCGCTCAGCTTGAGGCTGGCAGGCGGTGTCCGTATGCTGGCGGGTAGTTTCCTGGCAGGCCCGGACGTGAAGGAACGCGCAGTGGACCCAGATCGTCGGTTCTCCGATCAGGACGGACCCGAGGCCAGGCCGGCACCCGACGGCGAGGCCGGGGGCCTCGTGTGGCCACCACCGGCCGACGAACTCGACGCGGTCGAGGTCGTGGTGCTGGGGACGCCGTCACCTCCGCTGCCCACGCCGCCGGAGCCCCCGCCCCCGCAACCGCCCAGTCCCGAGCTGCCCACTCCGCCACCTGTTCCAGTTCCGCCGCCTCCAGCCCCGCCCGTTTCGTCCGCGCCTCCTGTTGCAGGCGGCCTCTGGACGGGGGAGCGCAGTGTACCAGCAGCTCGACAGTTCGAGACAGCCGGGGACGCCACCGGGGAGACGTCGCCCGAGCGGACGGCCCGGGCCGCGCCGCGCCGTGCGTCCCTGCCGTCCTTCGTGACCACGCCGGCCGGCCAGGCGACCAGGCGAGCAGCCACGACGCGGGACGCGCAGGCGCCCTCCGGCCGGGCCCGCGACAGGGCGCACGGAGCAGGCGTTTCAACCGTTCCGACGGGGGACACGTCCCCGGATGTGTTCCGCAAGGACGAGGTGACGCGTGACGTGCGCCTGTCGCTCCACGCCGACGTGCGACCACGGCGCCTCTCGCGCACCCTGGGCGCGGCGGCCGCGATCGTCGTCGTGACGTCCGCGGGCGCGGCCCTGATCGGGACGCCCGCGTCGGGCCAGTGGGCCGCGACGTGGCAGGACTGGGCGTCACGCCTGACGGCAGCCACGTCCTCGGTGGCGACGTCGATATCGGCAGCCGTCACCGACCTCACGTCGCCGCGCGACGAGACGCCGGTGCTCAAGAAGGCAGAGAGTCAGAAGGCCGCAAGCGACACATCGGCGCCGCCGAGCGTCGAGCCGTCAGCCTCCCCGCCGTCTGTCGACGCGGGTGACGCGCCCGCGCCAACCGAGATCCAGCGGCCCCCAGCCGTGGCCACACCTCCTCCTGCGGCACCGCGGGCGGTGGCGTCCCGCGAGCCGGCTCCGGCGAGCGCCGTCGCGACACCCGAGCGGACCGCGTCGCGCCGCCTGCCGCTGCCGCCGCCCCTGTCCCAGCGCACGCTGACAACGCAGCCCGCCTCGGACGCCGCGTCGGAGGCGTCCGCGACCTTGACGCCTCAGCCTGCCGAGCCGCCTGCGCCCGCGCTGTCGGCGTCGGCAAACACAGCCCTGACGCGGCCGGACGTGCGGCCCCCGGTCACCTCCCCATCGTCGGCCGTCGCCCCCGGCGCGGCGCCGCCGGGTGGCACAGGTGATGCGCCCTTGCACGCGCTCGTCGCCACGGCACCCGTCCCCACGCCGCACGACGAGTCGGAAGTGCGCGCGACGCTCTCGCGCTACGCCGCTGCCTACAGGGACCTCGACGCCGACGCCGCGCAGCTCGTCTGGCCGTCGGTCGACACCAGAGCGCTGTCGAGGGCGTTCTCCGGTCTGGAATCACAGTCGCTCGAGTTCAGGGACTGCCGGCTCGATGTCCGCGTGACAGTGGCGCGCGCCGACTGCCAGGGCCAGGCGACCTACGTGCCGAAGGTCGGGAGCCGATCACCGCAGGTCGTCGCGGGGACGTGGTCGTTCCAGCTGCGCAAGGTCAGCGGCACCTGGCAGATCGTCGAGGCGACGACCCGCTGAGCGGTGCCCGCCGACTGCGGACCTGGCGCGCCGCCCAGGCTGTGACGACCGTCCAGGACGACGGTCGAGTACCTCGGGACGGCACTGCTCGTCCGCGGTCGTGGCGGTCCTACCGTCCGAACGCGTAGTCGAGGCCGAGCACGATTGCCGGCTCCGGACGCAGTCCGCCTGACGTGAGCGGCATCGTGAGGTTGCCGCTCAGCACCCAGGTGCGCGTGACGTTCCACTTCGCGCCGGCCACGGCCATCGCCGAGTGCACGGCCGACCCCGTCGCCACGAGGCGCAACGTGTCGACGCCGTCGATGGATGGATGGGCGACGCGCTCGAGCGCGAGGCGGCCCGGGCCGTCGAGCCGCCTGCCCAGCACCTCGCCGATGAACGTCAGGCGCGGTGACGCGCTGAACGTGACGGCACCGCCGTAGTGCTGCTGGTCGGCGAGGCCGCCTGCCGTCATCCCGCCGTTGACGTGGGCGGCCAGCCGTCCGGCCTCGACCGATGCCACGAGCATCCCTCGTACGGACGCCTTGCCGGCGCCGAGCAGGTCGTCCCGGCGTCCCGTCGGCAACCTGACCTCCGCCGTCGCCGCCACGCCCGACGCCTGCGCGCCCGTCAGGCGCACCTTCGTCCTCAGCGCCACGTCGCCGAGCCCGTTCGCCCGGGCGTCCGCGCTGGCCTGCTGCACCGAGACGTCGCGGTAGGTGTTCACCCGCGCGCCGCTCATCGACAGCGACACGAACGGCACGGCGATACCCACCTCCACACGGTCGCCCAGGCCGACATTGCCGAGGACGGTCAGGGTGCGCGACTCGAGCTCCAGCGACAGGGTCTCGACGTCGAACGGCGTGGCCTCGTCGCGGAACTGGTTGCCGGAGGTGAGGAGCGTGCCATCGCGCAGGCTGCGGTCGTCGAGGCGGGTGAAGCGCGCGGCGGAGACGCTCACGCCGATTGACGCCTGGCGGCTGCCGGCCGTCAGGCTGCGCTCGCTGAAGAACGGACCGAAGCTGCTGCTCGCGCGTTCCAGCGTGCCGAGCGTCGGGTTCATCCGGTACACGAACCCCGCCGACGACGTGCTGATGGGCAGCGTGCCGAGCTCGACGAGCAGCAGTCGCGTCAGCGTGTCGGTCGTCACGCGCGCGGCGTCCGCGTCGCGGACGAAGTCGCCCGTCGGGACGGAGTGGTTCGTCAGGAGGAACTCGAGCACCTCGGTGAGCGGCTCCTGGGCCTGCGCCCTCTCAGGCGCCGCTGCGGTCCAGGCCAGCACCGCGCACAGGGCGCCCGCCAGGCGTCGCCGCCTCCTCGTGCGCGGCGTCCACGTCATCGCGCCCTCACCTTCGTGGCCAGCACGCTGCCATCGGACTGGGGCAGTCCCTCGACGCGCACGTCCGTCCCGTTTCGCAGCACCTGGCATGGCGCGCCCTCGAACGTCGTCGACGCGTCGGTGATGACGCTGGTGCCCCGGATCCTGAACGCCAGCGTCGGACAGCTGCCTGAGGTGGCCGACATGCGGCCGTCGATGGCGACGGTCGTCGCCGCGCGGCCCGCCTGCGTGACGTCAACCCTGCGGCCGGCCACCGTGAGGGTGCCCGTGCGTTCGGTGGACGACATGTTGGGCGCGACGTCGAGGGTCACGACGCGCGAGCCCTCGCCCGACGCGTTGGTCACCACGACGACCCACGGGACGTTCGACACCGCCGTCCATGTGCAGCTTGCTGCCGATGCCGTCACCGTCACCTCCGCCTGGCCGCCATCGGCGACCATGGTCAGTCGCGCCGGGACGACGTCGAGCTTGCAAGGTGGCGGCGCCGCCTCCTGCGTGACGCTCACCGGGCGTCCCGCCACAGACAGGGTCGCCGTGCGCGGGGCCCTGCCCTCGTGCCTGCCAGCCTGGAACGGCACACGGCCATCACCCCTGCCCGCCGTCGGGCCCGGCAGCGTCAGCCAGGGGGCCGACGACGAGGCGGTCCATGCGCAGTCGGGTGTCGACGCGGCCACCGACACCTCCCCGGCGCCGCCCTCTGCGGGGATGGTGACGGCCATCGGCGCCACAGCGAACGTGCACGCGGGGTTCGGGTCGGGCTTCGGGTCCGGCTTCGGGTCCGGTTTCGGATCCGGTTTCGGGTCGGGTTTCGGGTCCGGTTTCGGATCCGGCCCGGGTGCGGTGCCCGCCTGCGTCACCTGCACGGGGTGTCCGGCGACGTTGACGACACCGCTGCGCGGCTTCTCACCGGCGTTGGCCGCAAACGACAGAGGAACCTGTCCGCTGCCCGTGCCGCCCGTGGCTCCGGCGGAGATCCACGGCACGCCGTGCGTGAGCGTCCACGGGCAGGTCGACGCCGAGGCGGTGATCGTCACCGTCGCGGTCGCGGCGTCGGCACCGACGTCGATGGCGCGCGGGGCGACGTCGAACGTGCACGTCGATGGCGCGGGCGACGCGTCCGAACCGTCCTGGGTCACGGTGACCGACTGCGTCCCCACCGTCACCCGCGCCGTGCGCGGCGTCGTCTCGCCGTTGGCGCCGGCACGCACCGTCAGCGTGGCCGGGCCGGTTCCCGTGGCGGCGCCGCTGAACGCGAGCCACGAGGCCGACGACACCGCCGTCCAGCGGCATTCGTTTCCTGTCGCGACGGCGATCGTCGCGGAGCCGCCGCCAGCGGGCAGCGACGCCGCCGATGGCGTGAGCTGGAACGTACAGGCGGGAGGCGGCGCCGGCCCGCCCGCGGCTTCCTGCACGACCAGCACCGGCCGGCCGGCTATCACGGCGCTGCCGCTGCGCACGACGGTATCAGGGTTGGCCTGCGCGCTCAGCGTCACGCTGCCGGGGCCCTGGCCTGCTGACGGGGCAGCGCTCAGCCAGGGCGCCTGGGTCGCGGCCGTCCAGGCGCACGCCGGGTCGCCAGCGAGGCTGATCACCGCCGTGCCGCCGCCCGCCGGCAACGTGACCGACGTCGGCATCACCGTGACGGCGCAGCTGCCCGGCGGAGGTTCCGGGCCGGAGGCGCCCTGCGCAACGGTGAAGAGCAGCCCGGCAATGGTCACCACCCCGGTGCGCGGTTCGCCCGTGTTGGGCTCGACCTCGATTGCGACACTGCCTGGTCCCTCTCCCGCGTCGCCGCCTCCGACCCGGAGCCACGGCACCAGGCTCGACGCGGTCCACCGGCAGCCCGCCAGGGCCGATACCTGCACGCGCAGCGTGCCGCCGTCCGGCCCCACGCTGCCGGCGGCCGTGTCGAGCGCGAACGTGCACGCGGCGGCCGCCTGGGTCAGCTCGACCCGCGCGTCGTTGACCACGACGTGGCCGCGACGCTCACGGGGTTCGGGGTTGGCCGCCGCCTGGAACGTGATCGTCCCGGTGCCCTGCCCCCGGCTCTCGGAGGCGAGCGTGAGCCACGCGGCGTCGGTACGCGCCTCCCACGCGCACTCGCGATTCACCGTGATGGACACGGTCCCGGCGCCGCCCGTGGCGTCCACGGACGGGGTGGATGTCTGGAGGGTGACCGCGCAGCGCGTGGTGGACGTCGGTGCCGTCGTCGTGCGCGACGACGACTCGCCGCAGCCGGAAAGGCCCCCGAGCAGCGCCAGGAGGGCTGCAGCACGGCGTGCCGCGCGCCATCGACGCCTGTCGCTCGTTGCCCACATTGGGACGTAGCGGGTCCGCAGAGTGGAAGATCTCGACATCGGCGCACGACGACTGACGCCGGCTCACGCCGGAAACAGAGGGATGCGCGGATCCCCGTGCAAGCAGGACGCCACATCCCTTCCGGCGTCGCCGCAGGTGCCCACACCCGCTGCCCGGCAGGAGACGGTGTGCAACGCTGCTGGTCCGGGATCGCCATGGACGACTTGAAGGATGAGGCCCTCGCGACGGTCGCCGCGGTCCGCGGTCAGCGGCCTGCGGCCCGCTTCAGGTAATACAGCCGTCCGTCCTCGGCGCCCCCGAGGAACTCCGGAATGCCGTCGCCGTCGAAATCGGCCGTCGCGGGGCTCACGTCGTGGCCCTCGATGTTCCTGCTGGCCAGCGGCCCTGCATCGCGGAACCACCACTTGCCGTCGCGCGACGACACCTGGAGCAGCAGGTTGGCGTTGGCCGAGTTCACCAGCAGGTCGAACCGGCCGTCGCCATCCCAGTCGGTGACGGCGATCTTGCGCCGTCCGCTGGCGCCCGCCGTGCGCGGATTCAGCCGCAAGGGCTCGCCGGCCTCGTCGACGAACGCGCGCCGAGGGTGCCGCAGCACGCGGCGTGTCTGCCGCCGGCCGTCCACCGTGTCGTCGACCTCGGCGCGGTCGAACAGCGCGAGGTAGCCCTCGTGGTCCAGCATGAGCAGATCGGGCAGGCCGTCGCCGGTCACGTCGTGCACGACCGGCGTGGTGCGCCATTGCGTCAGCAGGGCCTTGCCGCTCGGGACGCGCCAGCCCCACGCCAGGCGCGGCTGCGGGCCCTCCCACTCGACCTCGACGGGCTCGGGCGCCGCCAGGCGGGGGGCGGTGCGCGTGCCGACGTTGCGCAGCCACACGACCTCGCCGAGGATCGAGTTCAGCACGATGTCGGGCAGGCCGTCGCCGTCCCAGTCGGCGACGCTGAACGTCGTGTACCCCCACTTGGCCTCGATCGGTCCCTGGATCGACCCGTTCTCGCCGGCCATGACGCGGAACGTACGGCCCCCGGCCTCCAGGCGCCGCGGCGCGGCCCACCGCGGGGACGCCACTCCGGGCCCGCTCAGGTTCTCGAACCACTCGATGTAACCGGCGGTGTTGCCGCTCAGGATGTCGAGGTCGCCGTCGCCGTCCCAGTCGACGGTCACGGGCGTCGCCAGCGCGCCCGACTTCAGCGTGTCGGCCTCCTGCCGGAAGTAGCGCGGCGGCTCGAACACCGGCGTCCGGCTGTCGTCGAGACGTCCCGTGTGCTTCACGTACCCGACGCGGCCGTCCTCGTCGCCGACGATCAGGTCCGGGTGGCCGTCACGGTTCCAGTCGAAAGCCACCGGCACGATCATCTGGAGATCCATGCCGAGGCGCTGGCCGTCCGGCGTGCGTACGGGACGGCCGGCGGCGTAGACGGGCGCCGTGCGCGTCCCGGTGTTCTCGTAGTACGTGAAGCCGTCGAGGAACTCGCCGGTCAGCAGGTCGAGGTCGCCATCGCCGTCGAAGTCCTCGAAGTTGGGCACCGGGTTGCCGGTCGGCTGGTCGAGCGGCACGCCGCCGGCGAGCAGCCGCTCTGGCGGCGCGTAGCGGGGCGCCGCGGTCGTGCCCGTGTTGCGGAGCACGTAGAGGACGCCGTGCAGCGGCCCGTTGATCCAGCGGCCCGACGCGTCGTAGCCGTCGTCCCAGCCGTAGGCCGACCAGTCTTCGACGGCCTGCACGATGTCGAGGGCGCCGTCGCCGTCGATGTCGACATACTTCCAGACGTTGTGCCGGATGCGCGGCCCCTTTGGCTGGTTGCCGAACAGCGTCGTGTGCGCCGTTTCGGGCAGCGGCAGCGTCACCGCCGTCCCCGGGGCCAGTCCCGACCGCAGGAAGTCGGGCCACTCGGTGTTCATCCGCAGGACACGCAGCGTGCCGTCGACGTACGACGGCGTCACGTAGTGCAGTGTCGGGCCGAGGCGGCGCGCCGGCGCGAAGACCGGCATCTCCACACCAGGCCCGGAGCGGTTCTCGAACAGGTACACGCCGTTGGACGGCTTGTCGGGACACGACACGAGCAGGTCGGTGTCGCCGTCGCCGTCGACGTCCCACGGGATCGGCCAGGCCCACAGGCCGACGCCGAGATCGACCTCGAGACCGGGGTTGTTGTACGGCAGCGGCTGGAGCGGTGGCTCCATGGCCCAGAGGACGGCGGAGCAGAGGGCCGCGGCGCAGGCGGCCGGCAGTGTGAAGCGCATCGTCGCCGACAGGGTAGCGGATCGGCGGGTCGGGCTATCATTCGCTGCCATGCACACGCTCCGGTTGCTCGTCCTCCTGCTCGTCGCCTCCGTGGTCGCCCTTGGCGCACAGCCGGCCGACCCCGGCCGGCGCACCGTAATCCACGCGGGCCGGCTCGTCGACGGCGCCTCCGACACGGTGCGCACACAGGTCACCGTCACCGTGCAGGGTGACCGCATCCTCGCCGTCACCGACGGCTACGTGGCGGCGGCGCCCGGCGACGAGGTGATTGACCTCCGGAACGCGACGCTGCTGCCGGGGCTCATGGACATGCACGTCCACCTCTCCAGCCAGCAGTCGGGTGCGAGCGGGTACGCCGAGCGCTTCTACCTCAATCCCGCCGACGTCGCGCTCCGCGCGACGACGTACGCGCGGCGCACACTGGCGGCCGGATTCACGACGGTACGGGACTGCGGCGCCGGCGAGAAGCTCAACCTCGCCCTGCGCGACGCGATCGCCAAGGGCTGGATCGACGGGCCGCGCATCATCGCCGCCGGCAGCGTGACGACCACCGGGGGGCATGGCGACGGGACCAACGGCCTCGCGAGCGAGTTGCAGCTCCTCCTCGAGCCGAAGATGGCCATCGGCACCGCCAACGGGCCCGACGAGATGCGCCGCGTGGTGCGGCAGCGGTACAAGGACGGCGCCGACTTCATCAAGATCGCGGCGACGGGCGGCGTCCTCAGCCTTGCGAAGAGCGGTGACGCGCCGCTGTTCACCGAGGAGGAGCTCGCCACGGTTGTCGCCACGGCCCGCGACTACGGCATGACCGTCGCGGCGCACGCACACGGCACCGAGGGCATGCTCCGTGCCGTCAGGGCCGGCGTCCACTCCATCGAGCACGGCACGCACATGACCGACGAGGTGATGGCCGCGATGCGGGAGCGTGGCACGTGGTACGTGCCGACGATCTCGGCCGGCCGGTTCGTCGCCGAGAAGGCGAAGGTCGACGGCTACTTCCCCGAGGTCGTGCGTCCGAAGGCTGCCGCCATCGGGCCGCAGATCCAGCAGACGTTCGCGAAGGCCTACAAGGCGGGCGTCCGCATCGCGTTCGGCACCGACCAGGGCGTGGCGCCGCACGGCGACAACGGGCTCGAGTTCGTGTACATGGTCGAAGCGGGCATGCCGCCGATGGAGGCCATCAAGGCCGCGACAATCGAGAGCGCGCGCCTGCTCGGGATGGAGGACCGGATCGGCAGCGTCGAGGCCGGCAAGCTCGCGGACCTCGTCGCGGTCGAGGGCGATCCGATCGCCGACATCCGGCAGATGACGCGTGTCGCCTTCGTGATGAAGGGCGGGCGGGTGTACGACCGGCTGGCGCGCTGAGGTGCGGCCCGCGGAAAGCGCGGCGCGTCAGCGCTGCCGGTCCTCGGGGTCTTCGTCGAAGTAATCGAGCTTGTGCACAGGCATGACGACGGCTGACAGCACGTTGAGCAGGTGCGCGACGACGCGCTTGATGTAGCGGTAGGCGAGCGCCCGCGCAACGGCCTGTGGCCGCGCGTCCGCGCCCGTGACGAGCGCCGAGACGCGCCGATCGAAGTCCTGGAGGAACGTCGTCGAGGGGCCGATCAGCCGGCGGGCGTGGCTGTCGTCGTGCGCGAGGAACGCCGCGCCGACCTGCTCGATGTGGGCCTCGACGCTGGCCGCCAGGTCCCGCCAGTGGGCCGCGTCCTCCAGGTCGCCGAAGCGGGCGCCGTCGCGCGCGAGGTCGAGCAGGTTCTTCGCGTAGTCGCCCACCCGCTCCACGTCCTTGACGATCGACATGTAGACGAGCAGCCCCGGCGTATCGAGCTGCTGGCGGACCGTGGCGTGCACGACCAGCGCCCGCCGGATCTCGCGCTCGAGGGTGTTCACCTTGTGGTCGAGCTCGCGGAGCTCGGTGTTGACTTCTCCGGCAGCCACGTCGCCGAGGAGCGCGGACATCGCGAGGTGGAACTCGCGGCGGTCGTGCACGAACATCTCGTGCACCTGCGACTCGACCCGCTCCATGGTGCTGCTGTCGGATCCGAAGAGGAACTTGAACGGCATGGGTGCCCCTAGCGTATCAGCAGGACCCCGAGAAGCGGCGCCACGAGGAAGCCGCCGACGACATAGATGACGACGATGCGGCGCCGCCAGACGGCCAGCTCCGCGAGCCCCTCGGCCAGCCGGACAGGCACGACGCGCACCTGCGGCAGCGGATAGATCAGGAGCAGCGCGTACGCGTTGAACAGCAGGTGGACGAGCGCGATGGTCAGGCCCTCGGGACGGGCTACGGCCAGGCTGGCGATGAGCGCCGTCACCGTCGTGCCGACGTTGGCCCCGAGCGTCACGGGGTACGCACTGCGCAGCGTGAGGACGCCCGCCGCGACGAGCGGCACCAGGATGGACGTCGTGATGCTCGACGACTGGACCGCCACCGTGATGCCCAGGCCGACGGCAATGCCGAGCAGCCCGCCCCCGTCCCCGATCAGGCGGTTGATCACGCGCTCGACGCCGCCCGCCATGAGCTGGCGCATGTTCTTCGTGATGAACGCGAGCGCGAAGAAGATGCACGCCAGCCCGACCAGCAGGAAGGCGACGCTGACGAAGGCGCCGTGCTCGCCGACGACCGACTCGAGGACGCTTACCGGGAACCCCACCGCGTCGCGCAGGATGTTCGAGCCTGAAGGCCCCGTCGTGACCTCGGTCCCGCGCAGGTAGCCGGTGAGGAAGGTCGCCGACCGGCGGAGCACGCCCGTCGCGAGCTCGACGGGCAGCAGGATCACCACGCCGAGGATGTTGAAGAAGTCGTGGACGGTGGCTGCCGCGAAGGCCCGGCGGAACTCGTTGGTCCGGCGCAGGCTCCCGAGCGCGGCGAGTGTGCTGGTGATCGTGGTGCCGATGTTGGCTCCCATCACCATGGGCACCGCGAGCGCCACCGGCAGCGTGCCGGCGCCCACCATGCCGACGATGGTCGAGGTCGACACCGACGAGGACTGTACCAGGACCGTGACGAGCAGTCCGGCGCACAGCCCGGAGATCGGGTGCGACACCGAGTCGAGCAGGCCCTGCTGGAGCCCCGCCCCGGCAGCGGCGATCCCGGTCTCGAGGCACGAGATGCCCACGAGGAACAGGTAGAGGCAGACGAGGACGAACAGCCCGCGCACCGCGGGCGGTACGCCGACCCTCGCGGGACGGCGTTGGGACGCCTCAACGGACATGGGAGCTCACTGCTCGCGTGGGAAGGACCAGCGAAGGCACGCGTAGGGCAATCTAGCACGCGACGTGGGGCCGTGCGCGCCGCCGGCGAATTGTTAACACGGATGTTACGTGGCAGGCGCGCGGGGCGGCCTGCCGTCCGTCAGACGCCTTACCGTCCCTTCAGGTGCGCGATGAGGTCTGCCATGTCCTGGGCCGACATCGCCTGCTCGAGGCCGACCGGCATCAGCGACGTGCTCGAGGCCCGCAGCGCGGCGATGTCACGGCGCAGCACCTGGTGATCCTGCCCGGCCGCGTCGCGCAGCGCGAGCGCGTGCGGCGCCTCCGAGACGATCCGGCCAAACAGCGTACGCCCGTCCGCCGTCTCCACCGTGTACGTCTCGTAACCGGGCGTGAGCTCGTGGTCGGGGACGACGATGTGCAGCAGCAGCGCGTCGGCGGGCTGGTTGCGGATGCCGCTGAGGTCGGGGCCGATGCGGCCGCCGGCCGACGTGAACGTGTGACACGCGGCGCAGTGCTGCTCGAACACCCTGGCGCCGCGCGTGCCGTCGCCCGCCAGGGTCGCGATGCGTGCGCGCGTGGCCTCGTACGCCTGCATCGCCGCATCGGCGCCCATGCCGGCCGCGAGCGCCGCGGCCCTGGCGCGCACCGAGGCATCGCCGTGGCTGGCGAGCCGCGTCCAGCGGCTGGCGCCTACCGACGAGGCGGGCACGTCGCCGCGTTCGACGGCGTCGATCAGCGTGGCGACGAGGCGGTCGTCGCCGAGCAGCGCTGCGAGCACCTGCTCGCGCAGCGGGGGGCTGTATCCCGCCCAGCGCGCCTGCTCGACGAGCACGGCCGCCGCCTCGGCCTCGCGGCGGTCCGTGATGGCGCGCACGGCCGCGCGCTGGAGGTCGGGCGCCACTGCCGGCGCGAGCAACTGCTGGAGGACGGGCGCGACGACGGGCCAGGGGCCGTACGTGAGCAGCGTGACGGCCTCGGCGCGCTGATCGACGGGCACGTCCTCTTCGAGGGCCACATGCGCGGCCGCCTCGATCGCCGACGCCAGCCCGGCCGCCGCCTCGCGGGCCGGCGCGGTGTCGCCCTCGGTCAGCGAGGCGAGCGTCATGTCGCGCGTGCGCAATCCGCGTGCAAGGCCCGCCAGGGCGGGCGTTGCCCAGGGGTGGCGGCGGGCGGACGCCGCGGTGAGGTCGGCGAGCAGCCGCACGCATTGCTCGGGCGCGGCGCTCGCGCCGATGACATGCGCCAGATCCGTCATCACCGCGGCGATCGCGTCGGCATCCGCGGCGGTGTCCGGGGCGAGCGCCTCGTAGAACGCGTAGACGTCGCTGCCCACGCTGCCGAGCACGGCGGCGCGCACCCAGCGGTCGGCGCCGTCGGCGCGGGCGACGGCGGCAAGCGCCGGCAGGCGTCGCGCGTCGGCGCGCGTGCCGAGGGCCAGGGCCGCGTGCAGGCGCACACGCGCGTCGACGTCTGCATGCAGCGGGAGCACGGCGTCGAGCAGCGGGTCGTCACCGGCGAGGCGGCGCTCCGCGACGCGCAGCGCGTTCTCGCGCACGCCGGCCGACACGTCGACGAGGGCGGCGCGCACGTCGGCGTCCTCGAGCCTGCCGAGCGCGTCGAGCGTCCAGAGCGCGTGCAGGCGCGCAAGGGGCTCGCCGTCGCGAAGCACCTGCTTCAGCGCCGGGGCGAGGTCCTTCCGGTCCCGCTCGACCAGGAGGCGCTGCGCCGTGTCGCGGCGCCAGCCGTTTGGCGCGCCGAGGGCCGCGACCAGCGCCTCGTCGGACGCAGCGGCCAGGTCACCCGCGAGGCGGGCAGGCGGGCGGCCCTCCGCGGCGATCCTGTAGATGCGGCCGAACTCCCGCCCGGCGGTGAAGTCGAACTGCCCGCGGGCCTCCTCCGGCACGTACGCGGGATGGTCGATGTCCTTGCGGTACATGTCGGCGATGTACAGCGCGCCGTCGGGACCCGTGGCCGCGAACACCGGACGGAACCACGTGTCGGTGGAGGCGAGGAACTCGACGCCCTCCCGCGCGGGCCGCGAGCGGAACGACACGCCGGCGGGCGTGCGCACCTGGCGCTGCACGAGGTTCTGGGCCGACTCCATGATGAAGAGGCTGCCGCCGTGGCCGTCGGGCAGCGCGTCGCCCCGATGCACGTGCACGCCGCTGGCGGAGGTGAACGTGCCCGCGTGCGGCGTCCGCATCAGCGAGGGGATGAACGACGCCGTGGTGAGGTCGGCGCTGATGGGCCACACCTTTGCGTCCGGGCCGACGGCCGACACCTCCTGCACCGTCTCTGAAAAGGGAAGGTGACGGTTACGCGACAAGTGGGCCGGCTCGAGCATCACGTGCCACACCGGGTGGCGGTTGGCGCAGATGAAGCGCCGCCCCTCGTCGTCGAACGTCAGGCCGTACTGCCCGGCGCCGCCGACGAGCTCGAAGGCGCCAGTGCGCGGATTGAAGCGCGAGTCGCTGGACGAGAACTCGACGGGCGGACGCTCCGGGTGGTCGGGTGAGGTGACGCGGCCGCCGTTCAGGCCGCTCGTCAGGTAGATCCAGCCGTCCGGGCCGAGCGTGGGATGGCTGAAGCGGATCTGGGCCGTGCGCGTCGCGTTGAACCCCGTCAGCACCACCCGCCGCTCGTCGGCCACGCCGTCGCCGTCGGTGTCGCGCAGGTAGAGCAGGTCGGGCGCCACCGTGACGAACACGCCGCCGTTCCAGGGCTGGACGCCGTTCGGGTAGGTCAGGCCGGTCGCAAACTCGCTGCGCGTGTCGAAGCGCCCGTCGCCGTCGGTGTCGGTCAGCCGCGCGATGCGTCCGAGCGGCGGCCCCTCCGGCTCGCCCTCGAGCGGATCGGGATAGCCGCGGTTCTCGACGACAAAGAGCGCGCCGTGTTCGTCGAAGGCCAGCGCGATGGGGTCCTGCACGAGCGGCTCGGCCGCGACGAGGTCGATGCGGTAGCCCGGCTCGAGCACGAACGCCTCCAGGGCCTCTGCAGGCGAAAGGTAGGGACGGCTCTCCGAGCCGTCCTTCTCCGAGCCGTCCTT
>CAYSHC010000078.1:0-19484 GCA_964430855.1 uncultured Vicinamibacteraceae bacterium
TTCGCCGAGCTGCGCCCGCGCCTGACGTGGGACAGGCTGGCGGGACGGCTCACCGCGCGGCAGGGCGCGAAACGCGTGGCCGTGGCCAACGCCGGGACCATCCCCGATCGCGGCCTGTACGGCGTGTTCCTCGCCGGCGCGCCGGCGACGTCGGCCCGGGTCGGCGAACTCGACGAGGAGATGGTCTTCGAGAGCAAGCCCGGCGAGACGTTCCTGCTCGGCGCGTCGACGTGGCGCATCGAGGAGATCACGCACGACCGCGTGCTCGTGACGCCGGCCCCGGGCGAGCCGGGCAAGATGCCGTTCTGGAAGGGCGACGGACCGGGGCGTCCGCTCGAGTTCGGGCAGGCAATCGGCGCGCTGGTGCGGCAGCTGCGGCGCGAGCCGCCCGAGGCCGCGCGCGAGCGGCTCGTGACGCGCCACGACCTCGGCGATACCGCGGCGGCCAACCTCCTTGCCTACCTGGCCGCGCAGGACGAGGCCACGCAGGCCGTCCCCGACGACCGCACGATCGTCATCGAGCGATGCCGTGACGAGCTGGGCGACTGGCGGCTGTGCCTGCTCTCGCCGCTCGGCGGCCAGGTGCTGGCGCCGTGGGCGATGGCCGTCATGGCCCGTCTGCGCGAGCAGCTCGGCCTCGACGTCGAGACCATGTGGACCGACGACGGGTTCGTCGTGCGCGTGCCGGACACGGACGAACCGCCGCCGCCCGAGTGGCTGCTCCCGTCTTCCGACGACGTGGAGGGGCTCGTGCTGCGGCAGCTGGGCAGCACGGCGCTCTTTGCCGCGCGGTTCCGGGAATGTGCGGGACGCGCCCTCCTGCTCCCGCGCCGGCGGCCCGGCCGGCGCGCGCCGCTGTGGCAGCAGCGCAAGCGCGCCCACGATCTGCTCGGCGTCGCCGCGAAGTACGGCTCGTTTCCCATCCTGCTCGAGACGTATCGCGAATGCCTGCGGGACGTGTTCGACATGCCCGCGCTCGTCGCGACGCTGGAAGCACTCGAACGGCGGTCGATTCGCGTGGCGCATGCCGACACGACGGCGCCCTCGCCATTTGCCGCGTCGCTGCTGAACGGGTACGTCGCCAATTACCTGTACGACGGCGACGCGCCCCTCGCCGAGCGCCGGGCGCAGGCCCTCAGCATCGACCAGGCCCACCTGCGCGCGCTCATCGGCTCGTCGGAGCTCCGCGACCTGCTCGACGCCGATGCGCTCGCGCGCACCGAAGCCCAGTTCCAGGCGCTCGCCGAGGAGTACCGCGCACGGTCGGTGGATGGCGTGCACGACCTGCTGCTGCGCATCGGCGACCTGACGGCGCAGGAACTCGAGGCACGCACCCACGGGGTGGACGCCGGGAAGGCCGCGGCGTCGCTGGTGCAGGCGCGGCGCGCCGTGTGGCTGCCCGTCGCCGGCGAGTCGCGCCTGGTGGCCGTGGAGGACGCGGCCCGCTACCGCGACGGCCTCGGCGTGCCGCTGCCCCAGGGGCTGCCCGAGGCGCTGCTCTCGCCGGCGCCCGAGGCGCTCCGCGACCTGGTCTCACGGTACGCCCGGACGCACGGCCCCTTCACCACCGAGGACGTCGCCGCGCGGTTCGGCCTGGGCGTGGCCACCGCCCGGATGGCGCTGCTGGCGCTCCAGGCCGAGGGCCGCCTGCTCGACGGCGAGTTTCGCCCGGGCGGCACGCAGCGCGAATGGTGCGACCCGGGCGTGCTGGCCACCGTCCGCCGCACGTCGCTCGCGCGCCTGCGACGCGAGGTCGAGCCCGTCGACATCGCCGCGCTGGGCCGGCTGCTGGTGCAATGGCAGGGCATCGGCCGGCCGCGGCGCGGACTCGACGCGCTGCTCGACGTCGTCGAATCGCTGCAGGGCCTGCCGATCGCGGCCTCCATCCTCGAACGCGACATCCTGCCGGCACGCGTCCCCGGCTACCAGCCCGCGGACCTCGACGCGCTGCTCTCGGCGGGCGAGGTCGTCTGGTGCGGCATCGGCCCGCTCGGCGAGCGCGACGGGCGCATCGCCCTCTACCTCACCGATCACCTGCCTGCCCTGTGGCGCGGCGTGGTCGCGCCCACCGACGAGCCGCTCCCGGAGCGCGAGCAGCGGATCCTCGAGGTGCTGGCCGCCCGCGGGGCGCAGTTCTTCGCCCCGCTGCACGAGGCGGTGGGCGGCGGGTATCCGAGGGACACGGTGGACGCCCTGTGGACGCTCGTCTGGCGCGGGCTCGTCGCCAACGATACCCTCCAGGCGCTGCGGGCGCTGGTCGCCCCGCCCGCCCGCGACCGCCGCGCGCGCGTCGTCGACGGACGCAGCTTCCGGACGCGGCGACAGGCGCCGCCGGAAGCGGCCGGGCGCTGGGCGCTGGTGCCCACGCGAGGCGGCGTGACGACGACGGACTGGGCCGCGGCGATGGGTCAGCAACTGCTGACGCGATACGGGCTGGTGACGCGCGATGCCGCAGCCGCCGAGGGGCTGCCTGGCGGCTTCTCGGCCGTCTACGACGTCTTCCGCACCCTCGAGGAGAGCGGCAGGATCCGGCGCGGGTTCTTCGTGGCCGGCCTCGGTGCGATGCAGTTTGCCGCGCCCGCCGCGGTGGACCAGCTGCGGGCGCTGCGAGTGCCGGACGAAGAACCGACGGCGGTCGTGCTCGCGGCCACGGACCCCGCCAATCCCTACGGCGCCCTCCTGAAGTGGCCGAACGCGGACCACGCGGGCCCCGGCCGCGGGCCCACCCGGAGCGTCGGGGCGCACGTGGTGCTCGTGGATGGCCACCTGGCCGCCTGGATCCCGCGCGGTGCCGCCTCGATGATCGTGTGGCTGCCCGAGCACGAGCCCGACCGGAGCCGCCATCAGCAGGGGCTGGCCTCGGCGCTCGCGCACTCGCCGCTGGTGCGCGGTCGTGACGGCGGGCTGCTGCTGACCGAGGTGAACGGAACGCCCATCGCCGATCATCCGCTGGCCGCCGCCCTCGGTGCCTCCGGCTTCACCCCCGGCGCCCGCGGCATGCGAGCACCGAATGCCTGAAGGCGACACGATCTTCAGGGCGGCGCGCACGCTCGATCGCGCGCTCGCCGGCCAGCCCGTCGTCGGCTTCGAGACGGGACTGGCCCACCTCGCCGTCGTGCACCAGAACGCCCCCATCACCGGGCGGACCGTCGAGCGCGTCTACGCACGCGGCAAGCACCTGCTCGTCGCGTTCAGCGGCGGCCTGACGCTGCGCACCCACATGCGCATGTCGGGGAGCTGGCACATCTACCGGCCAGGCGAACGGTGGCGCCGATCGGCGGCGGCAGCACGCATCGTCATCGCGACGCCCGCCTACGTGGCCGTCGGGTTCGACGTCCCTGTCGCCGCGTTCGTCGACAGCGCCGCGGTCGGCTCCGATCCCGTGCTGGCCACGCTCGGCCCCGACCTCCTGGCCGGCGATTTCGACGTCCGGGAGGCCGTCAGGCGGCTGCGCGGCAGCACCCAGGCGACGCTTGCCGAGGCGCTGCTCGATCAGGGCGCAGTGGCCGGCATCGGCAACGTCTTCAAGAGCGAGGTGCTGTTTGTACGCCGGTTGTGGCCGTTCCTGCCGCCCGGCGCGATCGACGACGACGCCTGGGAGGCGGTCGTCACCGAGGCGAGGCGTCAACTGCGTGCGAACGTCGTCGACCACGCAGCGCTCGGGTTCGCGACGACGAGAGGAATGCGCCAGACGACGGGGCGGCTCAACCCCGCCGAGCGCCTCTGGGTGTACGGACGGATGGGCCGGCCATGCCGGCGCTGCGGCACGCGCATCGAGATGCGGCGGCAGGGCGTCCTCAATCGTTCGACGTACTACTGCCCCCGGTGCCAGCAGCGCCCGTCAACGGCGGCGGCATCGCCGTCACAGCCGCGCTGACGCCCGCGGCCTCGTCAGCGGCGCGGCGCGAGGTCGTCCCCGCGTGCCAGACCCTCCTCGGGTTCGAAGGCGAAGCCCGGCGCCATCGTCACGGCGACCTGCCGGCAGCGTGCGGCGGCGGCGACGTTCCCGAGGCGCTCGTGGGCATCGGCGAGGCCGAGCCATGGCTGCACGCGCGACGGGTAGGCCCTGACGACGGCCTCGTAGGCCGCCACCGCCGCCTCGTACCTGTCGGTCTGGAGCAGCAGGTCCCCCTCGAGCTCGCGGGCGATGACGACAGGCACATAGGCGTCGCCGAGCGCGTGGCGGAGGGCCGTCTCCGTGGCGTCGGCCTCGTCGAGCAGCAGCTGCATCTCGTCGCGCTCGTACTGCCCGCCCGCCACGGCCGCCTGGAGCAGCCGCGCAGCCCTCGCGACCTCGCGGTCGCGCGACGCGTCGCCCTCTGCCGCGAGCGTGCGTGCCGTGTCGAGGATGCGGTCGAATGCCTCGGCATCCTGTGTGCGCCAGGCCAGGCGCGCGTCGGCGATGCCCGTCACCATGGACGCCAGCCACGGCGTGCTCTCGCGAAAGGAGGCGGCCAGCTCCGGCGCCTGTGTCCACGCACGCGCGTCGACGATCCGGGTGGCGGCGAGCCTGTCGACGAGACTGCGCCACGCCGCGGGAGCGTCGGGCGCTTCAAGCGCCGCGTCGAGCCGGCGCTCTGCCAGGTCCCACGCCCCCCGGCGCAGGTCGGCCCTGACGCATCGCCGCAGGCTCGACAGCGCGTCGTCGAGCGGCGTGGCCACGACCGGGATGTCATCCGGCGGCGGGCACGGCGCCGCTTCGGGCTGCCCCGGCCGGGGAGCGATCAGGCCTGCCAGGAGCAGGAGTGATAAGGTGAGGGGCATGTCACTGGCTTCCGGACTCTACGCGAAGTTCACCACCAGCGAAGGCACGTTCACGGCCCGGCTCTTCGAGCAGGAGGTGCCCAACACCGTTGCCAATTTCGCTGGTCTCGCCGACGGCAGCAAGCCCTGGCTGGACCCGGTCACCAAGCAGGAAATGCGCCGGCCCTTCTACAACGGGCTGGTTTTCCACCGGGTCATCGACGGCTTTGTCATCCAGGGCGGCTGCCCGACCGGCGACGGGACGGGAGGTCCTGGCTACCGCTTCGGAGACGAGTTCCACCCCACGCTGCGCCACGATCGGCCGGGCATCCTCTCGATGGCCAACGCGGGGCCGAACACCAACGGCAGCCAGTTCTTCATCACGCTCGCGCCCACGCCGCATCTCGACGATCGCCACTCCGTCTTCGGTGAGGTCGTCGAGGGCCTCGACGTCGTCGAGAAGATCGGCAAGGTGCCGACCGGCCGCATGGATCGGCCGATCAACGACGTCGTGATCGAACGGATCGACATCGAACGGATCCCGTGAGCGCCTGACCCTCCCGACCCGGATCCCGAGGACGCGCCGCGCACGTGGCGCGTCCCGCGGGAACTGGTGTGCCCGCGAAGCGCTCGGTCGCCACCGCCACGCCACCGGGCCTACGTGGGGCGCGCAAGCGCCTCGCGCACGCGGCTGAGCAGCCGCTCCGGGGCGAACGGCTTCTGGAGGAAGGCGCGTCCGGCGTCGATGATTTCGCGCTGCACGACCGCCGCGTCGGCGTAACCCGACATGAAGAGGACGGGTGTTCCCGGCCGTATCGCCGCGAACCGCTCGGCCAGGGCGAGGCCGTTCAGGCCGGGCATGACGACGTCGGTGAGCAGGAGGTCGATCGGGCCGGTGTGCTGGCCGGCCAGCAGCAGCGCCTCGTCGGCGTTCTGCGCCGACAGCACCACGAGCCCGTCAGCTTCCAGCAGGCGCCGCACCAGCTTCAGCACGGACGACTCGTCCTCCACGACGAGCACCGTCTGCTCGGGTCGTCCGCCCTCGACGGTATCGGCGGCCGCCGGCGCCCCTGTCGTCGTCTCTTCCACGACGTCCACCGCGTGCTCCGGCAGGTAGAGGTGCACGGTGGTGCCCTTGCCGGCGGCGCTGTCGATCGTCATGGCGCCGCCCGTCTGCCTGACGATGCCGTACGCGGTCGGCAGGCCAAGCCCCAGGCCGAAGCGCTGGCCGGGATCCTTCGTCGAGAAGAACGGCTCGAACGCGTGGGCCTTGGTCTCCTCGTCCATGCCGATCCCGGTGTCCGAGACGGCGATGTGGACGTAGCGTCCGGGCTTCACCTGCAGGGCCTCGGCGTCGGCCGGCCCCAGCGGCTCGAGCGTGAGCGCGATCGTGAACGTGCCGCCGTCCGGCATCGCGTCGCGCGCGTTGACGGCGAGGCTGAACATGACCTGCTCGATCTGCCCCGGGTCGGCGAAGACGTCGGCGGCGACGTCGGGCACGTCGAGCGCGACGGTCACCTGCTCGCCCATGAGGCGTCCGAGCATCTTCTGCATCTCGCCGACCATCATCGCGACGTCGACGACCTCCGGCTGCATCACCTGCCGGCGCGAAAACGCCAGCAGCTGGCGCGTGAGCGCGGCGGCGCGCATCGCGGCGTTGCGGATCTCGTGGAGGTCGAAGCGCCGCGCGTCGCCCGTGTCGAACTGCGAGTCGAGCAGGTCGCAGTAGCCGATGACGGCCGTGAGCAGGTTGTTGAAGTCGTGGGCGATGCCCCCGGCGAGCCGGCCGACGGTGTGGAGCTTCTGCGACTGCCGCAGCGATTCCTCGAGGCGCGTGCGGCGCGTGGTGTCGCGGTACTTCCAGAGATGGCCGAGCAGCCGGCCGTTGACGACGACCGGCGAGTAGTCGCGGTCGATCGTCGAGCCGTCGGGCGCGGTGAACGTCTCGGGCGGCGCCGGCTGCGCCGCGGCGCGCAGAGCGGCCACCCCCGCGTCCCAGTCGGCCGGTGATCCGCAGCGCGCCGCGGCGGCCGCCGACGCGTCCGCCTGCGTCATCTGCACCATGCCGTCGCTCTGGCGGGGCAGCCCGAACAGCTCGCAGAACGCCGGGTTGACGTACGCCGCATCGCTGCCCGCCTCCTCGAGGCAGATCGCCTCGCGCAGGTGCACGACGAGCGGGGCCATGGCCGACAGCTGTGGGGAACGGGTCCACATGATGAATCGCGTTCTATCCGGCGAAGCGCCACTGCCGCCCGACGCGGGCGACCTTCGAGAGCAGCGCCTCGTGCAGCATCACGTTGACGACGACGAGGCCCCCCAGGGCGGCGAACATCCGCGCCGTCGAGGCGTAGACGACGGGTTGCCAGAGGGGGATGGTCGTTATCACGGCCACCACGGGCAGCATCAGGACGAAGAGCGCAAACGATCGTACACCCTGCCGCGTCGGCTGCGAGAACGGCAGCGCGGGGTTCAGCCATAGATCGGCCACCAGCACGGCATGTGACAGCAGGCCCAGCATGACGCCGTGCACCACCAGCTGCATCCACGGGCGCGGCGCATACCACTGCAGCAGGAGGGCGACCACCACCAGGTACGGCACGAGGAAACGCGTCACGATCGCGTTCTTCAGGCCCACCACGAGCTCGTCGAACGGCATCGGCGCGACGTGGAAGATCCATGAGGCCCGCCACGACTCGCTGTGGACGAGGAACTGCCGCAGCATCGACGGGAAGAACAGCACGGCGTAGTAGACGAGCACGGGTTCCTGCCCGAGCTCGTAGCGCCGGCCATCGTCCATGAACCCGGCCAGCAGGTAGATGATCGTCAGCGGCAGGATGCCGAGGACGCCGAGCCGGAACTTCTGGTCGACGCGGAAGTGGCCCCGCGCCAGCAGGCCGACGGCGTGGTGCGCCGGGCCGGCAATCAGGGTCGGGAGCGGCAGCCGCCCGTCGGCGGGGCCACGGCGTGCCGAGGCCCCTGCGCCGATGTACCGCGCATAGGCGAGCGACAGGCGCCCCTGGGCCAGCCGCGTGCACAGCGCCAGGAGGACGAGCGGCAGGACCGACACGGCGAGGTCGACGCTGGTCCCGCGGCCTTCGGCAACCTCGATCCACGACGCGAACCACGCGGCGGGGTTCGCGTAGGTGGCTGGCGTCCTCGCCAGCGTCATCGTGCTCAGGTCGCGCAGCGTCCGCGTGTACAGCAGGAAGCCGCCGATGAACACGAACGACAGGCCGAACTGGAGGTAGCCGAGCGCGCGCTGGAGCCGCTGCGGCGACACCAGCGACATCAGCGAGACGAAGATGACGATGACGGCGACGGGCACGAGCGCGGCCATCGTGAACGCCGCGAGCAGGCTGGCGATCGCGGCGGCCACCGACCCGCCGTTCCACTTGATGGCGTACCCGACCGCCGGCAGGCACGCAAACGGCGCCGCGAGCACCCACATGTAGACGATGACGGCGGTGAGCCGCGCGGCGAAGAACGTGCGGGCGTCCACCGGCCGGTGCGCGAGGATGCCGTAGTCGTCGGGCGACAGCACGACGCCCGTGAAGTCCACGAGCAGCGCGAGCGCGATCGTCGACGCCAGCAGCACCATGTAGACCGTGCTCGCCAGGAACGTGTCCTCGAACGTCGTGATGAACAGCGCGCAGAGCCCGCCGTACAGGAGCTGGGTGAACAGCGCGCCGGCGAGCGACGTCGCGCCCGACCTGCCCATCGGCGTTCCCACGCCGCGGATCTCGCGAAGGTCACTGAGGAGCGAGACGTGGACCAGTGCCCGCCACTGGATCGGATCGGCCCCGAACGCACGCGGGACGAGATCGATCATCCGCGCCACTCGAGCGACGAGAGCGCCCCGGCCGCGGCGCTGGTCGCGTCGCGCGCACCGGTGAGCGCAGCGAATGCCTCGTCGAGGCTGTCGCGCCCGCTGCGGGCGATGATCTCCTCGGGCGTGCCCTCGGCGATGGCGCGGCCGTCGGCGATGATGACCAGCCGCGAGCAGATGCGCTCGACGACATCGAGCAGGTGCGAGCAGAAGAGGATGCTCCGCCCCTGGAGCGCGAGACCGCGCAGCAGCTCCTTGAAGACGAGGGCCGCGTTCGCGTCGAGGCCGTTCAGCGGCTCGTCGAGCACGAGGACGTCCGGGGCGTGCAGGAGCGACGAGACGATGAGCACCTTCTGCTTCATGCCCTTCGAGAAGCCGACCATCCGCGTGCCGCGCATGTCGCCGAGCTCGAACATGCGCATCAGTTCGTTGACGCGCGGCTCGACGGCCTCCGGCTCGAGGCGGTACAGCAGCGAAATGAAGCGGAAGTACTCGTCCGGGGTGAGGGCCTCGTAGAGCGCGCCCGACTCCGGCACGTAGCCCACGCGCCGCTTGACGGACATCGGGTCGGCCACCACGTCGTAGCCGGCCACCTGCACCTCGCCCCGTGCCGGCTGGAGCATGCCGGTGATCACCTTGACGGTGGTGGACTTGCCGGCGCCGTTCGGGCCGAGGAGGCCGACGATCTCGCCGGCGCCCACGTCGAAGCCGAGCCCCTGGACGGCCGGCGTCTCGCCGTAGGCGTAGTGGAGATCGCGGACGCGTATCACGCCGCGATTCTATCGCGGGCGGAACGGCGGCCCGCTAGGCGGGGCGGGCCACGGGCGGCGGCGCAGCCTGGGGCGTGATGAACTTCGTGTCGAACCCGCCGCGCTTGAGGAACGTCTCGAAGCCCGCCTTGTCCACGGCCTTGGCGTAGGCTTCCTCGGGCGCGACCACCTTGTTCCTGACCAGCTCGAACAGGCTCTCGTTGAGCGTGACCATCCCGAGCGCCTTGCCCACCTGCATCATCGACGGGATCTGGAACGTCTTGCCCTCGCGGATCAGGTTGCTGACGGCGTTGTTGACGATGAGCACCTCGAGCGCCGCCGCCCGGCCGCCGCCGATCCTGCGACAGAGCGTCTGGGCGATGACGCCCTTCAGCGACTCGCTCAGCATCACGCGGATCTGGCTCTGCCGGTCCGCCGGGAACTGGTCGATGATCCGGTCCACCGTCGACGCTGCGGTCGTCGTATGCAGGGTGCCGAAGACGAGGTGACCCGTTTCGGCGGTCTCGATCGCGATGGCGACCGTCTCGAGGTCGCGCATCTCGCCGACGAGGATGATGTCGGGGTCCTCACGCAGCGCGGCGCGCAGGGCGTCCTTGAACGACTGCGTGTGGTTGTGCACCTCGCGCTGGTTGATGAGGCACGACTTGTTCTCGTGCACGAACTCGATCGGGTCCTCGATCGTGATCACGTGGTCGTGGCGCGTGCGGTTGATGTAGTCCACCATCGCGCACAGCGTCGTCGACTTGCCCGAGCCCGTCGGGCCGGTGACCAGCACGAGCCCCTTGCTCAGGCCGCACAGCTGGAGGATGTGCGGCGAGAGGCCCAGGTCTTCCGCCGTGAGGATCTTCGAGGGGATGACGCGGAACACCGCGCCCATGCCCTTGCGGTCCATGAAGATGTTGGCGCGGAAGCGCGCCACGCCGCCCACCTCGTAGGCGAAGTCGGTGTCGCGCCGGGCCTCGAACTCGGCCCGGTTCTTCTCCGGCGTGATGGGCCAGAGCAGGCGGTGGATGTCGTCGGCCGTGAGCGCGGGCGCCGCCGGGTCGATGGGCATCATGCGGCCGTCCTTGCGGATGAGCGGCGGCACGCTGGCGCTCAGGTGCAGGTCGGACGCCCCGGTCTGCACCATCAGCCGGAACAGGCGGTCGATCGGCGGCTCGGCGACGGCGGCGGACGGGACGGCTGCTGGCTCCATGTCTCCTGCCACATCGGCAGGACCGACGACGCGCTTGAGTGGCGAGGCCAAATGCCGGCCGTCCGGACTTGCCACGGGCGCCGGTTCGGGGTACACCACAGCCGTGGCACGACACACGGGCTCGGAGGGGTCGGCGGCGCGCCGGCTGACGCTGGGAGTTGGCTTCGCCGGGCTGGCGCTGGCCCTCGCGACAGGCGTGGCGTGCTCGCGCGACCAGGCGCCCGCAGGCAGCGGCGCCTCGACAGCGACGGAAGCCACGCCCGCTGCGGCCGTTTCCGCCGGGTTCGAGCCCGGCCAGCGGGTGCTGCTCGACGCGCACAACGCGTACCCCTACGAGGGACGCTTCGCCGACCGCATCGACCGCGGCCTCGCCACCGGACTGCCCGTGGCCATCGAGCAGGACCTGATCTGGCGGCCCCGCCCCGACGGCGGAGGCGACTCGGTCGTCGCGCACGACCTCGAGCATGCCGGCGACGCTCCCACGTTCGAGCGCTACTTCTTCGAGCGCGTGCGCCCGCTCGTCGAGCAGGCGCTCGCGGAGGATGACCGCGCGAGCTGGCCGGTGCTCGTCCTCAACCTCGACTTCAAGACGACGGAGCCCGAGCACCTCGAAGCCGTGTGGCAGACGCTCGGCACGTACGAGGCGTGGCTGACGACCGCGCCGCGCACCGGGACGCCCGACAGGCCGGAGCCGCTGACCGTCGGCCCGCTCCTCGTGCTGACGGGCACGAGCGCGGACCAGGCCGCCCGCTTCCACGACGCAGTGCCAGTCGGCGCGACTCTCCGGCTCTTCGGCGCCATCGAGGTGCCGGCGCCGCCGGGCGACGACGCTGCCGCACGCGCGGCGGCGCTCGCGACGATGCCCCCGGACACGCTCATCGTCCGCCGCACCGGCAACTACAGGCGATGGGTCAACTTTCCGTGGGCCGTGGTCGAAGCCGGCGGGCCGCCGCGCGCCGGCGACTGGACCGATGCCGACGAGCAGCGCCTGCGCGCCCTCGTGCAGCGTGCCCACGACGAGGGCCTCTGGATCCGCTTCTATACGCTGAACGGGCACGGCGAGGCCGACAACCAGGGCTGGTTCGCGGGGTACAACTTCGGCAGCCTTGAGCGGGCGGCGGTCAGGTGGCGGGCCGCGCGCGAGGCTGGCGTCGACTTCATCGCCACCGACCAGTACGAAGCCTTCGCCGCCGCGCGCTGAGCCCCGTACGTTTATTCCGCACGAGCTAGCGTCTTTTTACTAGCCAGCTCCTGTGTGCGGGGGGATAGCCTACTCGGAATGAACAACGCCCGACAGTGCACGGCCGTGGCCGCGCTCGTGGCCAGCGTGGCCATGGGCATGGGCCGGCCGACCGCGCAGACACCGCCGACGCTCACCTTCACCGACGTCACCAGGCAGGCCGGCATCGGCTTCGTCCACGAGAACGGCGCCTTCGGCCGCAAGTACCTGCCCGAGACGATGGGCTCGGGAGTGGTCGCGTTCGACTACAACACCGACGGCTACCAGGACCTCTACTTCGTGAACGGCCGCCACTGGCCGGGCCGGCCCGACAGCGGCGCGCTTCCCAGGTTCTACAAGAACAACGGCAACGGGACGTTCACCGACGTGACGACGGAGGCCGGACTGGCGGTGTCGATGTACGGGATGGGCGGGACCGCCGCCGACTTCGACAACGACGGGCAGATCGACCTCTTCGTCACGGCGCTCGAGGGCAACCGGCTGTTCCGCAACACCGGACGCGGGACGTTCGAGGACGTGACGGCGAAGGCCGGCGTCGGCCGCAGCGACTTCTCCACCGGCGCGGCCTGGGTGGACTACGACAACGACGGGTTCGTGGACCTGTTCGTCATCAACTACGTGCAGTGGTCCATCGAGGGCGACCTGCGCTGCTCGCTCGACGGGAAGAACAAGTCGTACTGCACGCCGGAAGCCTACAAGGGCGTCTCGCCCAGGCTGTACCGCAACCGGGGCGACGGCACGTTCGAGGACGTCACCGAGCGCGCCGGCCTCCACGACCCCGAGTGCAAGGCGCTCGGCATCGCGCTCATCGACTTCGACCAGGACGGGTGGGTCGATCTGTTTGTCGCCAACGACACGCAGCCCAACCGCCTGTACCGCAACTCCGGGCGGGGCACCTTCACCGACGAGGGCGTGCCTGCCGGCGTGGCCTTCAGCGAGACGGGCACGGCGCGCGCGGGCATGGGCACCGACGCGGCCGACTGGGCGAACACGGGACGGCCCGGCCTCCTCATCGGCAACTTCTCGCACGAGATGCTCGCGCTCTACAGGAACGAGGGCGACGGCCTGTTCGTGGACGAGGCCCCCGGCTCGAACCTCGGACGCGACGCGCTGCTGACGCTGACCTTCGCGGCCTTCTTCGTGGACGTCGACAACGACGGGCGTCTCGACATCTTCGCGGCCAACGGCCACGTCGCCGACGACATCCAGAAGGTGCAGCCGAAGCTCGCGCACGCCCAGCCCGCACACCTCTTTCTCTCGCAGGGCGGTACCCGCTTCGTCGACATCGCGCCGTCGGTGCCGGCGCTGGCCAGGCCGGTGGTCGGGCGCGGCGCCGCGCATCTCGACTACGACAACGACGGCGACCAGGACATCGTCATCACCGCCAACGCGGGCCCGGCACGGCTGCTGCGCAACGACGGCGGCTCGCGCAACAACGCCTTGCGCGTGCGTCTCGTCGGCACGCGGTCGAACCGCGCCGGCATCGGGACGACGGTCGTGGCGACGCTCCAGGACGGTTCGCAGCGCATGAGCATGGTCAAGACCGGCTCGAGCTACCTGTCGCAGAGTGAACTGCCCCTCACATTCGGCCTCGGACAGGCTGGCGGCGTGCGCGCGCTGGAGGTGCGCTGGCCCTCCGGCGCCGTCGAGCGCCTCGGCGCACAGGCCGCGGGCCAGACCATCGTCATCGAGGAAGGCCGCGGCGTCGTGAAGACGATGCCGTTCGCGCGCTGAGAAGGAGAGCCGCCATGCCCTTGCGATCACGCGTTCGTTCATGGGTGGCGTCGGCGTCCGTCGTCCTGCTGGCCGCCACGGGGCTCCTCGTCGCGGGCGCGCAGGCGCCTGGCGGTGACGCGTCGCGACGCGAGCAGGCGTGGCGCGCCAACAACGTCGGCGTCGCGTACCTCGAGCAGTACGACTACGGGCGTGCCGCCGAGCAGTTCGGGAAGGCGCTCGAGATCGACCCCGCGCTGACACCGGCGCGCGTCAACCTCGCGATCGCGCACCTGTACGCGCCCGACCTCGAGGCGGCGCAGCGCGAGGCAGAGGCGGCGGCGCGCCTGCCCGACAGCCCGCCCCATGCCGATTTCGTGCTGGGCCTCGTGGCGCGCGCGGAGAACCGCGAGGAGGACGCCATCGCAGCGTTTCGGCGCGTGCTGGAGGCCGACCCCGACGATGTGGGCGCGCTGGTGAACCTGGGGCAGCTGCTGCTCCAGCAGCGGGCCTACGCCGAGGCCGTGCAGGCCTTCTCGTCGGCCGTCGAGCGCGAGCCGTACAACGTGTCGGCGCTCTACAACCTCGCGGTGGCCCACACCCGCGCGGGCGATCGTGCCCGGGGGGCGGAGCTGATGAAGCGGTTCCAGGCATTGCGCGAGTCGGGTTACGGCACCACGTATTCGAACGTGTACCTCGAGCAGGGGCGCTACGCGGAAGCCATCCTGTCGACGGGCGCCGAGGCCGGTCTCGTCTCGAAGGAGGCCCCGGCGCTGCGCTTCGAGGCTGTCGCCATCGAGGCGGCAGGCGCCGGTCCGTCCGGGGCGGCGACGGGGCTCAACGCGGCCGACGTGGACGGCGACGGCCGCGCCGACGTCGTCGTTGTCGAAGGCAGCCGGCTGCGCGTCCTTCGACAGCCGTGGAGGGGGCAGGACGCCCAGGCGCAGCGTGCTGCCGATGTCCCGGTGACCGGCCTCGACGCACGCGGCGTCGCCATCGCCGACGTGGACAACGACGGGCGTGCCGACCTGGTCGCGCACGGGCGGCAGGGCCTGCGGCTCTTCCGGCAGGCGGAGGCGCGCTACGACGACGTGACGAAGGCCGCCGGTCTGGCCAGCGCGCTCGACGTGCACGCCGTGGCGCTCGTGGATCTCGACCACGACGGCGACCTCGACATCGTGGCGGGCGGCGACGCGAGGGACGGCGGCGCGGCGCGGCTCGAGGCCTGGCGCAACAACGGCGACGGCACGTTCACCGAGCTTGGCGCCACCATGTTTCCGCAGCAGGCGCCGGCCCGCGTGCGACAGGTGATCGCGACCGACGTGGACATGCGGCGTGACATCGACCTGGTCGTGCGTACCGCGGAAGGCGCGGTGCACCTCTGGCGCAACATGCGCGATGGCACGTTCGTCGACGCCACCGGCGCCTTCGGCCTCGACGCCCTGCCGGCGGCCAGCGTCGTCGCCGTGGGCGACGTCACCAAGGACGGCTACCCCGACATCGTCGTGAGCGCCCAGGGCGGGACTTCGGCCGTCGCCGCCAACAGCCCGCGTGGGCGATTCGCGGTGGAGGCCTCGGACGTCATCCCGGCGGGTGCGTCCGCCATGCTGCTGCTCGACGCCGACGCCGACGGCCTGCTCGACGTCGTGACGGCGGGGCCGGGCGGTGCCGCCGTCGCGCGCAACGTCGGCGATGCCTGGCAACAGGTGCCGCCATCGGCTGCCGCCGGTGGCGGCGGCGGCGCCAGCGGAGCCGCGCCGGCGTCCGCGCTCGTGGCGGTGGACGCGCGCGGCGACGGCCGGCTCGGCCTGGTGACGCTGCATGACGGCGGCCTCGTGCTGTGGCAGCCGACCGGGGTCGAGCACCCGACGCTCGCGGTCACGCTCCGCGCACAGGTCAGCAATCGCTCGGGCATCGGCGCGAAGGTCGAGATGCGCGCGGGCAGCCTGTGGCAGATGGTCGAGACGGCCGCGTCCTCCCCGGCCGCGACGCCCGCGGATCTCGTGTTCGGCCTCGGCCCTCGCCGACAGGTGGACGTGGTGCGCGTGCTCTGGCCGGCAGGCATCGTGCAAGCCGAGGTGCAGGGCGACGAGGCGGTCCGCCGGGTCGAGGTGGTCGAGCTCGATCGCAAGCCGTCGTCGTGCCCGTACCTGTTCACGTGGAATGGCGAGCGGTTCGAGTTCGTGACCGACTTCCTCGGGGGCGGCGAGATGGGCTACCAGGTGGCGCCGGGGGTGTTCAACACGCCCGACCCCGAGGAGTACGTCCGCATCCGCGGCGACCAGCTCCGGCCTCGCGACGGCTATCTCGAGCTGCGCGTGACCAACGAGCTCGAGGAGACGCTGTTCCTCGACGGGCTGTCGCTCGTCGCGGTGGACCATCCGGCGGACGTGGACGTGTACCCGCGCGAGGGCCTGTTCGCGCCGCCCTTCCCCACCTTCGAGCTGTTCGCCGCGCGCGGCGTGCGGCCGGTGGCCGGGGCGCGCGACAACCGCGGCCGCGACGTGCGCGACGCGTTGCGCGCCGTCGACCGCAAATTCGTGGACGGCCTGCCGCTGCTGCCGATCCGCGGCTACGCCGAGCCGCACGACCTCGTGCTCGACCTTGGCGACGCGCCGGCGCGCGGCACGCTGCTGCTGCTCACGGGCTGGACCGACTACGCGTTTTCGAGCGACAACATCGCGGCGGCGCAGGCCGGCTACGCGCTCCAGCCGCCGTCGCTGGCCGTCCGCGACGGCAGCGGCGCGTGGCAGACCGTCGTCGAGGAGGTCGGCGTACCGGTGGGACGGCCGCAGACGGTGGTCGTGGACCTGACCGACAGGTTCCTCTCCGACGACCGCACCGTGCGTATCCGCACGTCGATGCGCATCTACTGGGACGCCGCCGCCGTCGCCACGCGTGATGCGACGGTCGAGCCCGTCATGACGCGCCTCGCGGCAGCGGAGGCGACGCTCCGGTGGCGCGGCTTCTCGGCCGTCGCCTCGGACGGCGAGCCGCTGACGTTCGACTACGCGCGGGTGTCGTCCACGTCGCCGTGGAAGCAGATGCCGGGGCGGTACACGCGCGAGGGCGACGTGCGCCCGCTGCTCGCGGCGGTGGACGACCGGTTCGTCGTCGCACGACCGGGCGACGAGGTCGCGCTGCGGTTCGACGCACGGCAGCTCCCCCCGGTGCGCGAAGGCTGGACGCGCACGTACCTGCTGCACGCCGACGGCTTCAGCAAGGAGATGGACATCAACTCCGCCAGCCCCGACCAGGCCTGGCCGTTGCCCCGGCACGGCATGCCGGGCTACCCGGCGGGTGCGGACGTGCCGCCGGCCCCTGCCGACGTCACGACGCGCGGGCTGACGTCCGCCGACGAGGCCGACCCCGACTGGGTCGCGCGCTACAACACGCGCGTCGTCGCGCGGCAGGTGCCGCGCCTGGGCGGGGTCACGCGATGAGCGTCGTTCGCTACGCCGCCGCGGCGTGCCAGACCGACCTGCCGTGCCCGGCGACACGCGACGCGATGCGCGCCAACACCGACCGCATGCTCGAGATGATCGACGCGGCCGTGGCCGGCACCGGCCCGTTCCTGCCCGTGCGCCTGGTCGTCTTCCCGGAGTTCGCCCACGCGGCGCCCGTGTATCCGACCGTGGACGCGCTGCTCGAGCACCTCGCCGTCGAGATCCCCAACGAACACACCGAACGGCTGCACGAGCGAGCGCGCAGGCACGGCATCTACATCCAGAGCGGCACGATGCTCGAGCGCGATGCGCGCTGGCCCGGCGTCGTCTTCAACACGACGTGCCTCATCGGGCCAGAGGGTCTCCTGTCGAAGTACCGGAAGGTCAACACGTGGATCCCCTTCGAGGTGCACGCCAGCCCGCACGACCTGCCCGGCTACGACGAGCCGCTCTTCCCCGTCGTCGAGACGGAGATCGGGCGCCTCGGCTGCGCCATCTGCTACGACTGGCTGTTCCCGGAGGTCCTGCGGCAACTGACGGCCAACGGCGCCGAGGTGCTGATCCGGGTCTCGGCCTACATGGACCCGTGGGGCGCCACAGAGCCCATGAACTGGTGGACCGTCATCAACCGGGCCCGAGCGATCGAGAACATCGCGTGGGTGGTGGCGGCCAATCAGGGCGCCAGCCTGCGCCACTACCCGCCGTACTCGTGGCCGGGCGGCAGCCAGGTGGTGGACTTCGACGGCCGGCTCCTGGCCGAGGCCTCGCCCGGGCCCGGCGAGCGCATTGTCGTGGCACCGGTGGACGTCGCGGCCCTGCGGCACGAGCGCGAGACGCGGATTGGCCACCACATGCCGGCGCACCTGCGCACCGAGGCGTATCCCGTGTACGGGCAGCCGCGCTTCGCGCCGGCCGGCGGCCGGCCGATCACCTACGAGGGCAACGTCCGGCGCATCGCCGACGCGAAGTGAAGTCGTCCGCTTACGCGAACCGGTAGATCGTGTCCGACGAGCAGAGGACGTAGCCGCCGAGCGGGTCGAAGGCCACACCGATCAGGCCGTGTCCGGAGACGACCATCTCGCGGCTGCCGTCGGCGTGGACGCGATACAGCGCGCTGGCGCCGGCCAGGGCGTCCACGACGTGCAGGATGCCGTCGGGCGAGAAGGCCAGCCCCTGGGGCCTGCCGAAGCCCTCGATCCACCTCGTGACCGTGCCGTCCGGCGAGATGCGGTAGATGGCGTCCGACGAGGCGAGCGTCGGGGCCGTCACGTGCAGCACGCCGTCGGGCCCGAACGCGAGGTGGAACGCCGCGATGCTCGGCGGCAGCGTCGCGAAGGTCTCGGGCCGGCGCGATCCCACCGGCACCCGGTGGATGGTGCCCGACCTGTCGCCGACGTAGAGCGCGCCGTCGGGCCCGAAGGCAAGGCCGCACGCGACACCCAGTTCCGCTGCCACCTCGGTGAAGTGGCCTTCGTCGTCGACGGCGTACACGCTGCCCTCGAAGCGGCTCGACACGTGCAGCACCCCCTCGGCATCGAACGCCAGGCTCGTGGCGTTGGCGATGCCCGTGACGAAGGCCTCGCGCGTGCCGTCACGCTCGATCCGGAAGACGGACACGGGCGTTTCCTGCCCGCGCCCGCCACTCAGCGTGGCGTACAGGCGACCGCTGCTGTCGAAGGCCGGGCTGTCCACCTGGTGCACGCCGGTGGCGATGGCCTCGCCGACGTGGACGAACGCGGTGGCCCCGGTGACCCCGTCGACGGTCACCGGCTGCAGCCCGCCCGGCGTGTCGTCGGGAATGCGCACCGTGAGCGTGCGGCTCGACGCCCACATCAGCCGCGCCACCCGTCCCCCGACGGTAACGGCCGGCAGCCGCCCGGGCGCCACGTCGAAGCCGTCGCCCTCGATCGTGAGGCGGCCGCCCACGGTCACGGCGGAAGGCGCGAGGCGCCTGAGGCTCGCACTCATGGCGTCACCCGCCTGGCGCCCGCGAAGCGCCGCTTCCAGTAGGTGGCCTCGAGCCTGTCGATGCGCACGTGGCTGCCGACGTTGGGGGCGTGGATGAAGGCTCCGTCGCCGAGGGCGACGCCGACGTGCGAGACACGCCGGCCTGATGTACGAAAAAACACGAGGTCTCCCGGGCGGATGCGGTCCGCGGCGATCCGGCGGCCGGAACGGAACTGCGCCTCCGCAGTGCGCGGCAGGCTGACGCCCTGCCGCCGATACAGATACTGGACGAAGCCGCTGCAGTCGAACCCGGTGGGCGACACGCCACCGGTGCTGTAGGCCGTCCCCTGCAGGAGCCTGGCCTCGTCGATGACCGCGGCCGCCGCCAGCGACGGAGGCGTCGCGCGGCCGGCGCGCGTCGAGGCGCCGGACGCACACCCGGCACTCCACCCCACGCACGCGGCGACGACGACGGCCAGTATCGGACGGGTCAAGATAACTCGTTCGTTCAGAGCACGTTACACCGAGGAGACCCTTGACACGGCAGGGCCGCCTCGGCAACACTCGTCAGCATCAGCGCACAGGATCGCACGAAACGTCCGCC
>CAYSHC010000079.1:0-19290 GCA_964430855.1 uncultured Vicinamibacteraceae bacterium
ACGACGGCAAGGACGACGACCACCGCGGCGGCGAGCGAGCGAGCCAGGTCGTGCACACCGCCGTGCACGCCGCGTACGCCGCTGCCGCCAGGCATGAAGAACTGCCGCCGGCGGCGGGACCGCTCCGCTCCGGGGCCGGCCGCGCCCACCGGCGCCGAATCCGTCATGTCGCCCTTACACATTGAACCGGAACAGCAGCACGTCGCCGTCCTGGACCACGTACTCCTTGCCCTCCGAGCGGACCAGCCCCTGCTCGCGGGCGGGCTTCCATCCGCCGACGCGCACGAAGTCCTCGAACGCCACCGTCTCCGCACGGATGAACCCGCGCTCGAAGTCCGAGTGGATGACGCCCGCAGCCGCCGGGGCCTTGTCGCCCGCGTGGATCGTCCACGCCCGCACCTCCTTCTCGCCCGCGGTGAAGTAGCTGCGCAGGCCGAGCAGCCGGTACGCCGCATGGGCGAGGCGATCGAGGCCCGACTCCTCGAGCCCGAGCGACGCCAGGAACTCCTTCCTGTCGGCCTCGTCCAGCTCGGCGAGTTCGGCTTCGACCTTCGCCGAGAAGACCACCACCTGCGCGGGTTCCCCCTCGCGCGCGATCTGCTCCTCGAGCTGCTTCACGAACGCGTTGCCCGTGGCAGCTTCGTCCTCGCGCACGTTGGCGGCATACAGCACCGGCTTGGCCGTCAGCAGGTTGAGGCCTCGGAACGCCGCCGCCATCTCGTCGGTCGGCGTGTAGAGCCGCGCCGGCTTGCCGTCGGCCAGCAGCGTCCGCACCTCCTCGACCATCGCGAGCTCCGCCCTGGCGGTCGGGTCGTTGGAACGCGCCGCCTTCTGCGCCTTCTCGAGCCGCTTCTCCACCGTGGCGATGTCGGCAAGCCCGAGCTCGATGTTGATGATCTCGCGGTCGCGCACGGGGTCGGGCGCGCCCATCACGTGCTGCACGTTCTCGTCCTCGAAGCAGCGGACGACGTGCACGATGGCATCCACCTCGCGGATGTTGTGGAGGAACTGGTTGCCGAGGCCCTCGCCCTGGCTCGCGCCCTTCACGAGGCCGGCGATGTCGACAAACTCCACCGACGCCGGGATGACGCGCTCGGGCTTGACGATCTCGGCCAGGGCCGTGAGTCGCGGATCCGGCACCGTCACCACGCCCGTGTTGGGCTCGATCGTGGCAAACGGGTAGTTGGCGACGAGCGCGCCCGCCGAGGTGAGCGCGTTGAACAGCGTGGACTTGCCCACGTTGGGCAGACCGACGATTCCGAGTCGAAGCATGATGGCTGGTGATGGATGCCGCGCCCGGCACGGCTCCGCGCCGCCGGCGCAAGCTTCCTAGTGTACAGGCACGGACGGCTGCTGTAGAGTCGCGCCGTGCCCGTCCACGTGATCGATCACCCCGTGGCCCAGGACGTCCTCCTGCGGCTGCGCGACGTCAATACCGGGCCGGACGCCTTCCGGCAGATGGCGCACCGGCTGAGCCTGCTGCTCGCGATCGAGGCGACACGCGATCTGCCGACGCGTCCGCTGAAGGTTCACACCCCGCTCGGCCCGGCCACCGGGCCGTCCGTCGACGCGGACGTCGTCGTCGTGCCCGTGCTGCGCGCCGGTCTCGGCATGCTGCCGGCCGTGCTGGAGGTCGTCCCCTCGGCGAGGGTCGGCCATATCGGCCTCCAGCGCGACGAGGCGACCGCCGTGGCGTCGCAGTACTACGCGAAGTTCCCGTCCGGCCTCGCCGAGAGCCACGTGCTGCTCGTCGACCCCATGCTGGCCACCGGCGGCAGCGCCGTCGCGGCGCTCGACCTGCTGGCGCGGCTCGGCGCGCGGCGCGTCCGCCTGCTCTGCATCGTGACGGCCCCCGAAGGGATTGCCGCGGTCGAACGCGCGCATCCGGACGTGCATATCTACACGCCGGTCATCGACCAGGGGCTCAACGCCCACAAGTTCATCGTCCCGGGGCTGGGCGACTTCGGCGACCGGCTGTACGGGACGTCCGGCTGAGCGCGGCGTGGCGTGGCCGTGCGGACGCGTCGGCAGGTGCTGACGCGTCGGCGAGGGTGGCGGGTCGACTTCGACCTCCGCGTTGCCGGCGCGTGACGTGCGCGTCGCCAGCACCGAACGGGAACGGGCTGGTGGATGCTCGTCCGCGGCGCGGTCGCGACGCGGGCTCGGGGCGAGGCAGGATTGCGCTGACGCTGCGGCGAAGAGGCGGTGCCCCGGCCACCGCGGCAGCCCGCTGTCGTGGCATGTCCGGCCGCGCGGGCGTCGGCGGCCCGCTTGCCGCGCACCGGGCGCCTGCGCTAGACTCCTCGGGATGTCGAGAGCCGTCGAGGCTCCCGGCAGCGCATCCCTCCGCACGCGCACTTGGCTCAGCGGTAGAGCACCGCCTTCACACGGCGGGGGTCAGTGGTTCGAATCCACTAGTGCGCACCACCCCAATCCGTCCAGTTCGGGAAGCGGGCCGTCGTGGCGGCAGATGGCGTCCGCGTGTCCGGCTGCCGCCCGCGAGTCGTCTTTCCGATGGTCGGCGCAAAGGGTCGGTCCGACGTATCGGCAAGCGCGCAGATCCTGCAACATCTCGAACGCGAGACCTGACCCACACGCCCCGATTGCGAGACCTGACCCCCAACGGGCGCTATTGCGAGACCTGACCCCAGAGGGCGGCGCGCAGCTGCGGGGCGGTCATGCCGGTGTTGTACACGCGCGTGCCGGGGTCGAACTCGCGTGCACGGTGCAGTGGCCCGACGACCACGGGCTCGAACCCCGCATCGCGCACCAGTGACGCCGCCACCTCCAGCGCGCCCTCGTCGTCGCCTGCCAGCGGGATGCCGATGCGGTCGCCGCTGCGGTGCGCCTCGCTTTCGAGCACCCGCCAGAACACCGAGTTGAAGCCGCGGACGAAGCGCGCGCCCGGCAGCAGCCGCGCCACCGGCACCCCCGCCCCCTCACCGGCCGCGATCGCCGCTTCCGCAAACGCCCCATCCCGCTGCGGGTACGGGTTCGCGGCGTCGAAGACCACCTTGCCGGCGACGACGCTGCCTATCTCCTCGGCCAGCTCGGGCCACGCGCCGTACGGGACGGCCGTGAAGACCACCTCGCCGCGCTCGGCGGCCGAGCGGACGTCGCGCACCTCGGCCCGGACGCCCTGCGCCTGCAGCCGCGCCTGCACCTCGTCGACGTGTCGCGAGCCGAAACAGACGTCATGCCCCGCCTCTGCCCACAGCCTGCCCAGCGTGCCACCGATGTGGCCGCACCCGATGACGGCGATCCTCATCAGACTCTCCCGCGCGTGGTCCAAGCATACGACGGACCTCGTCAGGATCGCCTCGGCGCCCTCCGTTTCGCAGTCCGCTTCGGCCGCTTCGCGGGACGCGCCTTCGCCCCGCGTGCCGCCTCGCCGCCGTCACGCGTCGGCGTGTCCTCACGATCCGGCAACGCCGCGTCCTGGCGCGCCGAGGCGTCGTCCTCACGCGCCGCTGTCGCCACCGGGCCTCGCCGGCGTGCCGCCTCGCCCGTCACTCGCCGGTGCACGTCCTCGAGCGCCAGGCTCGCCTGCTCGTACGCCTCGGCGGTCTCCGGCGTCGCAAGCCGCCTGTACATCGCCGCCAGGAACTCGAGCTGTCCGGAGGCCGACGTTATCTGGCGAGGGGTCGCGTACGTGCGCCGGAACGCCTCCTGGTACAACGCCACCAGACGCTGGATGGCCGCGTCGCGCTCTGCGCCGGCGTTCATCAGCGTGCCGTCGATCAATGCCGTCACGAGCGCGATGTCAGCCACGGCGACGGCGTCGAACACGGCATCGAACGGATCCCGCGCCGTCTCGAAGCGCTCCCGCGCGGCCGCCTCGGCCACCGCCAGTGCGTCGTGGGCATCGTCTGGCACCTGGCCGAGGAGGGCCTGGATGCCCATCCAGTTGACGATCGGGTACGGGTCGTCACGGTGTGCCGCCACGTTGTGCACGTAGGCGCGACGATAGCTGTCGCCGGATTGCTCGAGCGCGACGCGCACATCGTCGCGTGTCTCGCAGACGTAGGCCAGCCGCTTGTACGCGCTGCCGATCAGCCCGTACCGCTCGGCGGTCTCGGCCACGGCCTGCAGCCCCCACAGGCGCTGGATGGCCAGCCCCACGCGCTCGCGCGCCTCGGCCCGCTCGTCGGCGTAGGCATGGTCGGCCTCGGCATCGCGAATCGCCAGCCGCGCCTCGAAGTTGGCCAGCTGCTCGACCGCCTTCAGCGTCGTCCTGTTGTCGAGTTCGCCGGTGTCGAGCGCCGCCTTCAGATGCTTGATGGCCGGCTCGTATGCCGACCATTCGCCGTAGGCGTGGCCGAGCGCCATCAGCACGTCGCTGCGTGCGAGCCACGCCGACGGGGTCTCCTGCACGATGCGATCGAGCTCGGCGATGCGCTCCGCCGCGCCTCCCCGCGACGCGGCGCCCTGGGGGCCGCCGGTCTCGCCGCCGGCGGCGACGGGGACGGCCCGGCCTTCGGCGTCCGCGGCCATGCCCGCTGCGTCCGCCTCACGCGCGGCACTGCCCGCCCCGCCGTTCGCTCCAGCCGCACCGGAGACGGCGCCGACAGCCGCGGCGCCGCGACTGGCTGCGGCATCCGTCGGATCCGCGGCCTCGGCATCCCCTGCCATCGCCACGAGCGTCGACGGCGCCGGGATGAAGACCCTCGACGAGGCGGCGTCAGGTGTCCGCGCCTGCTCGCGCATCCGTTCGAGCAGGTCGATCAGCTCCTCGTGGGCGACGCGATCACGCGGCGGTGGCGGCTCGCCGCCCTCGTCGAGCCGGAAGTCGGGATCGCCGTAGGCCTGATACGCGCCCCACGTGTTGCTCTCCGGGAACTGATGGAAGGTGCTTGCCCGCGCCTCCTGGAGTGCCCGGCCGAACGTCGCGCCCTGCAGCATCTGCGTGTAGAACACGCGCGCCAGGTGCAGCGCGGCATCGTCGCGCACCGCCCACCCCGCCGCAACGACGGCGCGCACGCCCATCTCGATGAGCTCGCGGGCCACGCTGGCCGCGAGCCTGTTGAACGGCACGTTGCGGCCTCTCGCGCCAGACTCCGGCCCGGTCTGCCCGATGAAGCAGCAGTTGAGGAACACGAGCTCCGGCACCTGGAGCATCTGGCCGAACTCGACAGCCGTCAGGTAGAGTCCGCCATCGAGCACGACCCCGCTCCGGCCGCGCGTCGACTCCGACGGCGGCTCGTAATGCCCGTGTCCCGCAATGTGCACGATGCGGTACGGCTGCTCGAACAGCCCCCCGAGTACATCGAGCGCCGTCGGGCGATCGACGCGCCTGGTGATGGTGAACGGCTGCGGCGCGGCCGACAGCAGGTCGGCCACCACCGACGCCTCGACACGCGCGCCAGGCAGCTGGCGGAACGGCGGCGACACGAGGGGATCGCCAATCACCAGTGCCGAGCGCGTCGTCGTCGCACGGATCTGCGGACGATAGCGGCCGGTCTGGAGTTGCCGCACCATCCCGATGCGCGTGCACAACGGCGGGCCGCCATCGCTCATCAGCTCCCACGGATAGCGTGCCGTCTCCTCGTCCACGACGAGCACGAGGCGCGAGAGCTGGCCCATGCCGTCCTTGAGGTCGTTCGGCACCATGAGCTCGAAGAGCGCGCGCGCGTCCTGTGGCCGGTAGGTGGTCTGCCCGACAGACGACTCCACGAGCCGCTCGATGAGCTCAGGCTGTCGGTGCTGGAGCATGACCTCCGCTCGGGCCCGCTCGGAGAGCGACACGAAGCGCACCTGCGTGACCGGCTGCTGCTCGTCGCGACCGAAGGCCATGTCGGCAAGAGCCTCGACGAGCGCCGGCTCGGCAGGCTGGCCGGTGGCAATCGCGCGCCTGAACTGCTCGCGAATCACCGAGGGCAGCTCGGTGGCCGAAGGCGCCGGCCGCGTGTGTGCCGTCACTTCCCAGCGTCGCCAGGCGTCCATGTTGCTCGCGGCCGTCAGCCTGATGCGCCCGTGTCGCCCGCGCTGGAGGAGCGGCGCCGCCTCGATGTGGGTGCCGAGTTCCTCGCTGATCGTGGCGGCCAGACGCGCGGCCGCCCTCGCAGCCTGGATGGCGGTGTCGGCGTAGAGCTCGATGATCTCGACCTCGCCAATCATGGCGCCGAGGTGGCCAAGTTTCGACAGCAGCTCCTGATTGGCCTGCGCCACGCCGCGCAGGATGGCGCCGACCGAATCGTCCACCGAGATGTTCGCGGTGGACGTGCTGCCGATGAGCAGGACGCTCAGCCCGAGCTGTTCGGCGCCGGCCTTCACCGTGGTGTCGGCGCCCCGCTGCTCGTCATACTGCAGCACGTACTCCAGAACGCCGCGGCGCACGAGGTTGGCGACCTGCGCCGCCGTGAGCTCGCCCCACCGCCCGAGGCCGAGCACGATGGCGCCGCTCATCAGGCGAAGCGACCGCTGGAGCTCCGTCGGCTCGCGCAGGACGACGGCGACGGATCCATACGGGCCCGGATAGAGGCCGAGGTCGTACCGCGTGCGCAGCGCGCCGTCGAGCACCTTGTCGATCTGCGCTTCGGCGCCGACGATCGTGTCGCCCTCGTAGTGCCCCACCATCACGGGATGGCGGGCGAAGCGCAGGTCGCCGTAGACGACGCCCACGCGGAACCCGCCGCGCTCGGCCCGACGTCGGACGATACGGGGCCGGTGGCCGAGCGCCGCGAGCTCGAGCGCATCCGGCGTCGGGTAGAGCACCGGCTCGGGTCGCGTGACATACGTGCTGCGCCCGCCGCGCGCCACGCTCGGCGGCACGGTGCCCAGCCGCCGCGTCGTGCCGCGCTCGAGGAGGTCGAGCAGCGCGGGCCACGTCGACGGGTCACCAGGCACGTCCCCGTGGGGGACGTCGGCAAACCAGGTGACGACGCCAGGGATGTGCGACGACTCGTAGGTGACGCGGCCATCGCCCTCGCTCGTCATCTCGAGCAGCGTCACGTCGCCGCGCACGACGACGTCGCACACCGTGCGCGGGGCAGCGCCAGCCAGCGACACGATGCGGTCGGCATGGGGCGGCGTCACGTGCATGCCGCGCAGGACGGCCGTGGCGTCGCGCAGGACGTCCTCGGACGGCGGGGTCGCCGGTACTTCGCGCCGCAGCGCCTGCCAGGTCTCGGGCGACGCGAACCGGTCGTCGGGCAGCACCGGCAACAGCTCCAGCAGGCCGGTCCAGCGCTGCACGAGCTCGATGCAGCCCGCGGGGCCGCGCGCCGGGTCGAGCAGCGCCAGCTGCTGAAGCACCGGGTGGGTGCCGACGAGTGCCTGCACGGCGTCGTAACTGCCCCGCAGCGGGGCGCCCGTCAGCAGCACGCGGGCATCGTGGTGGGCGCTCACGCGCGACCAGGTCGCGCGATGGCGATCCATCCAGACACGGACGATGGCGCCGCCCATGCCGTGGCCCACGATGCGAATGGGTGCCTTCGTGGCCAGCAGCTCGCGTATCAGGACATCGAGGCGCGCGGCGGTCTCGACAAGGCTGCGGCGCCAGTCGTACGGGAACGGGCGCACGTCGTGTGCCGCGGCCGCGAGCCGCTCGCACAGCTGCCTGTAGACGTCGCCAACCAGCGCCGGCGCCGTCACGTCAGGGTCGCCGACGTCCTCGAGCATGCGCAGCCCGCCAGACGCCAACTCGTCCACCGAGGGCCATACCCGTCGGCCTCCCGCGTACAGCTCCGACCCCATGAACCCCGGCACCACGACGGCGACGGGCCGCCCGGGCAGCGGCGCCTCGCGCGCGCGGGCCATCGGCACCGGCGGGACGTCGGCCGTCTCGCGCTCCCGGAACCCCTGCGGGATCGACGCGTCGGTCGCTGTGAGCCAGCTGACGGCGGCTCCGCGCGTGCGGGCGTTCGAGAAGTACGTGAAGTGCGAGACGTCGGCGCCCTGGTCGTAGACGTACCAGGCGGTGTCGCGCCGCGCGCCGTGGAACATCGCGTCGGTGTTGACCACGAGGTCGTTGTCGCGATGGTCGTAGATGAACCGGTCGGTGATGAAGGCCCCTATCCGCCGGAACAGATGGCCGCCTTCGATGTCGCCCGCGACGATGCCGAGGCGCCCCGCGGCGACGGCGTCCGGCCCGTTGAGCAGGCGGACAAGCGGCGACGCGGGCGTCATGGCCTCGATGCCCGGCAGCACGTCGGGCTCCCAGCGCCGGCGGACGGCTTCGAGCGTCACGCGGGTCACGACGTCGTAGACCGGTGATGAGGCAAGCGCCGGGACGAGTCCCACGAGGTTGGTCAGGATCGACAGGAACTCGTCGAGGTTCTCCGACGCCAGCAGCGTCCCGCGCGACGGGCTCGCGCATCGCAGGTAGCGCTCGACGCGGAACTGCCGCGCGGCGAGCACGTCGGCCAGCTCGCGCAAGCGCGCGCGGTCGAAGGCGTCGGCCTCGGCCAGGCCATCACCCTGCCTGACGAACCCGTCGATCTGCGCAGCCGACAGACCGCCAAGGCACAGGAGGTCGCCGACGAGCCCCCCGCGCGAGTGCGTCACGAGCGACAGCCGCGCGCCCTGTGGCAGCGCACGTGCGAGCGCCAGCGCGTTCTCGATCGGGCTGCGGCTCAGCGTGCGGTGCTCGAAGGCGTAGATGTGGCGGCCGAAGAGGGTGGTGACGGCCCGCCAGTCCTGGGCGCCGTCGGCCGTCAGGAAGGCGCCGAAGCTGCCCCGCGTGTTCGACGCCGTGCCGTGTATGAAGAGGAGGATCGGCGTGCGCGGGTCGACGCCGTCGAGCGAGGCCGGCCGGGGATCCTCCGCCCCGACCTCACGCGGCTCCACCGCGGCCTGCCACGCGTAGAGTCCCTCGGCAGGACGCAGCCGACGCTCGATGAGCCAGGCGAGGAACTTCGTCAGCAGCCAGCTGGCGATGCGCGTCCCGGTATCGAGGCCCGCCTCGCGGACGAATTCCTCCTGGAGCGACGGGTCGTCGAGATCCGCCGCGATGGCGTCCCGCCCCAGCCGGAGGATGCGCAGTGCGCCGGCGGCCCAGTCGCGAACGCCACGCTCCGCGGCGCTCGGGCGCGACACGCCGTCGACGAGTACCCCGTCGGCGCTGACCGACTCCGGGCGATAGAGCGACTGCTCGTGGGCGTAGCGCGCCACCGACGTCCAGCAGGTGACGCCATCGAGCTCGAACTCGAGGATGTCATCGTCGCGGGCGTCGATCGCCTGGGGCGCCACGGCCGCAGACGCCCGGGCTGCCGGGCTCAGCGAGAAGGCTCCGACCACCTCGATGCCCTGGAGCAGGTCGGTGCGGGGCGCCCGATGGGACGCCACGGGACCGCCTCGGGCCAGCGCGGCGACCGAGGCGTCAGGGCGTCCGGGGATCAGCAGCCTGACGGCCATGCCATGTTCTCGCCAGTACGCAGGGACTGCGGGACGCGGCAGGCGTGCCGCGCCCGACATGGGGATCTACCCCACTAGAACGCCGGCGGCCAGCGGGACGAACTAGGTGCGCCGTGCCTCTTTGGTTGCCAGCGCCTTACGGGACGCCAGCCGCAGGGCCTCGGGGACGTTCCGGTCGACGGTCAGTGCCTTCAGCTCGCGCTCCTGAAGGCGAGGGACGAGCCCCAGGGAGATCGCGGGCGGCGTACGGGGATTGCGGACGAGCGCCGAGACGACCGTGTAGTGGCGCACCCAGGCACGATTGGTCCCGATGATGCGCAGCACGTCCGCCGCGACGTTGGTCATCCGCGCGAAGTGCTCGATCTCGGTGTCGCTCAGCTTGGGGCTCGACAGGACGGCGGTGGACACGACACGGTTCGGATCGCGAACGAGGACGGCCCGCTGTTCGCGTGTCCCGAGCATCGCCATCTTGATCTTCTCGGGCACCGACAGCGTCGACAGCTGCCGCACCTCGTCCTCGGGCTCGTCGCCATCCGCTCCTTCTCGATCCTCCGCTCCGCCGTCCTCCGTTCCGCTCTCCGCCGTTCCGCTCTCCTTCGTCCCTCGCCCCTCGCCTCCTCTATCCGTCTCCGTCCCCGCCATGCCGATGTGCTCGGTCATCCACCGGGCGAGCGGCTCCGGCGTCGCGGCAGCCACGAGCACGTCGGCGACCACGTCGGCGGGCAGCGCCCGCCACGACGCCCACGCCCGCTCGGCGACGCGCGGGTCATCGTCGGCCGTGTGCATGGCGATGAGGGCCACCTGCTCGAGCGGGTCGGCGGACACCTGGTTGGCCGCGGCCAGCAGGCGCATGTCGACGGGCATCGCCTCCTGCGTGTACAGGTCGACCAGGGGGGTACGGAGGCCGGTGTCGAAGGCCACGGGCCTGGGCCTCAGGGCGCCGCCTGGAACTCGGCGACGTTGGCCAGCGTGATGGTGGCGCGTCCCACCGCGCCCGGGCTGCCCAGCGACCGGCCAGCGACGCCGTTGATGCGATACGCGAACGCCCCCGCGTCACCGGCGAGGATCTCGAGCACCTCGGACGCCGTCACGTCCACGCGGTCGCCTGCCGCGAGCTCCCGCGACACGCGCACGGCACCGTCGGCACGCACGCGCACCCAGCATCGGCCCGTGGGCATGAGTGTCAGGCGCAGGGGCTGATCGGCGTCGGCCGGTACGGTGGCAGCCGCGGCCGGACTCGCGGAAGCCGGCGCCGTTGATGGCGGTGGCGCCGGCGCGGGCGCCTGCTCGTCGGCGGGCGTCCCCGCGTCGCCGCGCCGGGCGTCGGGCAGCACGTCCACGGGGGCGGGCGGAGCGACCGGCGCCGGCGCCTCCGGTGCCTGGGCCGACGTGGACGCGGCCTGCGGCCTGCCGGACGCGGCCGGGCGCTGCGACCACCAGTAGTAGCCCGCCGCGAGCAGCAGCACGGCCAGCACGAACAGGCCGAGCGCCATCGGGAGCGGCGAACGAGGCGGCTCCATCACCTCGGCCTCTTCCGGCGTCCGGACCTCGGGATGGGCGGCTACGTACTCCCGCACGATCTCGTCCGGGTCGAGCCCGACGTACGCCGCGTACGAGCGGACGAAGCCCCGCGTGAAGATGCCGCCCGGCAGCTTGTCGACCTGCCCCTTCTCGAGCGCGTCGAGCGACCGCACGGAGATGTTGGTCTTCTCGGCGATCTCGTGGAGCGTGATCGACCGTGCCTCACGGGCCTGCCGCAGCTTCTCGCCTATGGTCATCGCCCAGCCTCCGGTCCGTTCAGCAATGCACGCATCTCCGCCACGACATCCTGAAGCGCCGTGCCGCCGCGCCGCCAGGCGTCGGCGAACACGCCAATCGCCGCGACCCCTGCCGCCCCGCGCGCGGCGACGTCCGCGCAGCGCTGCACCGTGATGCCGCCAACGGCGAGCACGGGCCGCGGCGTTGCGCGGCACTGCGCCTCCAGCGCGTCGAGCCCGGCGACGGGGTGCCCCGCGGGCTTGGAACCGCTCGGGAACACCGTCCCGAACAACACGTAATCAACGCCTTCGACGTCCAGCGGGTCGGCGTCGTCGTGCACGTGCGTCGAGCGCCCGATGAGCGCGCGCGGCCCGAGCACCGGGCGCACCCGCCTCGCGGGCATGCTGACGGCCCGCAGGTGGACGCCTGCCGCGCGTCCGACCATCGCGACGTCGGCCCGGTCGTTGACCACGAGGCGCGTGGCAGTGCCCTCGATGGCCTCGGCCATCGCGCGGGTACTCCGGGCGAGCAGCGCGGCGGACATGCCGGGGTCGCGCAACTGCACCACGTCCACCCCGGCCGTGGCAAGGGCACGCGCGTAGGCCCCGAGCGCCGCCACCTGGGCCTCTGGTCCGTCGCCCGGCGCAGCACCCGCGGTGTGCGCCGCGACAATCGCCATGATTCTCACAGAGTCGCCCTCAGGCACCATGTCTCCGCAGCGACGGGGCCTCGTCGGATGACGCTGCCACATCGTCAGGGGTTCGGGTGATGAGAGCGAGCATCTCGCCGACCGCGGCCGTCACGCTCACGAGGCCGATGCCCGACACGGCGCCCTTCATGAACGCGTTTCCCATGACCAGGGCCAGCCACGGCCACATCGCCGTGAAGTAGTTCCTGTCCCAGAAGCGCGACCACGGCGTGACGACGAGCAGCAGCCCCGCCTCGAGCAGGTAGAGGGCCAGCAGCAGGCGACTGAATACGGAAACGGTTAACCTCCGGCATCCACGCGCAGCAGGCGATCTGCGCGGGCTCGCGCGTCACGGTAGTCCTCGACCTCCGACAGCAGGTCGAGCAGCACCGCCAGGGCGCGATCGGCCGCGCCGACCGTCTCGAGCGTCTCCGCCAGATCGTACAGCACCGGACGCCTTGCCGTCGCATCGGGTGCGGGCGCCTCCGCGGCCATCTCGTACCAGCGGACGGCCTCGGCCAGCTGCCCGCGCGACCGGTGCAGCTCGGCCAGCGCCGCCGCCGCCTCGAAGCGGGTCCGCACGTCCTTCGAGGCACGCTCGAAGGCACGCGCTGCCTCGGCCACGAGGCCTGCTGCCGCAAACACGCGGCCGGCAGCCACCTGCTGCATGGCCTGCGTCCGTTCGCTCTCGCCGTCGTTGACGACGGGCGAGGCGGCGACGTCGAGTTCCGCCTGGGTCTGCGCGGGCGGGGGCGCCGGCGGGGCGGCCGGCATTGCGGGGACCAGCTCGTCCAGCAGGTCGGTCAGGTCCACTTCGTCGGGAACCGTGACGGGCGGCGGCACGGACGCCGGTGCCGATGCCGGTGCGGCACCATCCTGCGCCGGGCGTTCGCCCGTGCCGGCGGCCTCGGCCGAAGCCGTCACGTCGGGCCCGGATACGTCGTCCGGCGCAGCCAGCCACTCGTGAGCGTCCGCTCGCGCCGGCTCGGGCTCCACCGTCGCGTCGAGCCCCGGAGCCTCGGCCGGAGGCGCTGCAGCTTCGGGGGCGGGCACCGGGGGCGGCGCGTCGTCGGTGGCCATCACCGCAGGTGGGACGAGATCGTCTCGCATCTCGACATCGGGCGTCGGGTCGGCCTGCGGCAACGCCTCCGGCGGCGCTTCGACGGCGCGTTCCGGCTCCGGCGGCTGCACCGGGTCCGCCGCCGTGACCGCGCTTCCCTCCTCAACGGACAGGGGCACGTCCGGCAGCCCTGCGACGTCGCCGGCAGGGGCGGCGTCAGCGACGGGGACCGGGACGGAGTTCTGCTCGAGGGTCACGTCCCTGCCAAGAAGTGCGCTCCAGTCGAACCCAACGGGCGAGGCCGCCGGTTCGGGCTCCGACGGCACAGCTTCGCGCGGCGTGTCCGGCGTCGTCGCGCCCAGCAGCCACGCGTCCAGCGAGCCCGCGGCGGTGCCGGAATCGTCGGCCGGGCCAGCTGCCTCGCTCGTCGCCTCCGTCACGAGTCGCTCGGCCTCTTCCGCGAAGGCGGCGTCGAGCGCCGAGATGCCTGCTGCCGTGTCCGCCTCTGCATCGGTCCACGGGAAGGTCCCGCCCTCCGGGGGCAACGACACGACACCTGGCGACGGCGACTCGCCGACAGCCTCCGATACCGCGCCGCTCCCTGCCGCCCCGGCATCGACCGCCAGTGCGACATCGTCCACCGCCGAATCAGCCAGCCCCTCACTCGCCAGCGGGTCACCGTCGTCGGCCTGCGGCTCGCCGAAAGCGCCGAGCGGTTCGCGGTCAGCGGTAAGCGCTTCACTGCAAGCGGCAAGCGGTGTGCGGTCCGGTGTCTGCGGTTCGCCGTCCACGGTTCGCGGTTCGCGGGCCGCGGCAAGCGGTTCGCGGTCCGCGGTCGGCGGTCCGCTCACGCTGGCGCGCAGCTCGTTCGCGAACGCCGCCAGCACCGCGGGGTCCGCGTGCGCCGACAGCGCGTGCACCGCGAGGACGGTCCACGCGTCGGCCGCCTCCGGGTCGGACGCCTGCAGCCGTGCCCGCACCGCGAGCGCCAGCGCCGCGTCGCCCCCGTTGAGGCTCGACGTCACGAGCGGCGCGTCGTCGCCCCGGCCGGCGAGGCGAGCCACGCGGAAGCGCCACGCCAGCGTCTCGGCCACGTCGCCGTCGAGACCCTCGACGAGCGTGACTGCCGCGGCAACGTCCTGCTCGGCCACGGCGGCAGCCAGCAACCGGAGACGCACGTCGCGGTCACCCGGCTCGACGTGCAGGACGGCCGTCCATGCACGCCTGGCGGCCGCAAGGTCGCCCCGCATCACGGCATCGTCGGCCAGGGCGCGCAGCCGGGCGGCCAGCGACTGCGTGGCAGGTGTCGATGCCGGCGACGACGCTGGCGGTGGCGGAGACGGCGCAGCCGCGTCCGGCGGCACGGAGACCGCGGACGACGGCGCATCGGGCACGGACCCCGCGTCGTGGCCCGTCGAACGTGCGTCCGTCGGGTCCACGGCGACGGGTTCGGGCTGGGCCTGCGGGAGGGGGACCGTCTCGGCAGGTGGCTCGTGCGCGGGAGGTGGAGTCGCCTCGCCACTGGCCGCCTGCGCAGCCGGCGCGTCGTCGATGCCGGAGGGCGGTGCCGGCGGCTCGTCCTCGGCGCCGGCGACGGCCCCCGCCGGAACGGCCGGGATCCCCTCGACCTCGGCCAGCCGTGCGGCGATGGCCTCGGCGCCGGCCGTGTCGCCGCGACGCCGACGGAGCGTCAGCACCTGCGTGAGGGCCTGCCGCGCGTCCACCTTCAGCTTCTGCTCGAGCGCGATCTCGGCGAGCTGGCACAGCGCCCGTTCGCTGTTGGGGTCGAGCTTCAGTACCTTCCGGTACAGCGCCGAGGCGCGCGGGTGGAAGCCTTCCTCGAAGTAGTGGTCGGCAAGCTGGAGGAACCGCGCCGCGGCGGCCTCCCGCTGGCCGGCGCGCTCGCACAGGTCGGCCAGTTGCTTGACGACGTTCCAGTCGGTCGGCGTCTGGCCGGCCAGGCGTTCGTAGATGCCGATGGCCAGGTCGTTGCGGCCCTGTCGCTGGTGCCTGTCGGCCTGGCGGACGAGTTCCTCCCGGGAGGCGAGGGCGTCGGCCACCGTCAGGCCTCCTCCAGCAGGTCGAACAGCGTTGGCGGCCGGAAGGATCGGCGGTGGGCGGCGCTCAGGCCGTGCAGCCGGATCGCGGCCAGGTGCTCGGCCGTGGCGTAGCCCTTGTGCCGCGCGTGGCCATACCGGCCGTCTTCACGGTCGAGGGCGACCATGTACCGGTCGCGCGTCACCTTGGCGATGATCGACGCGGCGGCGATGCAGGCGCAGGCGCGGTCGCCCTTGATGATCGCGCGCTGCGGCAGGGGCAACTCCGGAATGACAAAGCCGTCCACCATCACGTAATCGGCCGCGGGGGACAGTCCCATGACTGCCCGCCGCATGGCGTCGAGCGACGCGCGGTGGATGTTGAGCGTGTCGATTTCAGACGGCGGGCAGTCGACGACGCACCAGGCGACGGCCCGGCGGAGAATCTGCTCGTAGAGCCGCTCGCGCGCCTCCGGCGTGAGGAGCTTCGAGTCGCGCAGGCCCGTGATCGGGCGCGCGGGGTCGAGGACGACGGCGGCGGCCGTCACGGGTCCGGCCAGGCAGCCGCGGCCCACCTCGTCGACGCCCGCCACGCGCTCGAAGCCCTGCCGCCGCAGGGCGTTCTCGAGCGTGCGGCGTGCCGTCGGCGGCGCCACTAGTCCCTGGACGCGACCTGGCGGCGGACTTCCTTCAGGCGGGCCGCCTTGCCGCGCAGCGAACGGAGGAAGTACAGCTTGGCGCGGCGCACGTGGGCGCTGCGCACCACCTCGATCTTGTCGATCACCGGCGAGTTGAGCGGGAAGATCCGCTCGACGCCCTGGCCGAACGAGACCTTGCGCACGGTGATCGACGCGCGCGTGCCGCCGCGGTGCATCCCGATGATCAGGCCCTCGAACACCTGGATGCGCTCCTTGTCGCCCTCGCGGACCTTGACGTGCACCTTCACGGTGTCGCCCGGCTTCACGGCGGGCCGCTCGATAATCTGCGCTGCTTCTACTGCCTCAATCGGGGTCATGACTGCTCTCTGCTCCGTCGGTAGCGGCCGGCGCCTGCGCGGCCAGCCATGCGCGTTCTTCGTCTGTCAAATCTGCCGCGGCCAGCAGGTCGGGGCGACGCTCCCATGTGCGTCGCAGCGCCTCCCGCCGCCGCCAGCGGGCAATCTCCCCGTGATGCCCCGACAGCAGCACCTCGGGTACGTCCATTCCACGAAAGCTGGCCGGCCGCGTGTAGTGCGGATAGTCCAGCAGGTGCGCCGAAAACGAGTCGGCGTGCACCGAGTCGGCGTCGCCGACGACGCCCGGCACGAGCCTGGCCACCGCGTCGACGATCACCAGTGCCGGGAGCTCGCCCCCCGACACGACATAGTCGCCGATGGAGACCTCCTCGGCGTCGAGGCCTACCCGGACCCGCTCGTCCACGCCCTCGTACCTGCCGCACAGGAAGACGAGATGTCCGTCGCGACTGTACTCCCGCGCGCGCGCCTGGGTGAAGGTCGCGCCCTGCGGCGAGGGCAGCAGCACGCGATCCGGCCGGCCGCGGTGCTCGACAATCCAGTCCACCGCACGGAAGAACGGCTCCGGCTTGAGCACCATGCCCGGCCCGCCCCCGAAGGGCGTGTCGTCCACGACGCGGTGCCTGTCGGTCGTGAACGTGCGCAGGTCGTGCACCTGCAGGTCAATCAGGCCGCGCTGGACGGCGCGCCCGACGACCCCGTCGACGAGGGCGGCCTCCACCATCGCCGGAAATATCGTCACCAGATCGACTCTCACGTCGCCGCCCCGTGCGCCGTGCGACCGGCGCGTTCAACTCGAGCAGGCCCTCCGGGGCCCGCACCACGATGCGCTCGGGCGTGAGCGTCGTGCACACATCGCGGACCAGCGGCACCTGCACCTCGCCGTCCGGGCCGTCCACGATCAGCATGCCCGTCCCGCCCGTGGGCTCGACACGCAGGACCCGGCCAACCTCCTGCCCGTCCTCGGTCGAGACGGGCGCGCCCTCGAGCTGGAACCAGTAGTACTCGCCCTCGCCGAGGGGCACCAGCTCCGACTCCGGCACTCGCAGCTCCGTGAGCCCCAGCGCCTCGACGTCCTCGAGCCGGTCGCGTCCCTCGAACGACACGAGCAACAGGCCGGTCTGCGTGCGGCTCGACGCGACGACCAGCGGCACCACCTCGCCGTCCAGCCTGGCGTAGACTGTCGCTCCGACGGCGAACCGCTGCTCGGGGAAGTCGGTCTCGGGCCGGATCTTCACCTCGCCACGCAGTCCGTGCGGCCGCGTGATGAGGCCGACCAGCACGTAGTCGTCCCACGCCTCGGGCACGGCGCGCGACTCGTCAGCGCGGCGGCTCGCCGTCGCGGAACTCGACCTGCACCCGGCGGCCGGCCTGCTCGGCCGTCACCGCCGCGAGCGTGCGGACGGCCTGCGCGGTTCGTCCCTGCCGGCCGATGATCCGTCCCAGGTCGCCGGGGGCCATGTAGACCTCGACGACCGACGTCCCCCGGTGCTCATGCTCGGTCACCGTCACCGCGTCGGGACGATCGGCCAGCGCCCGCGCGACGACCTCGACGACAGCGCGCGGGTCGCCCATCAGACGGCCGCGACCTCGGTGGCCGGCGCCTCCGGCTTCGGATGCCGCTTGACGAGCGTCCGCACCGTGTCGGACGGCCGGGCGCCCACGCTCAGCCAGTACGCGAGGCGATCGTGGTCGATCGACACCGTCTCCGGCGTGGTCGTCGGGTCGTAGTAGCCGAGGATCTCGACAAACGCGCCGTCGCGCGCGTTGCGCTTGTCGGCGACCACCACGCGGTACGCCGGGTTCTTCTTCGCGCCCTGACGGCGCAGTCGAATCGTCACCATTCGCTTGTGTGCTCCGCTATGAGGACGCCTCGGAGAGGCGTCCCTACCAGTTTGGACGGCTCGGAGAGGCGTCCCTACCCTTCCTACCTGAACTGGCGCTGCGCCTGCATCGCCGCCTTCATCATGCCGAACTGCTTGCGCAGCTTGCCGCCCTTCTTCCCGCCGCCACCAGCCAGCCCGCCGACCATCTTCAGCATCTTCCGCATCTCGACGAACTGCTTGATGAGGCGGTTGACCTCTTCGACCGACGTGCCGCTGCCGCGCGCGATGCGCTTGCGGCGGCTGCCGTTGAGCAGCTGGTGGTTCTGCCGCTCGCGCGGCGTCATCGAGCAGATGATGGCCTCGATCCGGGCCATCTGCTTCGGGTCGACCTGCCCGCCGGCCATCTTCTGCTTGATCTGGCCCATGCCCGGCAGCATGCCGAGCAGGTTCTCGAGTGGCCCCATCCGCTTGATGGTCTGGAGCTGCTCGCGGAAGTCCTCGAGCGTGAAGTCGTTCTCGAGGATCTTCTTCTCGAGCCGCGCGGCATCATCCTGCGAGACGACCTGCTCGGCCTTCTCGATGAGCGACAGCACGTCGCCCATGCCAAGGACGCGCGAGACGACCCGATCCGGATGGAAGGGCTCGAGGTCCTCGATGCGCTCGCCGCTGCCGGCAAAGGCGATCGGCACGCCCACGACCGACACGACGGAGAGCGCCGCGCCGCCGCGCGCGTCGCCGTCCATCTTCGAGAGCACGACGCCGGTGACGCCAATCCGGCGGTTGAACTCGCCGGCGCTCTTGATGGCGTCCTGGCCGGTCATGGCGTCGGCCACGTACAGCTGGTCGGTCGGCGTGACGGCGGCCTTGATCGCCTCGAGCTCCGCCATGAGCTCGTCGTCGATGTGCAGGCGGCCGGCCGTGTCGACAATCACCGTGTCAAAGCCGAGCGTCGTCGCTTCGCGCAGGGCACCAGCCGCACGCGCAACGGGGTCGAGGTTGCCCGCCGGATCGTGGACACGCACGCCGGCCTGCTTTGCGACGACGTTCAGCTGCTCGATGGCGGCGGGCCGGCGGACGTCGGTGGAGACGACAATCGGGTGCCTGCCCTGCCGGACGAGCCAGCGGGCCAGCTTGCCCGTCGTGGTGGTCTTGCCCGAGCCCTGGAGGCCGAGCATAAGGATCACGCGCGGCGTAGCCGTCGAGGGCGGCAGGCCGCCCATCGTGTCGCCGAACAGCGCGAGCATCTCGTCGCGGACGATGCGGACGACCTGCTGACCCGGGGTGAGGCTGGCGAGCACCTCCTCGCCGACGGCCCGGTCGCGCACCTTGTCGACAAACGCCTTGACGACCTTGAAGTTGACGTCCGCCTCGAGCAACGCGAGGCGAATCTCGCGCAGCGCCGCCTCGACCGTCTCGGGCGTGAGGCGCACCTCACCCCGGAGGTTCTCGAAGACGGCCTGGAGACGCTCGCTGAGGTTGTCGAACATGACACACGTCGCACGCGACCGTCGGGCGGCCGATGCGCAAACAGAGAGTGTAAACGATTCCGCGATCAG
>CAYSHC010000080.1:0-18887 GCA_964430855.1 uncultured Vicinamibacteraceae bacterium
GGATGAAGTGCGGGAACTTCATCGGGTCGCGCAGGAAGAAGATCGGCGTGTTGTTGCCGACGATGTCGTAGTTGCCCTGGTCGGTGTAGAACTTGATGGCAAAGCCGCGGACGTCACGCCAGGTATCGGGGCTGCCCTGCTCGCCTGCCACGGTGGAGAAGCGCAGGAGCAGGTCGGTCCTGGTGCCCTTCTGGAACAGCGACGCCTTGGTGTAGGCCGAGACGTCCTCGGTCACCTCCAGCACGCCGAACGCACCGGAGCCCTTCGCGTGCGGGTTGCGCTCCGGCACGCGCTCACGGTTGAAGTGGGCGAGCGTCTCCACGAGGTGGACGTCGTGCAGCAGCAGCGGGCCATTGGAGCCGACGCTGAGGCTGTTGCGGTCTGACTCGGCGGGGGCGCCGGACGCTGTGGTCGATCCTGACTTGGGCTTGGTCTCTTCGGCCATGTTCATTCCTCTCCGATAGTGCGGGTGGATGCCTCGAGGCCGTGCTGCTCGATGCAGGAAGGGCAGAGCCCCCAGAACGTCACGTCGGCCTCGTCGATGATGTAGCCGTGCGTCGCCGATGCCGTGAGGCAGGGCGCCTGCCCGACGACGCAGTCGATGTCCTCGATCGCGCCGCAGCGGCGGCAGACGAGGTGGTGGTGGTTGTCGCCGACGCGCCGCTCGTAGCGCACGCTCGAGCCGGGGGGTTCGAGGCGGCGGAGCAGGCCGGCGGTCGTGAGGTCGCCGAGGACGTTGTAGATCGTCTGGAGCGACGTCCCGGGCAGCGCCGCCCTGACGCTCGCGCAGACCTCCTCGGCGCTGGCGTGCGCGTGCCCTCCCAGCGCGTGCAGCACCGCCACGCGCGGCTTCGTCACGCGAAGCCCGGCCGCCTGGAGGGCGGTACGGAGCGCGGTGTCGTCCGCGTGCTGCTGGGTGCGGGTCACGCCGGGCATCTTACTCCAAGATTGGAGTAATTCCAAAAAGGTGAGACGGCGGCCTCTCCGGTCCTGGCCGCCGGAGATCGCAGTTTCCGCGACGTCCACGAGGCGAGACCTGACCCCGGAAGGTGCGTCTCAGAGACCTGACCCCAGGTCGGAGCCGAGGAGGGCGCCGATGGCGTAGGTGACGGCCATCGCCAGGACGCCGCCGCCGACGGTGCGCACCACGGCCCGCACGCGCGGGGCGCGTCCGATGCGCGCCGACACCGACCCGGTGAAGGCGAGCGCGACGATCACGGCGACGGCCGTGACGGGCACGGCGATGCGCCGCGGCGTCGCCAGGATCGCCGCGAGCGGGATCGCCCCGCCGATGACGAACGCGAGCATCGACGCGAAGCCGGCGTGCCACGGGTTGCTGAGCGCGTCCGGATCGATGCCGAGCTCCAGCCGCGCGTGCGCCCCCAGCGGGTCCCGCGCCGACAGCTGCACCGCGACCTGGTGCGCCAGGTCGGGGTCGATGCCCTCGGCCTCGATGAGCTTCGTCAGCCGCATCACGCCGTACTCGGGGTCGCGCTCCAGCTGCAGGTGCTCGCGGGCAAGCTCCGCGCGCTCGGCGTCGCGCTGGCTCGACACCGAGACGTACTCGCCGACGGCCATGGAGAGCGCCCCGGCGGCCAGCGCCGCGACGCCGGAGATCAGCAGCGCCTCGTTGCTCACGGCCGCGCCCGCCACGCCGACGACCAGGCTCGCCGTCGAGACGATGCCGTCGTTGGCGCCCATGACGCCGGCGCGAAGCCAGTTGCCGCGCGTGGCGATTCGCTCGGACCTGTCCGGTCCGCGAAGTTCGAGATGTCGAGCCACGTCGGTCATGTCCGCCGCGCGCGCCCGCTGGCCATGGCGATCGCCACGCCGATGGCAATCCCCATCCCCATGCCTGCTGCCATGTCGTCCATCGCGACGCCGAGCGCCGCGCCTATGCCGACGCCGATGGCCGTGCCGAGGCCCAGACCCACGCGTCGCTGCTCCGCCCCGTCGGCCATGTCAGCCCTCCACCCGCTGCCGTGCGTGGCGTCGCGCACCACGGCGTCCCCTGTTGGGCCGCTGCTGCCCCTTGCGCCACAACCGCAGCTCGCTGGGCAGCGTCCTGTCCACGTGCACGGTCTCGTACCCTGCGGGCATCACCCCGCCGAAGCCGTTGTATGTCAGCACGAACGTGCCGGCGGGCAGCTGCCGCAGCAGCTCCTCGGCCGCGGCCACGTCCTCCTTGTACCGCGAGTCGTCGCCGCCGGCGCCGCCCGCCTCCGGATGGCCGGCACCGAAGCGGTACTCGCCGAACGGGTTGAAGAAGTAGTAGGCGTCGGCGACGGGGTCGGGCACGGTCCCGAGCTCGCCCGTCACGAAGCGGACGCGGTCGTCGACGCCGAACAGGCGGGCGAGCGCCTGTGCCGCGTCCACCAGGCGCGCGTACTGCTCGAGCCCGACAAAGCGGCTGCTGCCGAACAGGGCGCCCGCCACGCAGAACTTGCCCGCGCCGGAGCCGATGTCGGCGACGGTGCGCACGCCGTGTCCGTCCAGCCACATGGCCGCACGCTTCGCGGCCGCGAGCGGCGTCCAGTACTCGGGCGACACGAGGCGCAGTGCTTCCGGCATGAACCTGTCGAACGAGCGATCGGGCGGGCACCGTCCGCCCTGCATCGTCGCGGCGAGGTACCGCGCCGCGGCCGTCCGTGCCGCGTCGTCGTGAAGGGTCCCCTCGTGCGGGCCCGGGATCTCGAGTGTCATCGCGCTGGGTGGTCCAAGGATACCCGCACACGGGGGCGAGCCTCGACGCTCACCGCAGCCTCAGGAAACGCTCACGTCGCGCTGAAGACGCCGCCAACGGCCGGTCGTATGCTTCACGGGCACCTCGTGCAGGGGAGGAAGGATTGCGGAGCTTCAGATGGACGGAAACGCTTCTCGCGCTGGTCGTCGTCGGGATCGGCCTGCTGCTGGCCGCCTTCGCGGGTTTCCACACCTACATCACGGCCACGGCGCCGACATGGCATCCCGACCCTGCCGAGGTGCCATCGGCGCCTAGGGCGGCGGTGCCCGGACCCTGGGCCGAGGCTGCCGACACGGCGCGGCAGGCAGTCCGCGCGGCGGTCAGCGAGCAGAACGTCCCGGGCCTCTCGGTCGCCGTGGGCGTGGACGGGGAGCTGGCGTGGGCCGAGGGCTTCGGCTGGGCGGATCTCGACAGGCGCACGCCCGTCACGCCGGCCACGCGGTTCCGCATCGGCAGCGCGTCGACGGTGCTGACGTCCGCCGGGGCCGGGCTGCTGCTCGAGCAGGGCCGCCTGCGGCTCGACGAGGACATCAGGCGCTACGTGCCGGACTTCCCCGAGAGGCCATGGCCCGTCACGCTGCGCCATCTGATGGCGCACGTCGCAGGCCTGGGCTCGGACGGCGGCGACGAGGGCCCGCTCTTCTCGCAGCACTGCCCGCGCGCCGTGGACGCGCTGCCGCATTCTGCCGGCCGCGAGCTGCTGTTCGAGCCGGGGACGGCGTACCGCTGCGGCAACTACGCGTGGATCGTCGTGAGCGCGGCCATCGAGGCGGTCACGAACGAGCCCGTGGCGGCGTTCCTCGAGGCGCACGTCTTCGCGCCGGCAGGCATGACCGACACCACCGCGGAGTCGACGGCCGCCCCCGCTCCCGACCAGGCGACGACGTACTTCCCGCGATACGGTGCCGACCCGCGCTATGGCCTGCACCCGATGCGCGACATCGACCTGTCCTGCTATGCGGGCGCGAGCGTGTTCGTCTCGACGCCTACCGACCTCGTGCGCTTCGGCATGGCCGTCAACGGCGGGACGCTGCTGGGGCCGGAGACGGTGCGGCAGCTGCAGACGTCCTACCGGCTGCCGGACGGCTCGGAGACGGGGTACGGGCTCGGCTGGGATCTCGAGACCCTGACGCTGGGTGGCAGGCCTGCGCACGTGGCGGGCCACGATGGCGCGCTGCTCGGCGGTCCCGTGGCCTCGCTCTGGACGTGGCCCGATCGCGGCCTGGTCGTGGCCGTGACGTCGAACATCCCGTACACCGACACGGCATCGGTGGCGACCATGGTCGCCGAGGTGTTCGCCGGCGCGCTGACGGCGGGCGGCGCGGAGGCTCAGTAGCGGTCGGCGCGGAACGGCCCGGGGTCGAAGCGGGGCGGCTCGCCGGCCATCAGCTGGGCGAGCAGCAGGCCCGTGCCGGGCGCCGTCTTGAGGCCGGCCATCTGGTGTCCCGTCGCCAGCCACACGTCGCCGTGGCCGCGCGCGCGGCCGATGAGCGGCATGCCGTCGGGCGTGCAGGGACGCAGGCCGCGCCAGATCTCGAGCGGGGTGGGCTGCTCGGGAATGGCCAGCATGCCCTTCGCGCCCCTGACGATCACGTCCACGCGCCGGGCATTGATCGAGAAGTCGTTGCGCACCAGCTCGAGGGTGCCGGCGATCCGCAGCGCGTCGCGGTGCGGATTCACGGCGATCTTGCGCTCGGTCAGGTAGATCGAGCGCGTCGGGTGCGGCGTGGCCGGCGGCAGGACGATCGAGTATCCCTTCGCGCCGATCACGGGCAGCCGGATGCCGAGCATGTGCCCGAGCGCCTCGGACCACGGGCCCGCCGCCACGACGACCTGCGAGGCCACCAACTCGCCCCGCGTCGTGACGAGCGTCCGCGCTCCGCCGCCCTGGGCGATGCGGAACACCTCGCACCCCTCGAGGAAGCGAACGCCGAGGCCGCGTGCCTCGGCCTCGAGCGCCTTCACCGCCCGATAGGGCTGGCAATGAGCATCGTCCGGGTAGAAGACCCCGCCGACCTGCCGCCCGACGACCGCCGGCTCCTTCGCGCGGACGTCCTCGGCGGTCCAGTATTCGGCGCGGATGCCGAACCGCGACACCAGCTCGATGCCCGGTCGGGCCGCCTCGAGCGCAGCGGCGTTCTCGTAGATGGCCAGGAGCCCGTGCCGCTCGAAGCCGAACGCCTCCGGCGACCGTCGCGCAAGGTCCTCCCACATGTCGACGCTGACCCGGCACAGCTCCACGAGCGCCGCCGCCCCGCGCTCGAACCTGTCCTTGCGGGAGGCGAGCAGGAACTCGATCAGCCAGCGAAGGAAGGCAGGATCGGGCCGCGGCTGGACGTAGAGCGGACTCTCGGGATCGAGCATCCACTTGAACGACTTGAGGATCATCGCCGGGTTGGCGAGCGGCACGGCCAGCGAGGGCGTCAGCCAGCCGGCGTTGCCGTAGGAGCACCCGTGCCCGATGCGGTCACGCTCGATCACCGTGACCTGTGCCCCGCGACGCGCGAGCTCCACGGCGCACGCGACACCCACGACCCCTCCGCCAATGACAGCGACGTCCTGCTTCACGGCCATCATCTTACGCCCGGTGGGGCGCGGCGGCGGCCGGGCGGACGCGGCGGCACCCGGGAGCGCCGCCGCCCTGCGTAAGCAGCCGCCTACCTGGTGCCGACGGGAAATCCGCGCTGGCGCATGAGCGCTGCGACGCGGGCGTCGCGTCCGCGGAAGCGCCGGTAGGCGTCGGCAGGGTCCACCGCGTTTCGCGGGGCGAACAGGTGCTCGACGAGCCGCGCGGCAAGGTCCTTGTCGTAGAAGCCGCCGGGGGCCTCCACGAACGCCTCGGCCGCGTCGGCGGCCAGCACGTCCGCCCACAGGTAGCCGTAGTAGCCGGCGGAGTAACCCTCACCCGAGAAGATGTGGCTGAAGTGCGTGCTCCGGTGGCGCATCGGAACCTCGTCGGGCATCCCGATCTCGGCGAGACGCTCGCGCTCGAATGCCTGCACGTCGATGCCGGCCGGGTCGGACGTGTGGAACAGCATGTCGAGCAGTGCCGACCCGAGGTACTCGACCGTCGAGAACCCCTGGTTGAACGTCGCGGCCTTCTGGACGCGCGCCACGAGGGCCTCCGGGATCGGCTCGCCCGTCTCGTGGTGCACGAGGAACCGCGTGATGACCGGCTCTGTCGTCAGCCATCGCTCGAGCAGCTGCGACTGGAACTCGGTGTAGTCGCGTACGCCGCCGTTCAGCGTGGGGTAGTCCACGTTCGACGAGAGCGCGTGCAGCGCGTGGCCGAACTCGTGGAAGTACGTCTGCGCGTCGTCCCAGGAGATGAGGACGGGCGCGCCAGGGGCGCCCTGGATGAAGTTGGAGTTGTTGGAGGCGAGCACCAGCGTCGGCTCGCCGTCGAGCGTGTCGCGGCTGCGGTAGCTCGTCGCCCAGGCACCGGAGCGCTTGCCCTCGCGGGCAAAGGGATCGAGGTACCAGAGCCCCACCAGGCTCCCGTCGGCGCGACGCTTCACTTCCCAGACACGGACGTCGGGATGGAACACCGGCACCGTCCCCTCCGGCACCGGGGCGAAGTCGAAGCCGAAGACCTCGCCGGCGACGTAGAACATCGCGTCGCGCAGCTTGTCGAGCTGGAGGTACTGCTTCACCTCGTCGGAGTCATAGGCGTAGCGCGTGGCCCTGACCTTCTCGGCGTAGAAGCGATAGTCCCACGGCGCGATCCTGATGCCCGCCCCCTCGGCGTCGGCAAGCGCCTGCATGTCGGCCACCTCTTCGTCGACGCGGGCCCGCGCCGCCGGCCAGACGGCCCTCATGAGGGCCATGGCGTTGTCGGGCGTCTTCGCCATGCGGTCGGCGAGCCGCCAGTGCGCGTAGCTCTCGTAGCCGAGCAGGCGCACGCGCTCGTGCCGCAGCTGGAGAATCTCGGCGATGATCGCGTTGTTGTCGTGCTCGTCGCCGTTGTTGCCGCGGTTGTAGAAGTTGCGCCACACGCGCTCGCGCAGGTCCCGCTCGGTGGAATACGTCAGGAACGGATCCACCGACGAGCGCGTGTTGGTGATCGCATAGCCGCCCTCGCTGCAACGCCGCTCGCCTGCGGCCTTCGCGGCGGCCACAAACGACGGCGGCAACCCGCCGAGCTGGTCGGCGCCGATGCAGGTAACGTACCCCTCCTCATCCGCCAGCACATTGCTGGCAAAGCGCGTGTGCAGCTCGGCCAGGCGCTGGTTGATGGCGGCGTAGCGCTCCGCGGCCTCGCCGTCGAGGGTCGCGCCATTGTGGGCGAACCCGTCGTAGACGAGCTGCACCAGGCGCTGCTGCGCCGGCGAGAGCGCCTGCATCCCGTCCGCGTCGTGCACCGCCCTGATGCGCTCGAACAGCGCCCGGTTCTGGGTGATCCGGCTGGCGTGCTCGGCGAGCTTCGGCGCCAGGGTCCGCTGGATCTCGCGGAACTCCGGCGACGAGACATTCGACGACCAGATGCCGAAGTAGGTGCCTGCGCGGTCGAGGTCGCGGCCTGACCGCTCCAGCGCGACGATGGTGTTGTCGAAGGTCGGCGGCTCGGGACTGGACGCGATGGCCTCCACCTCGGCGAGGTGGCGGCGCATGCCCTCCTCGAGTGCCGGGGCGAGGTTTGCCAGCGACATCCTGTCGAAGGCGGGCACGCCGCCGTACGGGCCGGTCCACTCCGCGAGCAGGGGATTGGCGGCGGCCGACTGCGCATCGCTCGACGGGCCGGCGCCGGGTCCGCCGCCTCCGCACGCAGCGAGGGTCAGCATCGGCAAGGCGTACAGGACTCGGCGCATGGATCACTCTCCTGGTGGCGTCCGCACACGGATCGTCGGGAGAATATCGCGAGGCGGCTACGAGCCGGCGCGCGCCCCGCCGGGCCGCTGGCGTCTCGCGCGACTCCGCAGGCCGACGCGCGGCTCCTCGCGGTCGTGCAGCTCGGTCAGCCGTGCGCCGTGTGCACGCAGGAGATCGCTTCGCGACAGGATGCCGACCACGACGGACGGCCTGAGGCGATCGACGACGGGCAGGCGTCCCACGTGCTGGCGGATCATCTCGTCGGCCGCCTCGCGGAGTGGCCAGTGGCTGTAGGCCACCACGGGCGGCCGCTTGACGACGTCGCCCACCGACCGGTCGCCCGGTCCGGCGTCGAACAGGTCGCGCCTCGTCACCACACCCACCAGGTCGCCCGCGTCGGTGACGACGGGGAACCCCTGGTGTGTCAGCGCGGGGTCGTTCTGCAGACGCCGCCTGACCTGCTCGACCGTCTCCTCCGCGCGGAGCGACACGACCGGGGCCGTGTGCCAGTCACGCACCAGCTGCTGGCGGAGGAAGTCCACTTCGTACCCGCGCGCGACCGGGATGCCCCGCCGCACGATCTTCTCCGTCATGAGCGAGTAGCGCATGCCGAGCATCGAGATCAGGTAGGCGGCTGCGCAGCCCCCGAGCAGTGGAAGCAGGCCGACAGGCTGGCGTGTGGTCTCGAAGGCGAAGACGACCCAGGCGAGCATCGAGTGCGAGGCGCCGGTGAAGAGCGCAGCCATGCCCACCAGCGCGGCCAGGCGGGGATCCAGGCCCGCCTGCGGCAGGAGCGCCGCAGCCGCGACGCCGCACGCGGCGCCGAGCGCACCGCCAATCGTGAAGAGCGGCGCCAGCGTGCCGCCCGACGTCCCGCTGCCAAGCGCGATCGCCCAGGACGTGAACTTGAGCACGGCCAGCACCAGCAGCCCGTTCCACGCGAGGCCGCCCTGCAGGATGCGCTCGATGTTTCCGTAGCCCACGCCGAGGGTCGCGGGTTCGGCGGCGCCGACGATGCCGACGGCGAGCCCGCCGAGCGCCGGCCACCACATCCAGTGCAGCGGCAGGCGCTCGAAGGCGTCCTCGACAGCGAGGACGGCGCGGGTCACCACGATGCCCATCAGCCCCATGAAGGCGCCGAGCAGCGTGTAGAAGGCGATGGCGCCACCGCCCGGCTGCTGGACGACGGGCATGAGGAAGACCGGGTCGGCCCCGTGCAGCGCGATGCGAGCCGCCGTGGCGACCACCGTCGCAATGGCCACGGGAATGATGGAACGCGCGCGGAACTCGAACAGGAGCAGCTCGATCGCAAGCAGCACGGCCGCCACCGGCGTGCCGAACGTCGCGGCCATACCCGCGGCCGCACCCGCCGCGAGCAGGATCTTCCGCTCGACGCCGGTCACCCGGATCGCCTGCCCCGCCAGCGACCCCAGCGCGCCACCGGTCGCGATGATAGGCCCTTCCGCGCCGAAGGGACCGCCCGTCCCGATGGCGATGGCCGCAGACAGCGGCTTGAGGATCGTGATGCGCGGAGGGATCCGGCTCCGGTTGGTGAGCACCCGCTCCATCGCCTCCGGGATGCCGTGACCGCGTATCGCGGTCGATCCGAACCGTGCCATCAGGCCGACGATGAGCCCGCCGACGAGGGGCGGGACGACGACAAGCAGGCCGAGGTCGTGGCCCGCGGGGCCCACGTCCTCGACCGACCAGCGGCCGTAGAACGCGAGGTTCGTGACAAACGCAATCAGGTGGGTGAGCAGCTCGGCCACGAGCGCGGCAACCAGGCCGAGGGCGGCAGCAATCCCGCTGATGAACGTGACGCGTCGATCGACGGGCGCCGGCGAGTCCGGCACGTGCGTGCGCTCGAGCGTCGGCGACAGCGACGGCGCGATGGGAAGGGCATCGCTCACGTGCGCTCTCCGACGAAGAACATCTCGCCGCGCCGGGCCGACCGCATCGCGTCCGCTACCTGCTTCAGGGCCGCCGCCACGGTGCGCCGCCTGGCCGGTGACATGCCGAGGACCGCTGCGACGAGTCGCTCCTGGGCGGTCCCGGGTGCCGTGGCCAGCAGCTGGTGGCCGAGGCGTGTCACCGACAGCAGCCGCCGGCGCCGGTCCCGTGCGTCCACGCGGCGCGCCACCAGACGACGCCGGACCAGTCGCGCCACGACCTCCGACACCGAGCTCTGGTGCGTGAAGGTCTTGGCCGCCAGCTCGTTGACCGTCAGGGACTGGTGCTCGGCGAGGCGCCGGAGCACGAAGAGCTGGGCCGCGCCGATGCCGGTGCGCCGCTCGACGTCGCCGGACGACTCACGCAGCGCCTGCACGATTCGGCGGATGCCGTCGAGCACGCCCTGCACATCGTCGTCCGCGCCAGATACATGGGAGCCCATACGATTATCGAGTGTAGCAGGGCCTCCCTCACCGACTGGCGGCTGGTACGGCCGGGGCCCGACGGACGCGCCAACGGGGTATGGTGGAGCCGCACCCGCGCACCAGCGGTACGCGCCGTTCACGCTGGATGGCGGCGCCCACGAAGCCGGACGCTCACGATGGACCTTGTCGCAGGGGACCTGACGATTTCCTGGACGCTCGTGCTGACCACGCTCGTCGGCCTCTACGCCTTCAGCGTGGCGGTGCTCCTGATCCTCGACAACCGCAGCCCGCAGTCGACGTTCGCCTGGCTGTTCCTGCTGCTGGTCTTCCCGATGGGCGGGCTGGTCATCTACATGATGTTCGGCCGCGGACGACACGCGTTCAGCCGCGAGAGGCGCCTGACCAACCTGATCGAGGGCACCGCGCTGGCCGCGCGCGCCGGCCATGTGCTCGCCGGGCAGCAGGCGAACCTCCACCTGGTGGCGGGACTGCACGAGGAATACGCACGGCTGGCCAGCGTGCTCTGGGCGTCGGCCAACTCGCCGCTGACCACGGGCAACGAGATCGAGATCCTCCAGGACGCCGACGAGAAGTACCCGCGGCTGCTCGACGACATCCGCGCGGCCACGTCATCGGTACACCTGCTCTACTACGAGTGGGCGTCGGACGGCTTCACCGAGGAGGTCGGGCGCCTGCTGGCCGAGAAGGTCCGGCAGGGCGTCGAGGTCCGCATCCTGTACGACCCGGTCGGCAGCTTCTTCATGCTCCGGCGCAGCTACGTCCGCAGGCTGCGCCGCGACGGCATCAGGATGCACCCGTTCGCCCCGCTGTACCGCCTGCACACGCTCAGCTACCGCAACCACCGCAAGATCGCGGTGATCGACGGCGTCATCGGCTACTCGGGCGGCCTGAACATGACGCAGAAGCACCTCTACGGCCCCGACGGCTTCACGGGGTGGCGCGACACGCACGCGCGCGCGACCGGCGACGCGGTGCCGATCCTCCAGTCGGTCTTCGCCACGATGTGGCACAACACCACCGGCGAGAACCTGTTCAACGAGCGGCTGTTCCCCGACGTCGAACCGCGCGGGGGCGGCGTGCCGATCCAGGTCGTGAGCGCCGGCCCCGACTCGCAGTGGGAAGCGATCCGGCATTCCTACCTGGCGCTCATCGCGCTCGCGCGGCATCACGTCTACCTGCAGTCGCCGTTTCTCATCCTCGACACGAGCGTCGCCGATGCGTTGAAGACCGCCGCGCTCGCCGGCGTGGACGTCCGCGTGATGGTCGCGCCCGAGGGGGCGGAGCTGTCGCCGGCCTACCGGGCGGGCCTGACCTACGCGGCCGACATGGCGCGGGCGGGCGTCAAGGTGCTGCTCTACCAGGGGGCGTACTTCCACGCCAAGACGGCGTGCGTGGACTCGATCATGTGCTCGATCGGGTCGGCCAACATGGACATCCGCAGCTTCTCGATCAACTACGAGACCAACCTCGTGATCTATGACGAGGCCGTCACGCGCGAGCTGGAAGCCGACTTCCTCGCCGACCAGGACCACTGCATCACCTTCTCGGCGAAGGAATACGCGCGGCGCCCCCGCACGACGCGGTTCGTGGACTCGACGCTGCGGCTGTGTTCGCCGCTTCTCTGACCGTCCGATGGCCGTCAGCCCCCGGCCCGCGCGCGACGCAGGTCGCGCGGCCACGCCAGACGGACACCGTGTGACGTCAGCTCGCGCTGGAAGTCGGCGAGAAGCGCCGGCGTGTTGCGGACGGCCCGCGGGGAGTGGCCCGTGCGGCGGCAGAAGGCCACGAGCGAACCCACGGCCTCGCCGATGCTCCACTCCACGGGATGCAGGCGGTAGCACCCGTTGGTCACGTGCGTCGTGCCGATGTTCTTGCAGGCCGGCAGCAGGTTCTCGACGCGCCGGGGCAGCAGCGCGCCCAGCGGGATCTGGAACGGGCGGGCGTCGAAGTCGATGTAGTTGTCGCCCCCTGTCGAGGGATGGAGGTCGATGGCGTAGCTGCCGATGCCCACCGAGTCGTGGAAGGTCTCGGCCTCCGCGTCCTGCGGGTCGGTCGCGCCCGTCAGCCGCATCCTGTCGGCCGTCGCCACGTGCTGCTCGAGGATGGTGAACTCCGCCCTGATGCGGCGGCTCTCGCGCACGTACGGATACTTCGCCAGGCCGTCCTCGGTGCCGACGACGTCGGGACGCAGGCGCAGGCCCTTCCACCCCAGGCCGCCGTCAGGGCGCGGGCACTCCGTCTGGAGCCAGTAGAGCAGCGACAGGCTCAGCTGCTTCGCCCGCTCGACATGGCCCGCGGCCTCCTCGGCCGGCACGTCCACCAGATTGCCCAGCATGTAGTCGTTCTGCGGCCAGTTGACCAGCGTGACGTCGCCATCGTAGGTGCCCGGTTCGAAGTTCGTCCGGTCGACGATGCGGCGGTAGCGGAAGAGACCGGTGCCGGCGTGCGGGTCGAACCCCATCGCGAAGGGCTGGCGCGTGCGGGGCTGCGTGTAGGTCAGGTCGAGGAGCCGGCCGGGCCACGGCGGCGTGAGGTCGGGCACGTGGTCGCGCCAGAACGCGTACTCGGCGGGCCGCTCGATGACGTGGTCCTCGCCGTGCAGGTAGTCCACCGCGTAGCAGCACGTGAACGCCTGCTGGTTGCCTGGCTGCGCGACGGGCTTCGCGTGCGCTTCGCCCGTTTCCGACTGCGCCTCCGCACCGGTCACGTACTCGGTGCCCGTCAGCGGGAGCAGGTCGCCAAGCTCGGTGGCGTCCACCACGTACGGGGCGTGCAGTACGAGGTGGCGCCCGCTCGACAGGCTCACGACACGCACGGCTTCGACGCTGTCGCCCCGCATGCTCGCCTCCACCACGCGGTGCTCGAGCAGCACCCGGATGCGCTGCGACGCGACGTAGGGCGCGAGCATGGCCTCGAGCACGGCAAGGCCGACCCGCGGCTCGTGGCACAGCCGCGACACGCTGCCGTTGCCGGGGTTGAGCGCCGGGTTCGCCCTTGCCTGCGCCGCGAGCGGATAGTGCCGCGCGTAGTATTGGCGGATGCCGGCGCGCAGCGCGCGATAGCTGTCCGAGCCGCCGATGGTCTCGATCCAGGCGTTCTCGTCGAGCGGCACGGCCTGCGCGGTGAGCTGCCCGCCAATCCAGTCGGTTTCCTCGGTCATCACCACGCGCAGGCCCGCGCGCGCGGCGGCAAGGGCCGCGGCGCAGCCGCCGACCCCCCCACCGATGATGACGAGGTCCGTGCGGAGCTCGGCGGGCGTCGCGCGCGAGCCCTGGCGCGCCGGCTGGCGGAAGACGCCGTCGACGGCAGTCCCGGGAAGCACTGCCCCCGCAAGCGCGAGAAACGTCCGGCGTGAGTGCACCACGATCGTCGTGGCAGAGGGTAGCACCGACCCGTTGCGTCCGCACCACGTAGCCCGGTGATGCCGAATATGCTAATATTCTAATGTTATGCAGGACGAGCTCCGGCGCTTCAAGGCCGACACCTTCCAGGCCCTCGCCCACCCCACCCGGATCGCCATCCTCGAACTGCTCGGCGACGGCGAGCTGTCGGCGGGAAGCCTGATCGAGAAGCTCGGCATCGAGCAAGCCAATGTCTCGCAGCACCTCGCCGTCCTGCGGGGCCGGCAGCTGGTGACCAACAGGCGCGCCGGCAACCAGGTGTTCTACGCGCTGCGCGACCCGATCATCAGTGAGGTCCTCGCGCTGATGCGCACGTATTTCCGCACCCATCTCAAGGGGACGCAGGCCATGCTGAGCGAGATCGAGCGACCGCGCCGGAGGGCCAGGTGAACGCGCTGGCGCAGTGGCTGCCTCGATCGATCGAGTGCCTTCGCGGCTACACGCTGCGTGACCTGTCGCGCGACGTCGTCGCGGGCCTGACCGTGGGGCTGGTGGCGCTGCCGCTCGCGATGGCCTTCGGCATCGCGTCGGGCGTACCGCCGGAGGCCGGCCTGTACACCGCCGTCGTGGCGGGGTTCATCATCTCCGCCCTCGGCGGGTCGCGCACGCAGATCGGCGGGCCCACCGGGGCCTTTGTCGTCATCGTCGCCGGCATCGTGGCCGAGTTCGGCCTGCCGGGCCTGGCGCTGGTGACGGTGATGGCCGGCATCCTGCTGGTGATCATGGGCGTGACCGGCCTCGGCGCCGCCGTGGAGTTCATCCCGCGCCCGGTGACGATCGGCTTCACCAACGGCATCGCCCTGCTCATCGCCTCGACCCAGATCAAGGACTTCTTCGGGCTCGTCACGCCCGAGGTCCCGAGCGAGTTCCTGGACCGGATGTCGCTGCTGGTGGAGCACGCGCACACGCTGAATCTGCCTGCCACCGCCGTCGCCGTCGTCTCGCTGGTCGTCATCCTGGCGTGGCCGCGCGTGACGCGACGCATCCCGGGCTCGATCGTCGCCCTGGTCCTGGCCACCGTCGCCGCCGCCGCTCTGCCGCTCGGCGTCGAGACCATCGGCTCGCGGTTCGGCGGCATCCCGCAGGGCTTCCCGCCGCTGCGCGTTCCCGACTTCGACGGCGCGAACATCCTGCCGCTGCTGCCCGCCGCGTTCACCGTCGCGCTGCTGGCCGCGGTCGAGAGCCTGCTGTCGGCCGTCGTGGCCGACGGCATGACGGGCGACAGGCACAAGCCCAACGTGGAGCTGGTCGCGCAGGGCGTGGCCAACATCGCGTCGCCGCTGTTTGGCGGCATCCCGGCCACGGGCGCGATCGCGCGGACGGCAACCAACATCCGGTCGGGCGCCCGGACGCCCGTCGCGGGCATGGTGCACGCGCTGACGCTGCTGACGATCCTGCTCGTCGCCGCGCCGCTGGCCAGGTACGTCCCGCTGGCCACGCTGGCGGCCGTGCTGTTCGTCGTCGCGTACAACATGGGCGAATGGCGCGAGATCCCCGGGATCCTGCGGCTGTCGAAGACCGACGTCTCGGTGTGGCTCACGACGTTCGCGCTGACGGTGCTCGCCGACCTGACGGTCGCCGTCGGCGTCGGGATGGCGCTGGCCGCGCTGCTCTACATCGGACGCGTCACCGCGACGACGACTGTCGCGCTCGTGACGCCGGAGTACCTCGAGGAGGGTCGTGCGCACGTCCTCCAGGGCAAGGACATCCCCGAGAACGTGACGATCCTGCGCATCCACGGGCCGTTCCTCTTCGGGACGACCGACAAGCTGGACGAGGCGACGAGCGACCTGTCGCAGTTCAAGGAGATCGTCATCGTCCGGCTGCGCAACATGACGGCGCTCGATGCCACGGGGCTTCATGCCCTGGAAGAGTTCGCCGAGCGTCTCCGCCGCACCGGCAGGACGTTGCTGCTGTGCGGCGCGCGCGATCAGCCGGCGCGGCTCATCGGCCGCTCGGCCTTCCTCCAGCGCGTGGGTGCGGAGAACGTCCTGCCCCATGTGCAGGCGGCGCTCGAGCGCGCGCGTGCGATGACCGCGGCACGCGCGACGGTTCCGTGACATGCTTGGGTCAACCCTGCAACTTCAGCCGGAGGTCCCAGAGCGATGCCGACAATACTGCCGGACGATCACGATCACACGCCGGACGAGGAGCGGCGGATTCGCGAGGCCGCGCTCGACAAGACGCTTGCTGACACGTTTCCGGCCAGCGATCCGCCGTCGACCAACCCCAACCCCGACAACCACGACGCGCTGAAGGGGCCGTACGGCAAGCCGCCCGGCGGGGCGAACCCGCCTGCCGACGACACGGGCGCGTCATCTGTCTGACGCGGCGGCGGCCCCGCCGCTGCGACTCACACGAGCGGTGAGGGCCGCCACGCCAGGACGTCCACGCGCCGCGCGAAGTGCAGGAGCGGCGCCTCGTCGTCCGGCAGCGAGATCCCGGCGGCGGCAGCGATCGTGTTCCGCTCGAACGTGGCGGTGGCCCGTTGCAGCGGCCATGCCCGGTGGTGGACGTCGAGCCGGTAGGGACGGCCCCGGCGGTCGACGTGGTAGAAGCAGTACCGCTCCGTGAGGAAGTGTTCGAGTGATCCCGGAGCGGCCGTGAATACCGGTCCTGCCGGGGCGTAGGTCACGTCGAGGGCGGCGCCACCGACGGCAGACCGACGTGAGCCGCGCAGGGCGCGCCGCCGGCTGAGAAAGCCGACTTCGCCATGTCCGCGGTCATCGATGCGCATCGCCGCGGCGAAGTACGGCAGGTTCAGCAGGGCCCGAGCCGCCGCCACGGCGGCCAGCCTCGCCGCGTCGAGGCTGAAGAAGAACACGCCCGGTTTGTCACCGACCCGCACGTACGTGCGCACGTTCACTTCGGGAAACGCCGACAGCCAGGGCACGGCCGGCACGCCGCGGGGCACCACGTTCGCCATCCTGAACGGCACAATCCCGAGCCAGTACCGTCCGTCGAACGACTCCAGCTCGAAGCAGGCAGGGACGTCGCGCCGCAGCTCGTCACGCTCCACGGGCCAGTGGGCAAACAGCAGGTCGCACCACGTCTGCGTCATGAGCCATGGCCCTGGCGGCAGTGGCCACGGACGGTGCCGGGTGTCGTCGAGGCTGTCGTAGTCGAAGTCGTGCGGCATTGGGCGAGCGGCCTGCGCGCGCTATCGGCGATGCGCCAGGGCGTGAACGGACGCCAGCGTCGCCCCGTAGAGCCAGTGCCCGACGAGCGAATACGCGTGCATGCCCGGCGACTGCTCCCCGGGCCCGCGCGACAGCCAGAGAAGCGGCATGGCCGTCTCGTCTGCCGTCGCCCAGACGAGCGTCCCGTACAACGTTCCCAGGCCTCGGCCGAGCGCGGGCACCTGCCGGACGAGCAGAGCATACGCGATGCCCGACACCGCGCTGAACCCGTAGTGGGCAAGCGCGCCCAGCCGCAATCGACGCTCCGGGCCAGCGGTCTCACCGGTGACGGCCTCGTAGACCGCCGTCCCCACCCTGACCGCCGCGTCGTCCTCGGTGCGGGTCTCCGCCTGGGGTGGCTGCATGCCGCGGCCGACGCGGTCGTCACCGGGCGCGACGCCTTCGGCCTCGTGCCCGCCGGTGGACGAAGCCACGACGCGCGTGTAGGTGTTCATCACCAGACCGCCGAGCAGTCCGCCCAGCGCGCCGGCGAGGCAGGCCTGTGCGATGCCCGCCCGAGTGTCATGTCGACAGTGGTCCCGGTCGTTGGCGTCCATGGCCGGGATCGGTGCAACCTCCATGCCCGCGATCAGGCGCTGGCAGGCATCCTGCACGCGTGGGCAACCGGAGGCGATCGGCGATGACGCGATGGATGGCGACGGTGGCCCTGCTGGCGTGCGCAGGGGCGTGTGGGGGCGGCGATTCGGGGCCGGACTCCGCGGAGGAGGCGGCGCCGGGGCGCGAGACGACGCCCCGGACGGCGGCCCTGGAGACCGGTGCCAACCTGCTCCAGTCGAAGGGACCCGTTGAGCAGATCGCGTACTACCTCGTCGGATTCCACCCGTCGAAAGCCGATCCGACGCAGCAGATGGAAGCCCATCACTACTGCAACCAGCTCAACGAGGACTTCGCCCAGTGCGTGCTCTTCGACGGCAACAGCGACGATGCACGCATGGTCGGCATCGAGTACATCGTGTCGGCCGCGACATACGAGGCGCTGCCCGACGCCGAGAAGGCGTACTGGCACCCGCACAACTTCGAGATCCTCTCGGGACAGCTGCGCATGCCGGGTTTGCCGGATGCCGTCGAGAAGGCGGCCATGACGACGAAGCTGAACAGCTACGGAAAGACGTGGCACACGTGGATGACGGCAGCGCCGGGCCATGACGGCGACCCGCTGCCGCTGGGGCCGGCGCAGCTGCAGTGGAGCTTCAACAGGGACGGCGAGGTGGAGCCGGGTCTCGTCGAGGCCCGCGACAAGCGCATGGGACTCGACACGGCGGACGCGCGTGCCGACAGGCAGGACCTCGTCCAGCACGCGCGACCGCAGGGCGGCGTCGATGCGCTGGCAGGGGCGTTCCCGGGGGCAACGCTCCCGGACGGCGTGCGCGACAACGGCGACACCGCGACGCATGCCGTTCCCGTCGTCGAGATGCGCCCACCCCCCGTGCCGTCAGCCGATCGGCGTCACGCGCCGCCACCTGGCGGATAGCCCTTGCGGGGCCGCCGAAACGGCGCGACCATGGGACGCCGCGCCGTCCTCCCCGGCGTCGGGTCGACAAACCCTACTCGTGGAGGACGCCATGCAGGTCACCCCCGCCTCGATCATGCAGCAGTGGTTCGACGGCCTCTGGAACGCCGGCGATGAGTCGACACTCGACCGCTTCCTCGCCGCCGACGGCGTCGTGCACGGCCTCGCGACGCCGGACGGCGAGCCCATACGCGGGCCGCAGGGCTTCGCTCCGTTCTATCGTGCGTTCCGTGGCGCGTTTCCTGACGTCCACATCGAGGTCGTGCACTCGGTGACGGAGGGCGACTGGACGGTCGCGCACTGCCGGGTGACGGGCACGCACGCGGGCGACGGCCTCGGCCTCCCTGCCACGGGCAAGCCCGTGACGTTCTACGGCTTCGCGCTCGGACGGATGGCGGGAGGGCAGATCGTCGAGGCCTACAACTGCTTCGACTTCCTCTCGATGTACCAGCAGCTCGGCGTGTCGATGGACCTGCCCAGGTAGGGACGGCTCTCCGAGCCGTCCTCGTGCCATCCCCTTACCTGACCGCCACGCCGGCCCACCCGCGCAAGGTCTCGTCGAGGCGCGCGCGCTGCAGGAACAGGTCGTGCGGGGCGGGCGTGGCGCCTGCCGCCTGTGGCGCCTTGAGGAAGAACGACAGCCATTCCTGCACGCCCGATGCGCCCTGCCGGTGTGCCAGGTCGAGCAGCAGCGCCAGGTCCAGCACGATCGGCGCCGCGAGGATCGAGTCGCGGCACAGGAAGTCGATCTTGATCTGCATCGGGTAGCCGAGCCACCCGAAGATGTCGAGGTTGTCCCAGCCTTCCTTGTTGTCGCCGCGCGGCGGG
>CAYSHC010000081.1:0-18750 GCA_964430855.1 uncultured Vicinamibacteraceae bacterium
CCAAGGAGGAATCGCACGACTACCGGTACTTCCCGGAGCCGGACCTGCCCCTGCTGATCGTGGACGGGGCGCTCGTGGACGACATCCGTCGGCGGCTGCCCGAGCTGCCGCAGGCACGGCGCGCCCGGTTCGTCGAGCAGTACGGCCTGCGGCCCTACGATGCCGGGGTGCTCACGCAGGCGCCGGGCATCGCCGACTACTTCGAGGCGGTGACGGGGAGCGGCGCCCCGGCCAAGGCGGCCGCCAACTGGATCATGGGCGAGGTGCTGCGGCGCGTGAAGCCCGAGGCCGGCAGCACGGAGGCGCCCGCCATCGCGATCCCGCCGGAGCGGCTCGCCCGGCTCATCGCCGCCGTCGAGGGCGGACGCATCAGCAACACGGCGGCGAAGGACGTCTTCGAGGCCATGTGGACGACCGGCGACGAGCCCGACGCGATCATCGCGCGCGAGGGGCTCGAGCAGGTGGACGACACCGCGGCCATCGATGCGGCCATCGCGGAGGTACTCGCGGCCAATCCCGACGTCGTCGCGAAGTACCGCGACGGCAAGACGCAGTCGTTCGGCTTCCTCGTGGGGCAGGTGATGAAGGCCACCGGCGGGAAGGCCAACCCGAAGGTCGTGAATGGCCGACTCAGGGCCGCGCTCGACGCCTGACGCGTCGGTCCGGCGCGAGGGCCTGGCCGTCGCGGCGCTGTGCGCGGCGGTGGTCGTCGTCATCACGTGGCCGCTGGCGCTGCGCCCGGCCTCCCTGCTGGCCGCGCCGTTCGGCCCCGGCGATCCCTTCCTGAACCTGTGGGTGCTCGGGTGGAACCTCGAGGTGCTCGCGACCGCGCCGTCCGATGTCTTCTCGGGCCGCGTCTTCGACGCGCCGATCTTCCACCCGGCGCGCCAGGCCCTGGCCTTCACCGACCACCAGCTGCTCCAGGCGCTCCTGGTCTCGCCCGTCTACCTGCTGACGCGTAATCCGGTACTTGCCTACAACGTCGTGTGGCTCCTGTCGCTCTGGGGGACGGGCCTCGCGATGTGGCGCTACCTCCGAGAGGTCACCGGCCATTCGGCCGGCGCCATCGCCGGCAGCCTCGCGTTTGCCTTCAGCGCCTATCGCCTGTCGCACGTCGTGCACATCCAGCTCCAGGCGCTCTACTTCCTCCCGCTTGCCGCACTCGCCGTGCACCGCCTGGTGGCGAAGCGCCGGCTGCGCGACGGCGCGGCGCTCGGCCTCTGGTTCGGCCTTACCGCCGTCAGCTCGGTCTACTACGCGGTCATTGGCGGTATCGGGCTGTTCGTGCTGCTTGCGGGTCTCGTGATCGGCGCGGGGCGCAGCCGGCTCACACGGCTCGCGCGGCCCCTCGCGCTCGCCGCGGTGGTCGCGACGCTGCTCGTCGTCCCAGTCGCCGTGCCATACGTGCAGTCACAGCAGCGCGAAGGCTTCGGCCGCAACCTGGACGAAGCGTCGCGGCACGCGGCCACCGCCGCCGCCTACGTCAGCGCGCCGCCGTGGCGGCCGGTCCCCCTCACGCCCGTCGGCCCCACCGAGGAACTCGCCCTCCATCCGGGGTGGGGCACCATGACCCTGGCCGGCCTGGCCGTCGCGTCGCTGGCGAGTCGACGGCGTCGTCCGCACGTCTGGGCCTGGCTGGCGGTCGCCACCGTGGGGCTGGTGCTCTCCTTCGGGCCCGACGGATGGCGCGCGCTCTACGCCTGGTGCCACAAGTGGCTGTTCGGGTTCCACGCCGTGCGGGCCCCGGCCCGCTTCGGGCTCCTGGTGACATTTGGCGCAGCAGCCCTGGCCGCGTACGGCACCGCCTGGGGCATGACGCGTTCGCCCCGGCTCCGGGCGCTCGCCTGGGTCGGCCTGACGGTCGTCGGGTTCGAGGCCGTGTGGTGGCAGATGCCGGTGACGGCCGCGCCGGCGATTGAGACACCCGTGGGCGTGTGGCTGCGCGACGCCGAGGCGCCCGGCGCCGTCGCGTACCTGCCCATGCCGCCCGACCGCGAGGCCACGCCGCTGATGCTCGACACGATCGTGCACCGCCGCCCGATCGTGAACGGCTACAGCGGGCAGCGTCCCGCCGTCGCGGGCGCGGTCGAGGGCGCGCTCGCCTCGTTTCCGAGCGCGGACGCGCTCTGGATGCTGAGCGATCTCGACGTGCGCTTCGTGGTGACGCCGCGTGCCGGCCTCGAGTCGGCGTGGCCGCTGACGTTGCGCGCCTCGCTCCAGGGGCGTGACGGTCATCCGGCCTTCATCTACGAGGTGGCCGATGCCGCCCGGCTGGAGCAGGTGCTCGGACGGGTCGCCGACATCGAGGCCCCTCCGCCCGGTGTCCCGGCGTTCAAGCCAGGGGAGCGGTCCACCTACGAGGTCTACTGGGACGGGGCGGGTACGCAGGTACCCGCTGGCACCGCGACCATCGCCATCGACGCGGCCGGCCCTGACGATGCGGGGCTGCCCGACTGGATGACGCCGGAACAGCGGGCGTCGGTCGCGTGGCGCGTTCGGCTCGCGGTGGAGACGGCGCCATGGGTGGCGCGCTTCTTCGAGGCGCGCGACACCTTCACGACCTGGGCCGACGCGTCGTTCGCGCCGGTGGCGCACCTGCGCGAGATCCGTGAAGGACGCCGCCGCCTGCACCAGAGCGTCGCCTTCGAGCGTGAGCCGTCGAGCACCGTCATCCTGCCGCCCGACGCCTCGACGCTCGACGCGGGACCCCGCGTCCGGACGCCCCCGGCTGCACGCGATCCGCTCGCTGCGCTGCTGCTGCTGCGGACGTTGCCGCTCGCGGCGGGCCAGGAGGTCCGCATCCCCGTGGTCGACATGGGACGCGTGCTGACCCTGCAGACCGGGGCCGCCTCGGCCGACACAGTGACATGGAGGGGTCGCGACATCGAGACGCTGCGCTACGAGCCGGTGCTCGTGCACCGCATTCCGCGCCGGACGCCGCCCAGGATCGAGGTCTGGCTGGCGCGTGACCTCGGCTGGCGGCCCGTGCGCGCCGTGGTCGAGGCCGGCTTCGGGCGCGTCAGGATGGAACTTGCCAGCCACGAGCCCGCCGCGACGAAGGACGGAACGTGATCGATCTGAAGGGAGTGACGCGATCGTTCGGCCACGGGGCCGACGCGCTGCGCGACGTGACGCTGCACGTCGAGCGCGGCGAGTTCGTCTGCCTGGCGGGGCCGAGCGGCGCCGGCAAGTCGACGCTGCTGCGGCTGCTGCTGCGCGAGGACCAGCCGACGAGCGGCACGATCGAGGTCGACGGGATCGACCTGTCGACGCTCTCGCGCCCGGCGCGCCAGGCGTACCGGCGCACCGTCGGGTTCGTGTTCCAGGCGTTCCGCCTCCTGCCCGACCGCACCATCTTCGAGAACGTGGCCACGATCGCGCGCGTCATGGGCGTGCCGCGATCGCGCCAGTGGCGGCGCGCCTCGGCGCTCCTGCAGCAGGTGGGCCTCCAGCACCGGATGAACGACTTTCCGCGGCAGCTCTCGGGCGGCGAGCAGCAGCGCGTGGCCATCGCGCGCGCCCTGATGAACTCGCCGTCGCTGCTGCTGGCCGACGAGCCGACGGGCAACCTCGATCGCGAGCTGTCCCTCGAGGTCATGGACATCTTCCGCAGCATCAACGCGTCCGGCACCACGGTGCTCGTCGCCACGCACGACCGCGCGCTCATCGAGTACGTGGGGCGGCGCGTCGTCTCGCTGGAGCGCGGACGGCTGGTGGGCGACACCGGCGTGGGCACCGGCGCCGTCAGGCCGGCCGCGCCTGACGGCGGCGCGGCGGCCACGTCGCCCGGCGGAGGCGCACGCCCATGACCCGCCTGCGCCACGAGGACGCCCACACCACCGGCTTCCTGCGCTACTGCCTCGACGAAGCCGTGACGAGCCTGCGCCGGCGCTGGCGCGTGGCCCTCCTGTCGACGCTCCTGCTTGCCGCCGCCGTCTTCGTCCTCGCGAGCTACCTGCTCGCCTCGCAGGAGCTCCGCCGGGTGACGGCACGCATGAACGCGGCCGCCGAGCTCTCGGTGTACCTGTCGCGGCAGGCCGGACCGGGTACGCGCGACGGCGTCGAGGCGGAGCTGCGGCGCAGCGCGATCGTCGCCTCCTACGACCTCATCGACGCGGCGCGCGCGACCGAGCGCTTCCTTCAGGACTTCCCGGAGCTGCGCGACATCGTGGCGACACTGCCCGAGGGCCCGTTCGGCGCGGTGGTGGAAGTGCGCCTCACGCCGGAGGCGACCGACACAGACATCGCCGCGCTCGTCGACCGACTGTCCACCGAACCCGGCGTCGACGACGTGATCTACGACCGCGAGGTGCTCGCGCGCGTGCTGACGACCGTGCGCCTGGCGCAGCAGGTCGGCGGCACGCTCGCCGTGCTGCTGGCCATCGCGGCGACGGCGGCCGTGGCCGCGGTGCTGCGGCTGGCCTACTACGCGCGCCGCGACGAGATCGAGGTGCTCGCCCTGCTTGGGGCCCCGCCGCGCGCCGTCACCGGGCCGTTCGTGGTGGAAGGCCTCCTCCAGGCGCTCGCCGGCACGGTGCTCGCGCTCGTCGCCCTGCGCGTGGGGCTCGCGGTCGGGACGCAGGCGGCTGCGCAGTGGCTCGCCGCGCTGGACCTGCAAGCGATGCCTTACCTGTCGTGGCCCCTCGTCGCGGCGCTCTGCGCGGGCGGGGCCATCGCCGGCGCCGCGGCGGGGTGGCTCGCGGCGCGCGAGCCCCGCGAGTCGGCGCCGATCGACCTTACCGTCGACGCCTGACGCACCCGTGCGAGGCGTGCGGCAGGCGACGGACCACGGGCGATGCGGCCGGCGTTTCAATTGACATGCGCTGCGCGTGATGCTTACAGTGGAATTCCGTGTGGAGCATGTGATTCCGATATCCCTGCTTGCGGAGTTCTATCGCGAGGAACTCGAACGCTGCCACCGGTGTCTGCAGAGTCAGCGCGACGGGTACTCGCCCTGCGCCGTCGCACAGGTTGAATCGGCGCTCGGGCGCGTGATGGACCAGCTCGAGGTGCTGTGCCGCCAGGGTTGTGCCGACCGTGTCGTCAGCGGGATCCTGCAGAGCTTCAGCGCCGTAGCCACGCGGGACTCGTGGACGGACGGCCGGTTCCTCCACTGATCCCGCCGGGCGCGCGCGACACCGTCGCGTCGATCGTCCGTGCGGCGCTCGACGCGGTGGCCGCGCCGGTCCTGGTCAGGAACGTTCTCGCGGCCGGAACCTCGCCAATCGATATCGATCGCCCCTACCACCTCATCGCGGCCGGCAAGGCGTCTGCCGCGATGGTCGACGCGTGGTTCGCCACGGCACGGGCCGCCCCTGCGTCGGCGGTCGCCGTGGGCACCCACGACGGGCACCGCGTGCCGCCCGACGTCGACTGGTATCGCGGCGGCCATCCCACGCCGACCGAGACGAGCGTGGCGGCCGCGCGCGCGGCGCTGGCGCTCGCGCGGACGGTTGCACCCGACGGCCAGCTCGTGGTCCTCCTCTCCGGCGGCGCGTCCGCGCTGCTGAGCCTTCCTGCCGACGGCCTGACCCTCGAAGACAAGCAGCAGACGACGCGCGCGCTGATGCACGACGGCCGCGCCATCGACGAGCTCAACACCGTGCGCAAGCACCTCTCGGGCATCAAGGGCGGCCGCCTGGCGGCGGCCTGCCGCGGCGAGGTCGCCACGCTGGCGATCTCCGACGTGGTCGGCCCCGTCGAGGACGATCCCGCGGTGATCGGATCGGGACCGACTGTGCCGGACCCGAGTACATACGCCGACGCCCTCCGGATCGTCGAGGGTGTGCGTCACAACGACGCCATTCCTCCGGCCGTCCGCGCCCACCTGGCGCGCGGCGCCGCGGGCGGGCTCGACGAGACCCCCAAGCCCGGCGATCCGGCGTTCGCGCGGACCCGCTACCTGCTGGTGGGGTCGCGGCGCACGGCGATGGCCGGCGCGCAGGCGGCGGCGCTCGCCGAGGGGCTGCACACGGTCGTCATCGACCCGCCCGTGGAGGGTGAGGCGAGGGACGCCGGCGCGGCCCACGTCCAGCGGGTGCTCGACCTCACGCGTGCCTACCCGGGACCGGTCTGCGTCATCTCGTCCGGCGAGACGACGGTGACGGTGCGCGGGCAGGGCAGGGGAGGCCGCAACCAGGAGTTCGCGGCCGGGGCGATCGCCGCGCTGGCACGCGCCGCCAGGCCGATGGTGCTCGCGAGCGTCGGCACGGACGGCGTCGACGGACCGACGGACGCTGCCGGCGCCTGCGTCGATTCGTCCACCGCCGATGCGGCCGCGCGCGCGGGGCTCGACGTCACGGCGATGCTCGAGGCCAACGACACGTACCGGCTGCACGAGCGGCTCGGGACGCTCCTGCGCACGGGACCGACCGATACCAACGTCTGCGACGTCCAGATCGCCATCGTCTATTGACCAGAGGTAGACCAGCCATGCCCGACCACGCCCCGGCATCGACGTCAGCGCCAGCAAGCGCCCCCGTGCGCACGTGCCGTCCCTTCACCCTCGGCCGCCTGCTGCTCTACATGGCGGGCATCGCCGTGCTCGCGGGGCTGGTCGGCTACATCTTCGGCTGGTACCGTGCGTACCCGGCCGAGCAGCAGCGCGACAGGGCCATGGTGCGGTTGCGGCTGTCGGAAGCGCGCGTGCGGGCGCTCGACGCGAGCGTGGCGGTGTACAGGACGAACTGGGGCGACGCCGCGACGCACCTCCAGGAAGGCGTCCGCCTGCTCGAGGCATTCAAGGCCGGCGAGCAGCAGTGGCTGTCGCCCGATCATTCGCGGCGCGTGGACGAAGCCGCCGACCTGCTGCGGTCGGCGCGTGAGCGTGCCGTGCAGGCGAGCCTCGACGCGGGCACACGCGCCCAGCGTGCCTCGGACCTGCTCGGCGAGGTCTATCGCGGCACGCCCGAGCCGTAGCGGCCGGCGTCGCCCAGGGCCAGCCATGGACGACTCGTCAGGATGTGCTGACGCGTCACGGCAGGATGTCGGCCTGCACTTCCACCTTGACGCTTCTGTCGCTGATCGCGTCGGCCGACTCGCTGGCGACGACCTTCTGACCGGGCGGGAGCAGGAGCGTCAGGTTCTCGGTGAGCTCGCGCTCCGACACCCGGATGGCGGCGTCGTCGCGGCCCGCCTGGCCAAAGACGTGATAGCGGAACCCCAGCCTGAGCAGCACGCGGTTCGATGGCGTGATGGTGACATGCGTGTCGACGCTCAGCGGAAGCTCCACCGCCGGCGCGCCGGGCATCGGCGGGGGCTCGGACGTTGACGCGGTGCCCCGCGTCACGCTGCGGAACATGCCCTGCCGTCCGTCGGCCACGGTCAGTACGGCGGTGCGGACGACGGGCCGGTCGGAGCCCAGCTGGTCGGTCAGCGTTACCGTAACCCGGACGTTACGCGTTGGATGCGGGGACGCGGGCGCGTCGCTGGCCGGCGTGCCCGTGGCGCTTGCCGGCGCCTCCTGCGCGAGGGCACCGGCTGTCAGCGCGCCGAGCAGGACGGCGATCAGCGCCGTGAGGCGCAGCGGGTGCCGTGTGCGTCGCGGCGGGACGACTGCTGGGGCGATGGGCTGGATCACTGTTCCTCCTCTGTCACCGGCGTGACGACGACGGGGTCGATGACAACCGGCGCGATGTCGATGGCCGGCGGTACCGCAAGCGCCTCGATGGTCACGGGCGCAGCCTCGATGGCGTCGATCTCGATTGGCGCGATGTCCGCCCACGCAGCAATGGTGCCCCCCACTCCTGCCGACGCGCGGGTCGCGGCCGCCGACGCCTCGTGCGGCGGGCTCTGGCGCGAGGGCCGCGGTGGCGGGCGGAGCCGCTCGAACTCGTCGATGGCCGACATCTCCCAGTACGCGCGCGGCGGCAGCACCGGCACGTCCACGCCCTTGCCGCCCCACTCGGCGCCGGCGACGGGCGGCATGACGTCCAGGTCGCGGGCGAGGCGGACGTCCCTGGCAACCACCAGGCCGGCGGCGACGAGGGCAGCGGCGGCGGCGAGCCGCCGGACCCGTCGCGTTGCGGGGCGGCGGGGGGCATCGCCGTCAGGCGTCTGCTCCGGGGGCACGCGCCACGCGGCAGGCCCGCTCCGCGCGAGGACGCGTCGCGCGTGGTCACGGGGCGGCGTCACGCGCGCGAAGCGCTCGACGGGGTCGGAGGGCGCTGTCATGGCAGTCCCTCGAGGCGCGTGCGCAGGCGCTTGCGGGCCTCGCTGACACGCCACTTGACGGTGCCTGTCGGCATGCCGAGCAGACGGCCGATGTCCTCGCAGGTCAGTTCGCCACCCGCGGCGAGCAGCAGGCAGTCGCGGTACGCGGCGGGGATGCCGCGGAGGGCGCGTCGCACGCGGCCGCGCGCCTCGCGGTCGAGCAGCGTCGTCTCGGCGTCGAGCGTGTCCGTATCGACGAGGGCCGTCATGGTGTCGTGGTGCTCGTCACGTGACAGCGGTGCCAGGCGCCGCATCCAGCCGGCAAGCGATCGGCGACGGTCGAGGGCCTTGTGCCAGGCGATGGCGACAATCCATGTCCTGAACGAGGCGTCGCCCCTGAACGCGTCGAGCCGCTGCCACGCCGTCATCCATGCCTCCTGCGCCGCGTCGTCGGCCTCGGCGTGGCGCAGGAGCGCCGCGTAGGCCGTGCGGTACACCGCGACGTGATGCCGTTGCACGAGCTCGGCCCACGCCTCGCCGTCGTGCCGGCGAGCGCACTCGACGAGCTCGACGTCCGTCACCGGGGCAGTAGACGGAAGCCGCCCGGCGGCGGTTGGGAAAAGAGGCCAGCCCATCCGTAGGTTCGATCGTGGCGCGCCGGACGTTGTCAGCCGAGGAGGCGACCACATGATACGCATGGCAGCAGGTTCGGTGATGGCAGGCGCGATCACCCTGCTCGTGGGCGGGGCCGCGTCAGCGGCGCCGATGCTCGGACAGGTCGACACGTTCCAGGACGGCACCACCGGCGGGTGGACGGTGGCGTTGCTCGGCGAAGCGCACCCGCTGCCGCCGCTCAACGAGGGCGGCGGCAAGGAAGGACCCGACGACAGGTACCTGCTGCTGACCTCGCACGGCGCGGTGGGGCCGGGCAGCAAGCTGAGCGCGGCCAATCTCGAGCCGCGCTGGACGGGGAACTACCTCGCCGCGGGGATCACCGCGATCACCATGGACGTGATCAACTTCGGCCCGACCGACCTGTACCTGCGCTTCGGGTTCGAGGACCCGACGACAGGCCCGCCCGAGAACATCGCCTTCTCCGACGCCGCGTACCTGCCCGCAGGCAGCGGCTGGACAAGAATCCAGTTCCTGGTGGGGCCGTCCCATCTCACGGCGGCGCTGGGGTCGGTGGCGGCGGCGCTGTCCAACACGACGGCCGTCCGGCTGTACCACAGCGACATCCCGAACTTCCCGAATCCCTTCCAGCCCGTGCCCGCCATCATGGCGCAGCTCGGCGTGGACAACATCCAGGCGACCCGCGTGCCCGAACCCGTGACGACCACGCTGTTCGGGTTGGCGCTCGCGGCCGTGGCCGCACGGCGTCGCGCGCTCGGCTGACGGCCGCACGACGCGTCCCCCCACCAGGAGAAGGTCGTCGGATGTAGCCTGTACGCAGCATGACGAGTCCCGACGACCTTCTCACCCGCATCCGCGAACGCTTCGGACACCCCGCCACCGTGCGCGAGATCATGCGCACGCTGAAGATTCACAAGGACGAAACGCAGGCCGTGCGCCGGGCCCTGCGGACGCTCGTCGCCCGCGGCGACCTCGTCGAGACGCGCGGCAAGACCTACGGTGTGCCCGAGTTCATGGACATGGTGCCCGGGCGCATCACCGTCCATCCGCAGGGCTACGCGTTCGTCCGGCCCGAACGCGCGATCGAAGGGCTCGCCGGCGACGTGTACGTGGCCGGCGCCAACGTCAACGAGGCGATGCACGGCGACCGCGTGCTCGTCCGGGTGGACCGTCACGGGCGCGACGGGCGCGCCGAGGGCCGCATCATCCGGATCCTCGAGCGCGGGTCGTCGACGATCGTGGGGCGCTTCGACGTGGACGATCGCGGGCTGCAGTTTGTCGAGCCGTTCGACAACCGGCTGCTGATGGACGTGCAGGTGCCGGCTGGCGACGAGCACGGCGCGACGGCGGGCGCCATGGTCGTCGTCGAGATCACCAGGTGGCCCACGCCGACGCGTCACGCGCTGGGGCGGGTCACCGAGGTGCTCGGCGACATCGACGCGCCGGGCGTGGATACGCAGATCATCATCCGCAAGTACAACATCCCCGACCGTCACTCCGACGAGGCGCTCGCCGAGGCGCGCCGGCTCGGCGACGCGATCGACCCGGCCGATATCGAGGGGCGCACCGACTTCCGTGGCGACGTCGTCGTGACCATCGACGGCGAGGACGCCCGCGACTTCGACGACGCGGTGTCGGTGGACGTGCTCGACAACGGCAACTACCGGCTCGCCGTGCACATTGCCGACGTGGCGCACTACGTGAAGGAGGGCAGCGCGCTCGACCGCGAGGCCGCCGCACGCGGGACGTCGGTGTACTTCCCGGAGCGCGCGGTGCACATGTTCCCCTCGGAGCTCGCGACGGGACTCTGCAGCCTGCGGCCCGACGTCGACCGGCTGGTGCAGTCGTGTGTCATGGAGATCGACAGGCGCGGCCGCGTTGTGGACGCCAGCTTCCACGACGGCGTGATCCACAGCCGCGCCCGCATGACCTACGACGAGGTGCACGCCATCCTCGAGGGCGACGCCGCGCTGCGGCGGCGCTCCGAGTCGCTGGTGCCGCACTTCGAGCGCATGCGCGAGCTGTTCGAGATTCTCAACGCCCGCCGGCGCCGGCGGGGCTCGATCGACTTCGACCTGCCCGAGGCGGACGTCGTCCTCGACGAGTCGGGCGCCATCGAGAACATCCTCGTGCTCGAGCGCAACGTCGCGCACCGCATCATCGAGGAGTTCATGCTCGTCGCCAACGAGACGGTGGCGGCCTACCTCGAGGAGCACGACGTGCCGACGCTCTACCGCGTGCACGAGCCGCCCGACCTGCTGAAGGTCGAGCGCTTCGAGGAGTTCATCGCGACGCTCGGCTACACGCTCGCCGCGCCCCTCAACGTGATCCACCCGCGCCACTTCCAGCGGCTGGTCGTCAAGCTGCGCGGACGCCCGGAGGAGCGGCCCATCGCGACGCTGATGCTGCGGACGATGCAGAAGGCCCGCTACGACCCGGCGTGCCTCGGCCACTTCGGCCTGGCCGCCGACGAGTACACCCATTTCACGTCGCCTATCCGCCGCTATCCGGACCTGGTCGTGCACCGCACGCTGCGCGAGCATCGCCACGGCCGCCTGCGTGACGACCTCCGGCAGGATCGGATCGAGGAGCTGCCCGACATCGCCCGCCACTGCTCGGAGATGGAGCGGCGCGCCGACGAGGCCGAGTACGAACTGCTCGCCTGGAAGAAGGCGCGGTTCATGGCCGACAAGGTCGGCGACGAGTTCGACGGGTTCATCACCAGCGTCACGTCGTTCGGCCTCTTCGTGCAGCTCGTCGAGCACTACGTCGAAGGGCTGGTGCACATCTCGACGCTCGCCGACGACTACTACCGCTTCGTGGAGCGCGCGCACATGCTGCGCGGCGAGAACACGCATCGCACGTTCCGCATCGGCGACCAGGTGCGCGTGCAGGTGGTACGGGTCGACCAGGCGAGGCGGCAGGTGGACCTCGCCGTCGTGGACGTCCTGGAGCGCGTGCGGAAGGACGCGGGCCGCGGCGCGCTGTCGACACGCCCGCGTCGCGACGAGCAGCAGGCCGCGCGGGAGCGGAAGCGCCAGGAGCGGAAGGGCGCGTCGAAGAGGAAGCAGGCGGCGAAGAAGGCCGCGGCCCGCGAGGGGCGCGGCAAGGCGCAGGCAGGCAAGACCGCGGCGGCCGGGTCACGGGGCAGCACCCGGAAGGCCACGCGTCCGGGCCGGCGCGAGCGCGCTGCCGCCAGGGACACGCGCAAGCGGCGATGAAGTACGTCACCGTGGCGACGGCCGGCCACATCGATCACGGCAAGAGCACGCTCGTCGAGGCCCTGACCGGGACGCATCCGGACCGGTTGAAGGAGGAGCGGGCGCGCGGCATCAGCATCGAGCTGGGCTTTGCGCACACGCGGATCGGCGACGTGACGGTGGCGTTCGTGGACGTACCGGGGCACGAGCGGTTCGTCCGGCACATGCTCGCCGGCGTCGGCGGCATCGACGCGCTGCTGTGTGTGGTGGCGGCCGACGAGTCGGTGATGCCGCAGACCCGCGAGCACGTGGCGATCGCTGCGCTGCTCGGCGTACGGCATGCCGTGGTCGCCGTGACAAAGGCGGACCTGGCCGGCGACCTCGTGGATCTCGTCGCCCTCGAGGCCGAGGAAGTGCTCCGATCGCACGGCATCGAGGTGGCCGCCGTGGTGCCCGTCTCCGCCCGCACAGGCGACGGGCTCGACGCGCTGCGCGACGCGCTGCTGGCCGTCAGCCGGCACGACCGCGCGCGCGATGCCGACGCGCCCGCCCGCCTGCCCGTCGACCGCGCGTTCACCGTGCGCGGCTTCGGCACCGTCGTCACCGGGACGCTGTGGGCCGGGCGGCTGCGGATCGACCAGGACGTCGTCGTCGAGCCGGGTGGCCGGCGCTATCGGATTCGCGGCCTGCAGGTGCACGGGGAGGCGGCAGAGGAGGTCCGTGCGGGGCAGCGCGCTGCCGTCAACCTCGCCCAGGCGCCGCTCGAGGCGGTGGCGCGCGGGGTCGTGCTTACCGACAAGGGGGGCCTGCTGGTGACGCGGCGGGTGGATGCCCGCGTGCGGGTCCTGGCCGACGCTCCGGCGCTGCGGCACGGCGCGCGCGTGCACCTGCATATCGGCACGGCGATGGTGCTGGCACGGGTGGCGCTGCTCGACGCTGGCGCGGGTGAGGCGAGCGGCGTCATTCCGCCCGGAGGATCCGGATTCGTGCGTGTGCGGCTGGAAGCGCCGGTGCCGGTGCGGCGTGCCGACAGGTTCGTGCTGCGGTCGTACTCGCCGGTCACGACGGTCGCCGGCGGCGTCATCATCGATCCCGCCCCGCCACGACGCCTGTCGCGGCGGGCCGCCGCGGCGCGTTTGACGGACCTCGGCGACCTCGACGCGTCCGCAGCGAGCGTCGGCGTGCTGTTGCACCGACTGGTGGCCGAAGCCGGCGCGGCCGGGGTGGCGATCGCCGACCTGCCGCCGCGGCTCGGGACGTCGCCACAGGCCGTCACGACGATGATCCGCGAGACCGCCGACGCGATTGTCGTGCTCGGCGACCGCCTGGTGGATGCCGCCGCGCTTGCGTCCCTGCGCGCGCGAATCCTCGGAGACGTCGACGCGCACCATGGCGCGGAGCCGACTTCCGACGGGCTTCCCCGCGAGTCGGTCCGGCAACGGTATGGCCGGCGCGCGCACCGCGCGGTGGTGGACTACGTGATGTCGTCGCTGATCGAGGACGGCGTCCTCTCCGTTGATGACGACCGCCTTGCACGTCCCGCGCACCGTGCCGCGAGGGCTGCCGAAGCGGGTGCCCGCGCGGCCGTCCTCGCGCACGCAGACACTGCGGGCCTCCATGCCGTGACGCACGAGGAGCTGGTCGCGCAGTCCGGGCTGCCGACTGCGGAGGCCGACGCGCTCCTCCGGCGGCTCGTCCGCGAGGCGGCGCTCACCAGGCTCGGCACGCTGTATGTCAGCAGCGCGGCACTGGCCACACTCGTCGACGACCTTCGCCGCCGTCAGGCGGCAGAAGGCGTCGATCGACTGGATGTGGGCTGGTTCAAGGAGCGGTATGGCCTGACGCGCCGCACCGCGATTCCGCTGCTGGAGTGGCTCGACCGGCAGCGGGTGACCCGTCGCGTGGGGGATGCGAGGATCCTCCTGGCGCCGTGACGCCGATCAGTCGTCCTTGCCGCTCTTGCTGCCCTCGGTGGTGGCTTCCTTGAAATTCTTGATGCCCTTGCCAATCCCCCGCCCGATCTCGGGCAGGCGCGACGCCCCGAAGATCAGGATGATGATGAACAGGATGATGATGAGTTCGGGGATCCCGAGGGGTCCCAGGAGCGCGAGCATGTCTATCTCCTTGAGGTACCGATGTACGAGGGGATTCTAGCACCTGCCGCTGTCCGGCTTCAGGTGCGGAGGTGGATGGCGGCCCTCGCGGGCGTCCTCGCCGTCGCCCTCGCCGCCGCGCCCGGGCTCGCGGGAGGCCAGCAGTTCTCGGCGCGGACGGAGATGGTGGAGGTGTATGCCACCGTCACCGACGCCGAAGGGCGGCTGCTCACCGACCTCACGGCCGACGAGTTCGTCATTCTCGACGACGGGCGCCCGCAGACGATCAGCTCGTTCACGGCCGGCGACGTCCCGCTGTCGCTGGCGCTGGCCGTCGACCGCAGCTTCAGCATGCAGGGCGCGCCGCTCGAGGCCGTGCGGACGGCCGCCCGCGTGCTGCTGAACGAGCTGACCGACGACGACCGCGTGACGCTCATCGCCATCGGCTCCGAGGTGGACGTCGCCGTGCCGCTCACCCACGACCGCCGTGCCATCGACGACGCCGTGCATGCCCTCGACGCGTGGGGCACCACGGCCCTGCACGACGCGGTGGTGAAGGCCGTTGACCTGATCGAGCCTGCAGCCGGCCGGCGCGCGCTGATTCTCGTCTCTGACGGGCAGGAGCGCCACAGCACGTTGACGGCCGAGCAGGTGTACGCGCGTCTCAAGGCCAGCGACGTGATGGTGTACCCGGTGGCCCTCGCACGGCGGACGCCGGCCGTCTTCCAGACGCTCGCCGGCCTCACGGGCGGGCGGACGGTGGCCACCCGGCGGCCCGAGGAGCTGCCCCGCATCTTCAGGCGGTTTGCCTCGGAGCTGCGCCACCAGTACCTGCTGGGCTACGAGCCGGCGGGGGAGCAGACGGCCGGCTATCACCACCTCGAGGTGTCGGTGACACGGCCTGGCGCGAGGGTCCAGGCGCGCGCAGGCTACACGGTCGGCGGGCGCTGAGCCCGGCGCCGGCGCAGCCCATGCACACCGCTGACGCGTCTTAAGCCTGAAGGGCAGCGCGTCCGCAGTTGCCCGGCAGGGCGCCTGCTGCAACAATGAGCGAGCCCCGCCCGAGCGCGGCCCCCGGAACGGATGTCAGATACCGTCGAGCCCGTGGAACACCAGATCAGCGCCGAGCGGTCGTCATATGTCGGCCTTCACGTCGACGAGCGGCCAGACGTGCGGCTGACGCTCGGGGCTGAAGCCCAGCGGTCGGGCGGCGCTGCGCTGGTCTCGCTGGCGGCGCACGGCGTCTTCGCTCTGCTGATCGTGATGGCGCTGCGCAGCGCGTCCTTCCAGCCGGACGAGCTGTCGCCGGTGCAGGCGCCGAACTACCAGCTCGTCTTCCTGAGCGAGCCCGGACCTGGCGGCGGTGGCGGCGGCGGCGGCAACCAGCAGGAGGAGCCGCCGCGGCAGCTCGAGATGCCGGGCGAGGCCGAGCTATCGGTCCCCGTCGCCCCGAAACCCGACATCGCGCCGCCAAAGCAGGAACCCCAGCCCGAGCCGGATCCGCCCGAAGTGCCGCCGCTCAATATCCCGGTGCAGACCGTGGCGTCGGGCACGATCGCGTCGGCCGGCGTCATCGACATCTCCGCGCCGCCTGCGCCGTCCAGCACGTCGCAGGGCAGCGGCAGCGGCGGCGGCGCCGGGACCGGGCGGGGGACAGGCGTCGGGCCCGGCGAAGGAAGCGGCCTGGGGCCTGGCTTCGGCGGAGGCACGGGCGGGGGCGTCTATCGTCCCGGGTCGGGGGTGACGTCTCCACAGCTCGTCACCCAGGTGAAGCCGCAGTACACGACCGACGCGATGCGGGCCAAGATCCAGGGGAAGGTCCTGCTCGAGGTCGTGGTCATGCCCGACGGGCGCGCCGGCGACATCCGCGTGCTGCGGTCGCTCGACAGGACGTTCGGCCTCGACGAAGAGGCGATCAAGGCCATGCGTCAGTGGCGCTTCCGGCCGGGAACGCGCGAGGGCCAGCCCGTGCCGGTGCTCGTCACCGTCGAGATGGAGTTCACGCTGCGGTAGAGCGGTCAGCGGTAGTCCGCTACCGTTGCCCGGTGCGCTCGTCGATGAGCCTGCGGACGGCGGCGGCGTCGTACGGCTTGGTCAGGCAGTCGCGGATGCCTGCGTCGCGGAGCCGTTGCAGCAGCTGCTCGGTCGGCAGCCCCGTGGCGGCAGCGACGGCGATGGCGGGGTAGCGCTGCCGGATCACCCCGGCCAGCGCGACACCGTCCATCCCCGGCATCATCACGTCGAGCAGCACCACGTCCACGGCGCCGTCCAGCGACTCGAGCACCGTCAGCGCGTCCCCGGCGGAGGCGGCCGTGTGCACCTCGTACCCTGTCGCGCCGAGGCCGACGGTCATCACCTCGAGAATCGCCGTCTCGTCGTCGACCACCAGCACGCGCGCGCGCGGCTTCCCCTCCTCGTCGCGGGCGCCATCGATGTCGCTGCCGGGAGCCGCCTTCGACGTCGCCGCGGGCAGGTACACGTGGAACGTCGTTCCGCGACCGAGCTCGCTCTCGAGGCTCATGTGCCCCCCATGCCGGCGCACGATGGTCAGCGCGGTCGGGAGGCCGAGGCCGCTGCCGTGGCCCGGCGGCTTGGTCGTATAGAACGGGTCGAAGATGCGGTCCTGCAGCTCCGGCGGGATGCCGGTGCCGGTGTCGCTCACCGACAGGCGGATGTACCCGGCCGGTGCCGCGGGTGGCCCGTTCTGGCGGGCGGCGTTCCGGTCGCGTCGTGCCGAGATGGTGAGGAGGCCGCCGGTCGGCATCGCGTCGCGGGCGTTGACGACCAGGTTCAGGATCACCTGGTGCAGCTGCGTGCTCTCGCACAGGACGTGCGGCAGGTGCTTCGGCAACCGCACGTCGACCGTGATCGCCCGGCCCATCGACTCGCGCGTCAGGCGGATGACCTCGTCGACGACGCGGGCCAGGTCGACAGGCACGGGATGGTTCTCGGCGCCGCGCGCGAAATGGAGGATCTGCTGGACGAGCGCCGCGCCGCGGGTCGCGCTGGACTCGATGGCGCCGACCAGCGACTCGCGCATGTCGTCGGGGACGTCGTCGCGCAGCGATGACGCGGCCATCAGGATGGGCGTCAGCACGTTGTTCAGATCGTGGGCGATCCCGCTCGCGATGGAGCCCAGCGTCTCGACGCGCTGCGCCTGCAGGAGGTGCTGCTCGAGCTGCTTGCGCTCGGTCACGTCGCGCGAGATGCCCGCGAAGCGGCTGAGCCGGCCGGCTGCGTCGAAGACCGGGAGCCGGCGGCTGTGCAGCCACCGGACGTCGCCATCCGTGCGGCGGATCCGGAACTCGACGTCCACCGGCTCGTAGACGTTCGACAGCGCGCGGAGCAGCCGGTCGCGGTCCTCGGGCAGGACCATGGAAAACACCGTGTGCGGGTTCTCGTACAGGTCGCTGGCCGTGAGCCCGGTCGTGCGCTCGAATGCCGGCGAGACGTAGAGCACCTCGCGCGATACCGCGTCCTGCAGCCAGAAGACGTCGTCGATGGCCTCGGCCATCTGCCGGAAGCGCTCCTCGCTGACGCGCAGCGCCCGCTGGGCCTTGTCGTGGCGCATGACGATGGACGCCATGGCCGTCGCGGCGGACACGATGCCGAACGACGATTCGCTCGGCCGCATCGGCCGGCGATAGTGCACGGCAAACGTGCCGAGCACCTCGCCCGTCGGCGCGACGACGGGCGTGGACCAGCAGGCGTGCAGGCCGTGCGCGGTGGCCAGGTGCGCGTAGCCCTTCCAGTTCGGGTGGGTCTCGACGTTCTCGACGATGACGGGACGCCCGCTGGCGACGGCGGCCAGGCACGAGCCCAGGTTCGGCGTGATGGGGAAGCCGCGGACGGCGTCGATGTAGGCAGGCGGCAGCGACGGCGTTGCGACGTAGCGCAGGTAACGGCCGTTGACGACCTGGATCGAGACGGCGCCCTCGGGCAGCAGCGCTTCCACGCCGGCCGCGAGCCGGCCGAGCACCGGATCGAGGGGCGCCCCCGAGGCGAGCAGCTCGAGGACCTCGTGCTGGACGGCGGCGAATGGACCCGTCAGTGCGTCGTTTTCTGCAGGCAGGCCCATGGTTGCGCCTCCGGGAGACGGCTCTTCCAGAGTATAGCCGCGCGCGGCGTGGCCCCCGCACGGGGGGTACGGGAGCCGAGACGACAAACGGGCTGGCGGGACGTTGCCCGCCAGCCCGTTGCCGTGTGAGAGGGCGTGGACGGCGCGGAGGCCGTCCCGGCGCCATCAGTACATGCCGCCGCCCGCGGGAGCCGGCTCGGCCTTCTTCTCCTCGGGAATCTCGGAGATCATGGCCTCGGTCGTGAGCAGCAGCCCGGCGATCGACGCCGCGTTCTGCAGCGCGGTGCGGACCACCTTCACCGGGTCGATGACGCCCGCCGCGATCAGGTTCTCGTAGGTCTCGGTGCCGGCGTTGTAGCCGAAGTCCGGGTCCTTCGCCTCCTTGACCTTCTGCACCACGATCGAGCCTTCCTGGCCGGCGTTGGTGGCGATCCAGCGCATCGGCTCCTCGATGGCGCGCTTGATGATGTTGGCGCCCACCTGCTGGTCGGCCACGTCGAGCTTGAGATTCTCGAGCGCCCTGGCCGCGCGGATGAGGGCCACGCCGCCGCCGGGCACGATGCCCTCCTCGACGGCCGCCTTCGTGGCGTGCATC
>CAYSHC010000082.1:0-18356 GCA_964430855.1 uncultured Vicinamibacteraceae bacterium
GCGTCTCACTCATTGGCGGCATCCGTTTCGCGCGCAGGCGGCCCCTCGCGGTAGAACGAGAGGCTGCTGTCGCCCTGGCGCTTCGTCCGTGTACGCGTCAGCGTCCCGGCCGACTCGGGAGCCGGCTCGCGCGTCGCGTGCTCGAGCACCAGCACGCCGCCGGGCGCCACGTGGCCGGACGCCAGCTGCAGCGCCGCGTCGCGCGAGGGATCGGCGTATGGAGGGTCGAGGAACACGATGTCGAACCGCTCGGACATCGGCGCACGGAGCGCCGCGACGGCATCCCGAGCGACGATAGCACACGCCCCGTCCCCCACGGCCTCCGCGTTGCGGCGCAGCAGCGCGACGGCGCGGCGGTCCTTCTCGACGAAGGTGACCGACAGCGCCCCGCGACTCACGGCCTCGAGGCCGACGGCGCCGGTCCCCGCGTAGACGTCGAGCACACGCGCGCCCTCCACCTCCGGCGCGAGGACGTTGAACAGCGTCTCGCGGAGACGATCCGACGTCGGACGCAGGCCCGGCCAGTCAGGCGTGTGGAGCCGGCGTCCCCGATGGCGCCCGCCGATGATCCGCATCAGCCCACGTCCCCGAGCGCGAAACGACGGCGCCAGCGCTCGTGCGCCGCGGCGCGCCGCGGATCCCCCGTCGGCAGCGCGTCGAGCAACTGCTCGGCGATCGCCCTTGCCTCTTCCATGAGCGCGTGGTCGCGCGCGAGGTCGCCGACGCGCAGGGTGGGCAGGCCCGACTGCCGCGTGCCGAAGACGTCGCCGGGGCCGCGCAGCGCGAGGTCGCGCTCGGCGATCGCGAAGCCGTCGGTCGTCGAGGCGATGGCCTCGAGGCGCTCGCGCGCGACGTCGCTGAGCGGACTCTCGTAGAGCAGGACGCAGTACGCCGGATGCGGGCCGCGCCCGACCCGTCCGCGCAGCTGGTGCAGCTGCGCGAGGCCGAACCGCTCGGCGTGCTCCACCACGATCACGGTGGCGTTCGGCACGTCCACGCCCACCTCGATCACCGTCGTCGCCACGAGGACGTCCACCTCGCCACGCACGAACGCCTCCATCACCGCCGCCTTGTCGGCGGGCGCCAGGCGGCCGTGCACCTCCGCGACGCGCAGCCCCGCCAGCGGCCCGTCGCGCAGCGCCGCGGCTGTCTCGACGACCGTGCGCGCGTCCACCTTCTCGCTCGTGTCGACGAGGGGCAGCACAACGTACGCCTGCCGGCCGGCCTCGACCTGCGCGCGCACGAAGCCGTAGGCCTCGTCGGCGCGCGAGGACGGCCTGACGGTGGTCTTCACCGGCGTACGTCCGGGCGGCATGTCGCGCAGCGTCGACACGTCGAGATCACCGAAGGCCGTGAGGGCCAGCGTCCGCGGGATCGGGGTCGCCGTCATGACCAGCACGTCGGGATCGTTGCCCTTGGCCCGCAGCGTCGCGCGCTGCGCCACGCCGAACCGGTGCTGCTCGTCCACGATGACGAGCCCGAGGGTGGGCATCGCGATTGGCTCCTCGAGCAGCGCGTGTGTCCCGACCACCATGTCGACCTCGCCTGCCTCGACGCGCGACAGCACCTCGCGTCGCTCTCGCGCGCGCAAGGCGCCGCTCACGAGCGCCAGCCGGTACGGCGTGGCACCGAGCCGCGCCGACAGCGTCGCGGCATGCTGGGCGGCGAGAATCTCGGTCGGCACCATCATCGCCACGCGGACGCCGTTGGCCATCGCGACGACGGCCGCGACGAGCGCGACAAGCGTCTTGCCGGCCCCGACATCGCCCTGCAGCAGGCGGTGCATCGGCTCGGCCCGCTGGAGGTCGGCCACGATCTCGGCCAGCGCCCCTTTCTGCCCCGGCGTCAGCGGGAACGGCAGGACCGACCGCACGAGGTCCCGGATGGCGTCGGTCACGACGATCCGGTGCGGCTTGGTCCGGCGGACGCGCGATCGGCGGCGCTCGGCCACGGCAAGCTGGTACGACACGAGCTCCTCGAGGATCAGCCGCACGTGGGCCGGCGTGCGGCTCGCCGCCAGCGCGGCAAGATCCGCGTCGTCCGGGGGCGCGTGGACCTCGCGCAGCGCGGCGGCAAGCGACGGCAGCCCGCGCTCGGCCACGCAGGCGGCGGGCAGGATCCCGTCGAGCGTGGGCGGCACGGCCTCGAGCGCGCGCATCATCAGGCCGCGCAGCACCTTCGAGGTCAGCGGCCCGAGCTTCTCGTACACGGGCACGATGCGCGGCGTCGCCGCCGCGTCCGACGTGTCGACCCGCGGGGCGTCGGCAAGCTCGTAGTCCGGCGACACGAGCTGGGGCCCCTGGCTGGTCCACTCGACGCGCCCGTGCAGCACCACCCAGCGGCCCGGCACCAGCACGCGCTGGAGGAAGGGCCGATTGAACCAGACGGCACGCGCCGTGCCGCTCTCGTCGGCGAGCCGCACCTCGAGCACGGAAAATCGCGGACGTCGCGTCGGTTTGCGCTCGGCCGCCTCGATACGCGCGTGGACCGTCGCCGGGCCCGGGCGCAGGCGCTCGAGCGGCGTCAGCCGGCCGCGGTCCTCGTAGCGCATCGGCAGCCGCAGCAGCAGGTCCTCGATGGTCCGGATGCCGGCGGCCGTGAGCGCCGCAAGACGCTGCGGCCCCACGCCTGGCAGCGTGGCCACCGGTCGATGGAGCGGCCCGTCGCTCACTGGACGATGATGGCGCTGCGCGGCTCGACGCGAATCTCGCGGATGGAGACGGGCAGCTCGAACGGCTGGTCGATGCGGATGCCCTCGGGCTCGGCCGGCGTGCGCGAATAGTAGGTGAGCAGCCGCTGCGCAAGCGTCGTGGGCAGCGGGATGCCGCCGAGCTCCGCCGTGTCGAGCTCGAAGCGCCCGACGCCGTCGGCGGTGAGCAGCCGCCCCTGCACGCGAGCCGTCAGGCGGCCCGACAGCATGGCCAGCGGGTCGAGCCCCTCGCTGGGGGGACGCGCCGCGCGGTAGGCGTCCATGTCGAGCACCACCGAACCGCGCAGGACCGAGTCGCCCACGATCTCGACGCGCGGGTCGGTGACACCTGGCGGGAGGTCGCCCATCAGGTACGTCCAGATGTACGCGTTGACCTCGTGCTCGTGGACGGGCGTCCGCATCGTCTCGAGCCGGGGGATGGCGCCGAACCGGACGATCGCCTCGAGCTTGTCCTGGAGGCGGTCGGCGGCCTCGCGCTGAAGGCTGGCCGGCCACGTCGCCGCGGTGCTGGCCGCGGCCGGGTACTCCGGCAGGCGGTGCGCGGCGGGTCCGACGGCCGGCGACTGGGCGCGGGCGTCGTGACCGACGGCCAGCGCCGCCGCCAGCCAGGCGCTCGCCGCAAGGGCGCGCCGCCAGGCCGACGCGGCGCGAGGGCGGCGCGCGCTCCAGGGGGTGTCCGTTCGAGTCGAGGAGCCGGCAGTCACGGTGCGCATCTTCGAGTCTATCCCGCTTGACCTTCGCCTTTTATTTGCGTAGAGTCGGCGTGACGCAAGGCCTTTGATCCCGTCGCGAACGGCGGTGCGGTCCGCGCGTCCCGGGAGGAACCAGCCGTGCAGCCACTGACGAAGCGCCAGCGAGAGATCCTCGACTACCTCAACGACTTCATCCAGCAGCACGGCTATGCGCCGAGCCTCGAGGAAATCGGGCGCCGTTTCGGCCTGTCGTCGCTGGCGACGGTCCACAAGCATTTGACGAACCTTCAGGAGAAAGGCTTCATCAAGCGCTCGTGGAACCGCAGCCGGTCGATGGAGCTCATCCCGGCGCGCATCGGCGGGCGGGCGCTCGAGCTGCCGCTGCTGGGCTACGTGGCCGCCGGCCGGCCGATCGAGGCCATCACGGGCAACGAGACGATCACCGTCCCCGAGGCGCTCACCGGCAAGCGCGACACCTACGTCCTGCGTGTGAAGGGCGACTCGATGATCGACGAGCAGATTCGCGACGGCGACTTCGTCATCGTCGAGGACCGCCGCCTGGCCAACAACGGCGAGATGGTGATTGCCCTGCTCGGAGGCTCCGACGTCACGCTCAAGAAGTTCTACCGCGAGCACGACAAGGTGCGGCTGCAGCCGGCCAACCCCGAGATGGCGCCCATCGTCGTGCCGGCCGAGGAGGTGACCGTGCAGGGCGTGGTCATCGGGGTCATGCGCCGGTACTGAGACAATGCGCTCATGAGCGAATCCCGGCAGATCAACTTCACCATCGTCCCCGAGGAGTCCACCGACGTCCCGCGCGTGTATGCGAACTTCTGCGCCATCGCGAACACGCCGTTCGACTTCACGCTGACCTTCTGCGAGGTGCAGCCGCTGGCGGAGCAGGACGTGCGCGCGGCCGAGCGCGAGCACGTCGTGAAGGCGCCGGTGAAGGCGCGGCTCGTCGTCCCCGTGGCGTTCATCCCGACGCTGGCCGCGGCGCTGCAGGAGCACATGCGCGCGTTTGCCGAGTCGCAGCAGAAGGGCGCGCCCGGGTGGACGGGCGACCCGGTGCACTAGCGGCCGTCTGTCAGACCTCCAGCGGCCGCGACGTCGTCGCTGCAGGGAGGGTCTGTCGTGCGAGTCCTCGTCCTGTCGTTCCCCTCGTTTGTCGTCGACGTCGAGCGTGCATGGCTCGGCCTGCCGGCGGATCAGCCGCTCGTCGTCGGCGGCGCGCCTGACGGGCCCGGCGTGGTCGCCGCGGCGTGCGCGCTGGCGCGGGCACGCGGCGTCCGCGTCGGACAGCGCCTGACCGAGGCCGCGGCCTGCTGCCCCGACGCGCACTTCGTGCCCGGCGTGCTCGACCGGTACGCCGAGGCGGCGTCGATGCTCGACGAGGAGGTGCGGCGGAGTGCCGACGGCGTCGCGTGGCGGGCCATCGACGAGGCGGTGATCACCGAGGCCGATCTGCCCGCGGGCAGCGGACCGCTTGCCGCTGTCGCCGAGACGCTGCGCGGTCGCGTTCAGGAGCGGCTGTCGCTGTCGGTCGCGGCGGGCATTGCCGACGGCGAGATCGCCGCACGCCTTGCCGCGCGCCTCGTGGCGCCGTCGGGGCTGCTCCAGGTGCTGCCGGGCTACGACGCACGTGTCATCGCGCCCTTACCCGTCTCGTGGCTGTCTGACGTGCCGGCCGCCGCGTGCCAGCGCCTCGCCGCTCACGGCGTCCACACGCTGGGCGACCTCGCCGCGCTCGACGCGGGCGTGGCGCACGACCTGCTCGGGCCGCGCGCGGCGGAATGGCAGCTTGCGGCAGCGGGCATCCAGATGGTCGCCTCCAGGGCCACCCGCGTCCCCCGCAGCCTTACGCGGGCCATCGCCACGCCGGACGTTGCCTCGCTGGACGAGTTGCGTGTCGCCGTCGAGGCGGCGGCCGAGCAGGTCGCCGACCGGCTGGCGTCGCTGGGGCTCTCGGCGCGGACGCTGACGGTGCGGGTGATGGGCCCTGACGACCGGTTCCGCAGCCGCACGCTGTCGCTGCCGCAGGCCGCGCACGCGCGCGAGGCCGTCGGCCCTGTCGCGCGCACGCTCGCCGCGGCGCTGTGGCGCTACGGCAACGTGCCGCGCCGGGTGAGCGTTGTCGCGTCGGCGCTCACGGCGGAGGGGCCGCAGCTGACGCTGTTCGGTCCTGCTGACGGTCAGGCGTCACGCGGGAACCTGCGCACGCTGCACAGTTTCAGGGCGCTGGCGCGGCGCCCGCGGCGCGCCGGCTGACGCATCTGTGGCGTGGCGGGCGCGTCCGGCACGCCCGCGTCGCCGCCCTGAGGCTCAGGCGCTCGGCACGCAGCCGTCGAACTTCTCGAAGAACATCACGCCCGTCCAGCCGAGCTCTTTCAGGCCGGGCTCGGACGAGAAGTGGATACCCGCGATCCAGCCTTTCAGGTGGTCGAAGTGGTCGCGCAGGTTCAGCGGCGCAGGCACCGGCTCGGGCAGGGGGATGGGGTCGCCCTTCTTCCAGAAGACGGGCGTGCGGCTCGGCGCCTGGGTCGACGCCGTCGTCAGCAGCGCGTGCTGCTGCTCGGAGGTGAGGTCCTTGAACGGCACGCCGTGCGCCTCGCGGGCGGCGGCGTCCATCGCGCCAAGGGCGCTGATGAACCGGCGGCGCGTCTCGGTCGACTCCACCGCCAGCAGCTTGTCGAGGAACTCGGGGGTGCCGCTCGCCTCCGCGCCGGGCACGATGAGCGCCGACAGCAGACGGACGGTGGCGTACTGGTGCTCGTCGAAGAACTCCGGCGTGAACGGCCCGTCGGCCGCGGCCGCCTGCGAGGCGGCGACGTGCGCCAGGTGTGCCTGTACGGGGTGGGCCTCGCCGAGCGCCGGGGCCGCCAGGCCTGCTCCGAGCCCCACGGCCAGCGACTGGAGCGCGGCGCGGCGCGAGACACGCAGGCGCGCGGCCTCGTCGGCCGGCGTGCCCGAAGGCGCCGGCGTGGCGGGGATGATCGGCAGCAGGCGGGGTTCCTTCATGCAGTCACTCCTCGGTCTCCGGAAGACTGGTGCGAGCTTACACCGAATGCGGCCCGGATGATGCCGTTTGACGCTCCCTGATCGTCCGGCTATTCTCGCCCCGTCCCGCTGGAGCGCAGCCTGGCCACGCCCACGACGGCTTGCCGCCGAGGCGCTGGCCGCGTCCCGACCGCCACGGTCGCCGCAGGACGTGCTGGCAGCTCGACCATGCGGTGACCGAGGGGGTGCAGACGTGACAGGACGCCAGCAGGATCCGGCGGGACAGCACTTCGATGTCGTCGTGGTGGGCTCCGGGGCCTCCGGCGGCTGGGCAGCCAAGCGGCTGGCGGAAGCGGGCGTCACCGTGGCGCTCCTCGACGCCGGCCGCGTGCTCGCCGACGCCGACTACCGCGAGCACGTGCCCGCGCATGCGCTGCCCTACCGGAACCGCGCCCTCGACCTGATCCGCCGCACGCGTCCGCGCCAGAAGGACTGCTACGCGTGCACCGAGTGGAACTACGACTGGTTTGCCAACGACCTCGAGGAACCGTACACGACACCCGAGGGGAAGCCGTTCTCGTGGCAGGGGCGCCTGCGCGTCGTCGGCGGGCGGACCAACGTGTGGGGCCGCCAGAGCTACCGCTTCGGGCCGTACGATTTCCAGGCGGCGAGCCTGGACGGCTTCGGCGTCGACTGGCCGATCACCTACGAGGAACTCGCGCCGTACTATGACCTCGTCGAGGAGTACGTCGGCATCACGGGGATGACCGAGAACGACCCGATGCTCCCCGACAGCCGCTACCACCCACCGATGGGCCTGACGTGCGCGGAGGCCCACATCCGCGGCGTCGTCAAGAAGGCCTTCAACCGGACGCTGACACAGGGCCGTGCCGCCAACATCACGCGCCCGATCAACGGGCGGCAGCCCTGTCACTACTGCGGGCCGTGCGAGCGCGGGTGCGTGACGCATTCCTACTTCAACTCGGCGTTCACGACCGTCGCCGACGCGCTGGCCACCGGCCGGTGCACGCTGATTCCCAACGCGATGGTGTACCAGGTGCTGATGAACCCGGACACCAATCGCGCCCGCGGCGTGTCGTACGTCGACAGGCAGACCCGCCAGGTGAAGGAAGTGTACGGGCGCATCGTGGTGCTGGCGGCGCAGGCGCTCGAGTCGGTGCGCATCCTGTTCAACAGCGCGACCCCGCAGCACGAAGGCGGGCTCGGCAACTCGAGCGGCGTGCTCGGCAAGTACCTGATGGACCACACCTGGGTCGCGGGCGGCGCGTCGGCCGAGTTCCCGGATCACCCCGGTCCCCGTCCGATCAACGCGCCGAGCCGTCCGAACGGCCTGTACGTGATCCGGTTCCGCAACCGTCCTGGCGAGCCGGCGCACAAGGACTTCATCCGCGGCTACGGCTTCCAGGGCGGCGGGTCCACGTCGATCGACGTCAGCCTGCCTGGCTTCGGCGACGCCTACAAGCGCGCCGTGACGACGCAGCAGGGGGTGACCACCGTGACATTCTCCGGCTTCGGCGAGGTGCTGCCGTACGAGGAGAACCACGTGGCCATCGATCCGGACGTCGTCGACGCCTGGGGCATCCCCGTGCTCCGGATCTCCATGTCGTGGAAGGAAAACGAGCTGAAGATGATTCCCGACATGGCGGTGACCGCCGCCGAGATGCTCGAGGCGGCGGGAGGCCGCAACATCCGGCCGTTCTTCCACCTCGACCGGATCCCCGGCTACGGCATCCACGAGATGGGGATCGCGCGCATGGGCCACGACCCGGCGACGTCGGTGCTCAACAGGTTCCAGCAGACGCACGACATCGGTAACCTGTTTGTGACCGATGCGTCGGGCTTCCCGTCGGGCGGCTGCCAGAACCCCACGCTCACGATCATGGCCCTCACGGTGCGGGCCGCCGACTACATGCTCGAACAGATGAAGCAGGGAAACCTCTGATCCTGGAGACGCCGATGTCCGCGCACCGATCGTCACGCCGCAGCCACCTCCGTCAGCTCGCCGCGCTCGGCGCCGGCGCCTTCGCCCCGGCCTGGTCCGCGGCGTCCCCGCAGCGCGCGGTGCCCGGCTCGCCGGACGACGTGCCCCGCATGTCGATTACCGAGTTCAAGACCCGCCTCGACAAGGGCGAGGTCGTGGTCGTGGACGTCCGGAGCGTGGCCGACTACCGCCTGGGTCACATCCCTGGCGCACGCAGCGTCCCTCTGTACGAGGTCGCGTCCCGGGCAGACGATCTGCGCGGACTGGCGAAGCCAATCGTCACGTACTGCACGTGACCGGCCGAGAACACGAGCGCCCGTGCGGCGCTCACGCTTCTCCAGGCCGGCCTTCCCGACGTGTTCGCGCTGAAGGGCGGCTTTGGCCTCTGGGTCCAGCTGGGATACCCGGTCGTGCGGCCGTGATACACCGGTAAGGCCCAATCTACACATGAGCTTGGTGTCGCCCGCAGCCTGAGCGGCTCCCCCGCTGGTCGCCTGCGGGCGGACGTGCACCGTCGCCCGCGCGTGGTCAGGTGTGACGACCTTCTCGGTTGACACCACGCGCGGCGTGGCTACACTGGCCGCACAATTTGTCAGACCTATCTGCCTCGAGGGGAGCCGTGATGTCTCACGTGTCGAGAGCGTTTCTATGCCGGGCGTCTGCCCGGGTGCGGAGCCTGACCTGCGCTGTCGTCTGCCTGGCCCTGGCGGCGACGGCGTCGGCGCAGACGATTACCGGCAGCATATCGGGCCGTGTCACCGATACGTCCGGCGGCGTCCTTCCAGGCGTCACCGTGACCATCGTCAACGAGAACACAGGGCTGGAGGTGACGCGCGTCACCGACGAGAACGGCCAGTATGTCGCGACGAACCTGCCCGTGGGCACCTACTCGGTGAGCGCCGAACTGCAAGGGTTCCGCAAGGCCCAACGCACCGGGTTCTCGCTGACCGCCGACGGCCGCATCAGCGCCGACTTCGCGCTCGGCGTCGGCGACCTGACCGAATCGATCGAGGTGCAGGCGGTGATGGGCGAGACGGTCAACCGCACGAGCGGCGAGGTCGCGCGCACCATCGACGCGCAGCAGATCAAGGACCTGGCGTTCAACGGCCGCAACTACCTCGAGCTGGCCTCCCTCATCCCCGGCGCCGTCGCCACCGACTTCGACCCGCTGGCGCTGGCCACGTCGCTGAGCGTCACCGGCCAGTCCATCAACGGCAGCCGCGGCAACACGAACAACCTGACCATCGACGGCACGTCGAACCTCGACTCCGGCTCCAACGGCAGCCAGGTCAACAACGTCAGCCTCAGCTTCATCGAGCAGGTGAAGATCCAGACGTCGAACTTCTCGGCGGAGCTCGGGCGCAACAGCGGCGCGGCGATCAACGTCGTCACGCGCAGCGGCACCAACCGCTTCCGCGGGACGGCGCGCTACGACATCCGCGACGAGAAGTTCGACGCGGCCAACGCGTTCGCGCCGCTGGACGCCGACGGCAAGCGCACGAAGCCGCCGCTCGAGTTCCGGAACTTCGAAGGCGCCCTCGGCGGGCCGATCGTCCGCAACAAGCTGTTCTTCTTCGGCGGGCAGCAGTACCGCACGATCAACCGGTTCACCAACCCCTCGCGCCAGACGCTGCCGACGACCGCCGAGCTGAACGGCGACTTCTCCTACCGGCTGCGCGGCGCCGATGGCATCGTCGGCACCGAGGACGATGGCGTGCTGCGCGATCCGCTGACGGGCGAGCCGTTCCCGGGCAACGTGATCCCGCAGGACCGCATCACCACCGACGGCCGCGCGATTGCCGACATGTATCGCGCGATGCAGGGGCGGGCGGCGCTGTTCACCAACGAGGCCGGCGCCAACAACGCCACCTACGTCGAGCCGAACCCCTTCGAGCAGCGGCAGGACATCGTCCGCATCGACTGGCAGGCCACCGAGAAGCAGCGCATCTACGGGCGCTACATCCACGACGAGTACAACCTGATCGAGCCCTACGGCACGTTCTCGGGCGCCCCGCTGCCGACGGTGCCGACCGACAGGTCGCGGCCCGGCACGAGCTACCAGGTCGGCCACACCTACGTGGTGTCGGAAAACCTGATCAACGAGGCGAAGATCGGCGCGTCCTGGAACGGGCAGCGCATCAAGCCGCAGGGCGACTACTGGCTTCGTGACACCTTCGGGTTCACGTTCCCCGAGATCTACGACACGCCCGGCTTTGTGGCCGGCGGGACGCCCAACATCGAGGTCGCCGGCTTTGCGCGCCTCCAGGGGCCGTCCTTCGCGCTGCTCTCCCCCACGACCGACATCACCGTGCAGAACACGCTGACGTGGGTGAAGGGCCGGCACTCGCTGCGCAGCGGCGTGGCCATCTCGCGCAACCGCAAGGACCAGAACGGGCGCGCCAACTACTTCGGCCGCGTCGTCTTCAACCCGTCGGGCAACCCGAACAGCACGGGCAACTCCGTGGCCGACATGCTCCTCGGCAACTTCAGGACGTACGAGGAAGCGTCGGCCGACCCGGTCGGGTTCTTCCGCTTCACGACGTACCAGGCTTTCGTGTCCGACACGTGGCGCGTGAGACCGAACCTGAGCGTCGAGGTGGGCCTCCGCTACGAGTACTCCACGCCGACGTACGCGCAGGGCAACAACCTCGTGAACTTCGACCCGTCGCGCTACGACCCGAGCCAGGCCGTCATCGTGCACCCGAACGGCCTGCTCGAGCCGGGTGTCGGCAACCGCTTCAACGGCCTCGTGCTCGCCGGCGACGGCATCCCCGAGGACCAGCAGGGCCGCGTGCAGCTGCTGACCGACGGCGACTATGCCCGCATCCCGTTCGGCGCCCCGCGCGGACTGTACGACGCGCAGCACCTGGTGATGCCGCGCTTCAGCTTCTCGTACTCGCTCGACGCCAACACCGTCGTCCGCGGCGGCGTGGGCCTTTTCTATGACAAGCCCGAGGGCAACCTGATCTTCTCGCAGCTGAACCTGCCGCCGGTGCTTGCCAACGACACCTACGAGAACTTCAACCTCGCGGCGCCCACGAGCGGCGCGGCGGGGGCCATCGGCGCGGTGGCCGGCATCAGCGCCATCGACCCGAACCTCAAGACGCCGCGCCAGACCAACTACAGCATCGGCGTCCAGCGTGAGCTGGGCGGCGGGTACTTCGTCGAGGCGTCCTATGTCGGCAACACCGGCCGCAACCTGCTGCGCCAGCCCGACATCAACCGCGCGAGCTTCGAGGCCCTGCGCGCCAACGCCGCGCTGCCCTCGGCCGAGCGCGTCTCGGTCAACTCGCTCCGGCCGTACAAGGGCTTCTCCGAGATCCGCATGCGCATGAGCGACGCGAGCTCGCAGTACCACTCGATGCAGCTGTATGCGACCAAGCGCAGCGGCGACCTCCAGTTCACCGTCTCGTACACGCTCGGGCGCACGCTGACCAACGCCAGCGGCAACGGCGACAACGACACGGTCGACGGCGCAGGCGACCTGTCGTTCTACTGGGGCCCGGCCAGCTTCGACCGCCGGCACGCCCTGGTCACCACGCTCACCTACCGCGTGCCGTGGCTGCGCGATCGCGGCGGGCTGCTCGAGGCCGTCGCCGGCGGCTGGGAGGCCAGCAGCAAGTTCCGCTTCCAGTCGGGCCAGTACCTGACGCCGACGGGCAACTCCTCGGTCGGTGGCCGCCGCGCCGAGTACCTCGGCGGCGAGGTGAAGATCGACGGCGACGAGAGCCGGTGGTTCAACACCGACGCGTTCGCCAACCCGCCCGAGGACCGGCGCGGGTCGGCGAAGGTCGGCCAGATCGAGGGCCCGTCCTTCAAGCAGATGGACGTCTCGCTGCGCAAGAACTTCCGCTTCGGCGGGCGCTACAGCCTGACGCCCATCTTCGACGTGTTCAACCTGTTCAACACCGTCAACCTGGGCAACCCGAACACCGACGCCAACAACGTCGCGTTCGGCACGATCAGCTCCGCGCACCCGCCGCGGCAGTTCCAGTTCGGCGTCAGGTTCGACTTCTGAGTCCGGGCGGGCCTGCGCCCGCCCGCCATCCGACGGGCCCGTCACCCGCGCACCACACCGCGCGGGGACGGGCCCGTCCCGCTTCGTGTACGATCCCCACGTGCCACGCGCGCGCCGTTCGAGCGACAGGACTCCCGACGCAAGCGCGGTCCTCGACGCGCTGTTGCGGCATCACCCCGAGCCCGACACCGAACTCGCCTACCGCAACGCGTTCGAGCTGCTCGTCGCCACGGTGCTGTCGGCGCAGTCGACCGACCAGCGGGTGAACCAGGTCACGCCCGCGCTGTTTGCGCGCTACCCCGACGCGCACGCGCTCGCGACGGCCGACCCCGCCGACATCGAGCCCATCATCCACGCGACGGGCTTCTTCCGCGCCAAGAGCAAGGCGATCGTCGGCCTGGCGCAGCGCCTCGTCCGCGATCACGGCGGCGAGGTCCCGGCAGACATGGACGCGCTCACCGCCCTGCCCGGCGTCGGCAGGAAGACCGCCAACGTCGTCCTGGGCCACGCGCTCGGCGTGCCCGGCCTGCCCGTCGACCGGCACGTGCTCCGCGTCGCGCAGCGCATCGGCCTCACCCGCGAAACCACGCCCGAGGGCGTCGAGCGCGACCTGTGCGCCGCCATCGAGCCCGCGCGCTGGACGATGCTGTCCGACGCGCTGATCCTGCACGGACGTCGTGTGTGCAGGCCGAAGCCGCTCTGCGCGGCGTGCCACGTGGCGCCGCTCTGTCGCTACCCGTTCAAGACGGCGGGCACCGCGCCGCTCGACCTCGACGCGCCGCCGGTTGGCGCCCCGCGCCGCGCCGGAAAGGCCGGGCGCCCGCAGGCTGCGCGCTCTCAGGCCGCGCGGGCGCCGGTGACGAGGGCCGCCGGCACGAAGAAGGCGGCGAGCCGAAGCGCGGCGTCGGCCGGAGCGCCCACCCGAAAGAGGTCACGATGACGCGGGACGAATTCGCCGGGTTGATCGAGGAAGCGATCGAGCTGATCCCCGAGCGCTTCCGCAATGCCATGCGCAACATCGCGCTCGTCGTCGAGGACTACCCGCCCGAGGAGTTGCTGGCGGAGATGGAGATCGAGCCTCCCGACACGCTCTACGGCCTCTACCTCGGGACGCCGCTCACCGAGCGGCCGTGGGCCGACGGTAATCGCGAGCCCGATCAGATCGTCATCTACCAGGGGCCGCACGAGGAGGACGCGATCAACGAGGACGACCTCGTCGCGATGGTCGCCGAGACGCTCATCCACGAGGTGGGCCACTACTTCGGGATGAGCGAGGAAGAAATCCAGGCCGTCGAGGACGAGTTCTGGGCCGACGCCGGAGCGGACGAGGAGTGAGGGCGCGCAAGCGCTTCGGACAGCACTTCCTCGAACGGCCCTGGGCGGATCGGCTCGTGGCGGCCATCGACCCGCGCCCCGGCGAGACCTTCCTCGAAATTGGCCCCGGCCGCGGCGCGCTCACGCACGCGCTCGTCGGCAGCGGCGCCACCGTGCACGCGGTGGAGATCGACCGCGACCTGGCCGCCGGCCTGGCGGCGTCGCCGCATCCGCGCCTGCACGTGCACACGGGCGACTTCCTCGCGATGCCCGACGAGACGTGGTGGGACGGCACGGGGCCGTACCGGGTCGCCGCGAACCTGCCCTACAACCTGTCCACCCCGATCCTGCTCCGGCTCCTCGACCTCGGCCGTCGCGGCGTGCTGCGCGACGCCACGCTGATGCTCCAGCGCGAGGTCGTCGAGCGGATCGTCGCCACGCCCGGCACGCGGGCGTACGGGCCACTCGCCATCGCGGCGGCGCTCGATGCCCGGGCCGAGCGGCTCTTCACGCTGCCGCCCGGCGCCTTTCGGCCGCCACCTGCCGTCCACTCCGCCGTCGTCCGGCTGGTGTTCGGCCCGTCGGAGGTGCAGATCCCCGACCGCGCGGCGTTCGACGCGCTCGTGCGGCGGCTGTTCACGATGCGCCGCAAGACGCTCGGCCGGGCCCTGCGCGACGCCGTCGAGCCACGCGCCGACGTCGTCGCCGCCTGGCTCGACGCGGCGGGCCTGCGTGCCGAGGTTCGTGCGGAAATGCTCGATGTCGCGACGCTCGCGCGGCTGGCCCGCGCCCGTCCGGACACGCCATGAGCTGTGCTATCCTCCTCGACGGTATACAGGAGTCTCCTGTTCAGGTTTCCCAGCGCCTGAGCCATCGACGCGGCGCGGCGGCTCCCCGCCCCGGCGACGCGTCGGTACCCTGGATGTCACGCCTCCCCGGCTGATGGTCCGGGTGCACGTCAAACGGCAGTAGACGTGTCGCCGCGCGCACGCGCGACTGGCTCTGTGTCCGGTTTTTCGATCGGTCAGTACACGCATCCGTGATGAGCACACTCGAGGCGCCACCGCTCCCGTATCCCGTCGATGTCGTGCCGCTCGGCGGGCTCCGCGAGTTCGGCATGAACACGATGGCGATTACGTGCGGCGAGACGACGATTGTCGTGGACGCGGGCGTGATGTTCCCGGACCCCGACTTGCCGGGTGTGGACCTCATCGTGCCCGATCTCGGGTACCTCGAGTCGCTCGGCCACAAGGTCGCGGCCGTCTTCCTGACCCACGGGCACGAGGACCATATCGGCGGCCTCCCCTATCTCATGCCGCACGTCGCGGGCCAGGTCCACGGCACGGCGATGACGCTCGCGATGGCCGAGCAGCGCCTCGAGCGGCACCAGATCGACGTCAGGGGTCGGCTGCGCGTCGTGAAGCCGCGCGAGCGGGTGGACGTCGGGCCCTTCACCGTGGAGCTGCTGCGCGTGACGCACAGCATGCCCGACTGCGTCGCGCTCGCCATCCACACGCCCGCCGGCGTCATCGTGCACACGGGCGACTTCAAGATCGACCAGACGCCGCTCGACGGCGAGGCGACCGACCTGCACCGGCTCGCCGAGCTCGGGCAGACGGGCGTCCTCGCGCTGTTCGGCGACAGCACCAACGTCGATCGCCCGGGCTTTGCCGGATCGGAGCGCGACGTCACCGACGGCTTCGAGGAGATCTTCACGCGGACGCCGGGCAAGATCGTCGTGGCGATGTTCGCGTCGAGCATCCACAGGATGCAGATCCTCGTGGACCTGGCGGCGCAGTTCGACCGCCGCGTCGCCTTCGTCGGGCGCGGTGTCGTCGAGAACTCGGAGATCGCCCAGCGCCTCGGCTACCTGCGCGTGCCGGCGGGCGTGCAGATCCGCGACAGCGACGTCCGCAACTTCCCGTCGAGCGACGTCGTGTGCATCACGACGGGCTCGCAGGGCGAGCCGATGGCCGCGCTGTCGCGTATCGCCATCGACGACCACCGGCACGTCAAGCTCGGTGACGACGACGTGGTGGTCTTCTCCGCCCGCGCGATCCCGGGGAACGAGCGCGCGATCGGCCGCGTCATGAACCACGTGACGCTGCGCGGCGCCGACGTGGTCTACGAAGGCCTGAAACACGTCCACGTCTCCGGCCACGGATCGGCCGAGGAGCTGAAGCTGATGCTGTCGCTCGTCAGGCCGCGCTACTTCATGCCGATCCACGGCGAGTACCGGCAGCTGGCACGCCACGCGCGCATGGCCCTCGACGTCACGCGCCCGCGCCCCGAGGTCATCCTCGCCGACGACGGCGACATCGTGCGCTTCGACGGGCAGACGGGCGGCATCGTCGGGAAGGCCGAGGTCGGGCGCGTCCTCATCGACGGCACGCGCACCGGCGAGGTCGCCGACGAGGTGCTGCGCGACCGTCGTCACCTCGCGGGCGACGGACTCGTGGTGCCCGTGGTCACCGTCAACGCGACGACCGGCGAGATGGTCGGCGTGCCCGACGTCATCACGCGCGGGTTCGTCCAGGACGAGACGACCGGCGAGTTGCTGAAGGACGCCGGTGCGCTGCTGCGCGCGGCGCTGAACGAGGCCCCCCTCGAGGAACGGACGGACGTGGGTCTGCTGAAGGAACGGATTCGCCAGGAGCTGCAGCGGGTGCTGCGGCGCAAGGCTGGCGGGCGCCGCCCGCTCGTGGTGCCCGTCGTGATGGAGATGTGACGTGTCTGCCTCGGTGATGTCCCGTCGGCTGAGCGAGGTGCTGGGCGTGGCGCTGTTTGCCGCCGCGCTCCTGTGGTTCGTGGCGCTGGCCTCGTACTCGCCGGCCGACCCGGCCTGGTTCTTCTATGCGGGCCCGCCGCGCGACGTCGAGAACTTCGCGGGCCCCGTCGGCGCCTTCGTGGCGGAGTGCGCCTTCCAGCTGCTCGGCTACGCGTCGTTCCTCGTGCCGGTCGTCCTGCTCGTCGCCGGATGGCACTACTTCTGGTGCCGCACGCTGTCGGCCGGGGCGACCAAGGCCGTGGGCGCCGTCCTGCTCCTGCTCTGCGGCGCATCGCTGCTGGCGCTCGCCCTCGGCGAGACGCTCCGCGACGGCCGCGCGATCCTCGCCGGCGGTCACCTCGGCGCGCTGCTGGCCGACGTCGCGATCGCCTACCTGAGTCGCACCGGCAGCGTGATCACGATCTTCGCCGTCGGCGTCCTCGGCTTCCTGCTGACGACCCAGGTCTCGCTCGGCGAGCTCACCGCCGCCGCGGCGGAGCGCGTACGGCAGCGCGTCCGGGCGTACGCGGCGCGCATCGAGGCGCGCCGCGAGGCACGACGACGCGACGCCCAGCGGCGCGAGGTCATCCAGAAGCACCTCGACAAGGGGCTGTCGGAGGAAGAGGTGCAGCGCGTCACCGCCCAGGTGCGGGCCGCCGAGGTGCCGCGCCGCATCCGCCCGCCTGCCTCGGCGTCGGCCGAGCCGCCGGCGCGCGGGGCTGACGAGGCCGACGAGCCGGCCCCGCGCCGGCGGGAACGGCCCTCGCCGCGCGCGGCGTCCGCGCCGACGCCCGTGCCGCCCGTTCGCAAGCCCGTCATGCGGACGGCTACACCCGAGAGTCTGCCGCTGACCGACAGCGAACCCGAGCTGCGGGCCCCGGCCGAGCGCAAGCACGGCGAGTACGCGCTGCCGCCGCTCGCCCTGCTCGACCCGGCCGTCGGCGAGCGGAAGATCGACGAGCGCGAGCTGATGGAGTCGGCGCGCCACCTCGAGGACAAGTGCCGCGAGTTCTCGGTCGAGGGCAGCGTCGTCCAGATCCTGCCAGGCCCCGTCGTCACGACGTACGAGTTCAAGCCGGATGCCGGCGTGAAGTACAGCAAGATCACCGGCCTCTCGGAGGACCTCTCGCTGGCGATGCGCGCCGAGTCGGTGCTCATCGACCGCATCCCCGGCAAGTCGACCGTCGGCATCCAGATCCCGAACCCGCAGCGCGAGCAGATCTCGCTGCGCGAGCTGCTCGAGTCGGAGCCCTACCGCCGCTCGACGTCGAAGCTGACCATCGCGCTCGGCAAGACCATCCACGGCGAACCCTACGTCAGCGACCTCGCGACGATGCCGCACCTGCTCATCGCCGGGTCCACGGGCACGGGCAAGTCGGTCGGCCTCAACGCGATGCTGACGAGCATCCTCTACCGCGCGACGCCCGATGCGGTGCGGTTCATCATGATCGACCCGAAGCGGCTCGAGCTCGGCATGTACGAGCAGATCCCGCACCTGCTCACGCCGGTCGTCGTCGAGCCGAAGCTCGCCGCCAACGCCCTGCGCTGGGCCGTGCGCGAGATGGAGGAGCGCTACAAGACGCTCGCCGCCTTCGGCGTCAGGAACATCGAGCAGTTCAACCGCAACCTGAAGCTCGCGATCGACAACGGCGAGACGCGGCCTGACCCGAAGACGGGCGAGCCGATGAAGCCGCTGCCCTTCATCGTCGTCGTGATCGACGAGCTGGCCGACCTGATGATGGTGGCGTCCAACGAGGTCGAGCAGTCGATCTGCCGCCTCGCGCAGATGGCGCGCGCCGTGGGCATCCACCTGATCCTGGCGACGCAGCGCCCGTCGGTGGACGTCATCACCGGCC
>CAYSHC010000083.1:0-9570 GCA_964430855.1 uncultured Vicinamibacteraceae bacterium
GGTTCAGCGTCTTCAACCTGTTCAGCACGATGGTGTTCTGGGCGCTGATGGCCGACCGCTTCACGCTCGAGCAGAGCAAGCGGATCTTCGGCGTCATCGCGGTGGGCGGCACGCTCGGCGCCATCGCGGGGCCGTGGCTGGCCGGCATGCTCGTCGAGCCGCTCGGCACCCCTGCGCTCCTGCTCGTCGCGGCCGGCTTCCTGCTGCTGGCCATTGGCGCCGCCTGGCTCGTGAGCCACCTCCAGCCGGCCTCCGCCGCCGAGGCGCCGCAGGCGCCCGCTTCCGTCGCGGCGCAGAACCAGGCCGTCATCGGCGGCAGCGCATGGGAGGGGCTGTCGGCCGTCGTGCGTTCGCCCTACCTGCTCGGGATCTCGTCGTACGTCCTCATCATGACCGTCACGGCCACCTTCATCTACATGACGCGCCTGGCGATGGTCGACGCGCTCGGCGACACGGTGGACGAGCAGACGCAGCTCTTTGCGTGGATCGACCTGATGACGCAGGTGACGACGCTGGTCCTGCAGGCGGTGGTGACCGGCCACATCATGAAGCGCTTCGGCGTCGCGGTCGCCCTCGCGCTTCTGCCGCTTGTCGTCTCGCTCGGCTTCATCGGCCTGGCGCTCGCCGGGTCGTTCACCGTGCTCGTGATGTTCGAGGCGACGTTCCGTGCCGTGCAGCGTGCCGTCACGCGTCCGGCCCGCGAGACGCTGTTCACCGTGGTGAGCCGCGAGGACAAGTACAAGTCGAAGGCCGTGACCGATACCTTCGTCTACCGCGGCGGCGACGTGCTCGGCGCGTGGACGGAAGGGGGCGTGCGGGCGCTGGGGTTCGCGCTGGCGGGCCTCGCTGCGCTCACCATTCCGCTCGCCGTCATCTGGCTGGGGCTGGGCGTGTGGCTGGGTCGTCAGCAGGAGGCGCGGGCGGCGACACCGTCGTGACCGGCCCGCCGTGCACCGTGAGCTTGGGGTGCGCGGTCGTCGCCGCGCGCACGCCTTCTTCGGTGACGCCGGTCCCTGCGACGTAGAGCGTCTCGAGTGACGCGACGCCGTCGAGTGCCGCCAGGCCCTGGTCGGTGATACGCGTGCCGTACACGTTCAGCGACTGGAGGTGCTGGAGCCCGGCCAGTGCGCCCAGGCCGGCGTCGGTCAGGGCCGTCCTGTCGAGGTCCAGGCGGGTGAGGTTCGGAAACTTCGCCAGCGTCTGCGCCGCGGCGTCCGTGATGGCGGTGCCGCCGAGATCCATCCACGTGACGTGCGGCGCCAGCGGCAGCAGCGCCTCCACCTCGGCGTCGCCGAACGCGCGCCCCTTGCCGCGCCCGCTCACCTGGAGCCAGTCGACGTCGGCTGCCAGCCGGCTCACGGGCAGCCCCTTCGACGTGAGCGCCGCCAGCGTGCCCGTGTCGAGCGGGCCCGGGTCGACGGCCAGCAGCGAGGGGCCGCCAATCATCACGTCGCCGACGCGTGCCTGGATGGCCGGCCTGACCTCCGGAATCAGCTCGACGTCGGCGAGCGTGGCCTGGAACGACGCGCCCTGGTCCACCCACCACCGCAGGAGGGTCGCGTCGGCCGGCGGCATCGGCGGCCGCCCGCGCGGCGGCATCACGTCGGGATGTGACGGCGGCAGCCAGAGCCGGGTGATGAGGTCGCTGGCCGCGGCCTGGCCGGCGACGATCGACGCGCCGGTCCGACCGCCCCTGGTGATCTGCTCGGGCGTGTCGAGCCGCAGCTCGCCGTTGGCCTTCGACGGGCCGTGGCAGTCGACGCAGTGCTCCTCGAGCACGGGCGCCACCAGCGCCTCGTAGACGACGACCTCCGCCGGATGCACGCGCGCGCGGGCCTCGACGCCGCGGCCGTGCCCGAACCACGCGTTGAGCGGGGCCGGCAGGCGCTCGGTGAGGTAGCCCTCCCCATGCGTGAGCGTGCCGCCCAGGTGTCCGGCGACCGTGAGCACGAACATTCCGGCCAGCACCGTCACGTCGGTGGCGAGGGGGGCGGCTGCCGATCCGGACGGCGACCGGCGTGTCTCCCGCCAGGCCGCAAATGTCGCGGCCGCGGCAACCAGCGCGACGACGTAGCCGAGGAGCCGGTGCCACTCGAACGTGTCGCCCCCGTAGGCGCCGTCGGACGACAGCGCCTGGCCGGCGGCCACCGCGGCCACGGCACCTGCCGTCGCCACGGCGAGCACGGGCACCAGCGCCGCGCGTGCCGCCGGCATCCGGCCTGTGCGCGCCAGCGCGACGAGCACGGCGGCGACGGCGAGCGCGCCGATCGGCAGGTGGACGAAACCCGGGTGGAACCGGCCGAACGCCACGACCAGATCGAGGCGGTCGCGTGGCGCGAGCGACAGCACGAAGGCGGCCGTCAGCAGCGCGAGCGCCACCGCGGGCCAGGTCCACGCCGGCACGCGTGACGCCAGCGTCCGGACGCGGCGCATCCAGAGAGCAGCGCGCGACGTCACGCGAGCAGTCCGGTCACCACTTGTCCGTGGACGTCGGTGAGCCGGTACCGGCGGCCCTGGTGCCGGAACGTCAACCGCTCGTGGTCGATCCCGAGCAGGTGCAGCAGCGTGGCCTGGAAGTCGTGCACGTGCACCGGGTCGCGCACGATGTTGTAGCCGAACTCGTCGGTCTCGCCGTAGACGAGCCCCGGCCTGGTGCCGCCGCCGGCCATCCACACGGTGAAGCTGCGCGGATGGTGGTCACGGCCGTAGTTGTCGGCCGTGAGCTTGCCCTGCGAGTAGTTGGTCCGCCCGAACTCGCCACCCCAGATGACCAGCGTGCTGTCGAGCAGCCCGCGCTGCTTCAGGTCGGTGACCAGTGCCGCGGATGCCTGGTCGACCGACCTGGCCATGGTCTGGATGTCCTTCGGCAGGTTGCCGTGCTGGTCCCACCCCTGGTGGTACAGCTGGATGAACCGGACGTCGCGCTCGGCGAGGCGGCGCGCGAGCAGGCAGTTGGCCGCGAACGTGCCGGGCACGCGCGCGTCGGGACCGTACAGGTCGAAGATGTACTCGGGCTCGTCGTCAACCGACATCGCTTCCGGCACCGACGTCTGCATGCGGTACGCCATCTCGTACTGCGCGATGCGGGCGTTGATCTCGGGATCGAGCACGCGCGCGTGCTGCTCCTCCTCGAGTGCGCGGAACGTGTCGAGCATCCGCCGGCGCGTCTCGCGATCGAGGCCGTCGGGGTCGTTCAGGTACAGCACCGGGTCCTTGCCGCTCCGCAGCTGCACGCCCTGGTGCTGCGACGGCAGGAAGCCGCTGCCCCACAGGCGCGAGTAGAGCGGCTGGTCGCCGGCGCGTCCGCGTGACAGCAGCACGATGAAGGCTGGCAGGTTCGAGTTCTCGGACCCGAGGCCGTACGACAGCCACGAGCCGATCGCGGGGCGCCCGGCCAGCTGCGAGCCCGTCTGGAAGAACGTGACCGCCGGGTCGTGGTTGATGGCCTCGGTGTACATCGACTTCACGATGCACAGGTCGTCCACGATCCGGGCCGTGTGCGGCAGCAGTTCGCTGACCCAGGCGCCGTTGCTGCCGTGCTGCGCGAAGCTGAACTGCGAGCCCGCGAGCGGGAAGGACTTCTGGTGCGCCGTCATGCCCGTGAGGCGCTGGCCCATGCGCACCGACGCCGGCAGCTCCTCGCCGTTCATCTTCGCGAGCAGCGGCTTGTAGTCGAACAGCTCGAGCTGCGACGGGCCGCCGCTCTGGAACAGGTAGATCACGCGCTTGGCGCGCGGCACGACATGCCGCTCGCCGAGCACGTGCGCCGCGGTGCCCGCCGTGGACGCGCCTCCCGACGCGTCCTGGCCGAACAGCCGCAGCGGGTCGAGCAGCGACCCGAGGGCGACGCTCCCGATGCCGAGGCTCGTCGCCGACAGGAAGTGCCGTCGGGTGGCGTTGAACTTGAGATCGCGCAGTTCCTTCATCGTGTATGCACCGCTTCGTCGAGATTCATGATCGTACTCGCGACGACCGTCCATGCGGCCACGTCCGCGGGATCCAGGGCCGGATCGCGGGGCCGCTCGCCCGTCGAGAGCAGCGCCTCGGCCGCCTTCCTGTCGGCGGCGTAGCGCCCGTGCTCGGTCTCGTAGAGGTTCGCCAGCAGCTCCACCTCCGATGACGTCGGGGTGCGGCTGAGGACGCGCCGGAAGCCGTAGGTCACCTGGTCGGCCGGCGAGCCACCGCGCCTGACGAGCTGCTCGGCCAGCACGCGTGCGCTCTCCACGTACTGCGGGTCGTTGAGCAGCACGAGCGCCTGGAGGGGCGTGCTGGTCCGCTGCCGCGTCACCGTGCAGGTGAGCCGCTCCGACGCGTCGAAGCTGATGGCCGAGGGCGGCGGCGAGGCACGCTTCCAGGCGGTGTAGAGGCTCCGGCGATAGAGGCCCTCTCCGGTGGACTGGGGGTACTCCTTGCCCGACTGGAGGGCCGACCACAGCCCCGGCGGCTCGTACGGGAACACGCTGGGGCCGCCGATCTTCCGCACCAGCAGCCCGCTCGTGGCGAGGGCCGCGTCGCGAATCTGCTCGGCCGACATGCGGAACGACGGCCCGCGCGCGAGCAGCCGGTTCTCGGGATCCCGCTCGCGCAGCTCCGGTGTCGCGATGGACGACTGCCGGTAGGTGGCGGACGTGACGATGAGCCGGTGCAGCGCCTTGCCGTCCCAGCCCGACTGGACGAGCGTCGTCGCCAGCCAGTCGAGCAGCTCGGGGTGCGACGGCAGCTCGCCCTGGTTGCCGAAGTCGGCGGCCGTCGCGACGAGGCCGCGGCCGAACGCCTTCGCCCAGTACCTGTTGGCGATGACGCGCGCGGTGAGCGGCTGCTGTGGGGAGAGCAGCCACTGCGCCAGGCCGAGCCTGTTGCGCGGCAGGTCGTCCGGGAACGGCAGGATTGCCTGCGGCGTGCCGGGCTCGACGCGATCGGTCGGCGAGTCATAGGCGCCGCGCGCGAGGACGAACGTGGGGCGCGGCGTCGGGAGGTCGCGCATCACCATCACGCTCGGCTGCGATGTCCACAGCTTGTTCTCTTCGTCGCGGACGGCCGTCAGGCGGGCCAGCACCCGCGCCCGCTCCGGCGAGACGTGCAGGACGTAGTGCTCGCGGAGCGCGGCGCGCTCGTCGGCCGTCAGCGCCGCCGGGTCCTTCGTGACGAGCGGCGCGTCCGGCTGGCGCGCGCCGGCGAGCGCGGCCGCCTCCAGGGCGGACAGCTGGCGCTCGAACATCGTGAAGTCGTCCACCGACACATCGCGCAGCGTTTCCTTGCTCAGCTCACCGACGCCGCCGATGCGCAGGCTCAGCGGACGGCCCGACATCTGGTTGCCCTCGATGCCGCTCTCGAAGATGCTGCGCGTCAGGTTGTCCACCACCGTCTCGGTGGCCACGGGGGCGCCGTCGAGGAAGAGTCGGAGGCCGGACGCGCGGCTCGAGCCGTCGTAGGTGAAGGTCAGGTGACGCCATGCGTGCGGCGCCACGGGGTCGATCGTGCGGACGACGACCGAGTCGTCGGGCGCCACATGGTGCAGCGACGCCGTGACCCTGCCGTCCTCCTCGATCTGCACGAGGTAGCCGCGATAGCCGTTGGCGAAGCCGCCCGATCGCGTCACCAGCGGCCCGGCCGCCCCGGGCTCGTCGATGCGGAACCAGATGCCGAGCGAGAACGGCTGGTGCCTGTCGAAGAAGCCGACGCCGTAGGCCGCGTGGATCTCGCTGTCGCCCACGAGCCGCTGCGCCTCACCGAGGCGGCCCGGCACCGTTGCCGGGATGCGGTCGGGATCCCCGCCGAGGATGCCGTGCTCCTGCGGCCGCGCGAGATTGGCAAACACCAGCTGCCGCGTCGGCCCGGCGCCCGGGCGGCCCGCGCGCTGCGGCACCGGCCGCGCGCGCGGCGCGTCGAGCGGCAGGTGCACGATCAGGCCCTCACGCGCCGGCAGGCGTGCCGCCCGGCGCGCCGGCCCGGCCAGCCAGGCCTCGAACGCGGCGTCGTACGCGGGGTTGTCGATGGCGGCCTCGGCCTCGAGCGCGCGCCGCTCCTGCTCGAGCTCGGCCAGCCGCGCTTCGGCCTCCGCGCTCGGCAGCACCACCGTGGGGCTCGGCATGCCGGAGTAGGGCGCCTGTCCCGACTCGTTGACGCTGTTGAAGAAGGCAAACAGCTGGAAGTACTCCTTCTGCGTCACCGGGTCGTACTTGTGGTCGTGGCAGCGGGCGCAGTCGAGGCTCAGGCCGAGAAACGCCTGCCCGAACGTCTGCACGCGGTCGGCGACGTACTCGACCCGGTACTCCTCCGGCACGATGCCGCCCTCCTGGCTCTGCATGTGATGCCGGTTGAACGCCGTGGCCAGACGCTGCTCGCGTGTCGGCTCCGGCAGCAGGTCGCCCGCGAGCTGCCAGGTGATGAACGTGTCGAGCGGCAGGTTGCGGTTGTACGCGTCGATGACCCAGTCGCGCCACGGCGACATGTCGCGCATGACGTCGTCCTGGTAGCCGTGCGAGTCGGCGAAGCGCGCGATGTCGAGCCAGTCGGACGCCATGCGCTCGCCGTAGGCCGGCGAGGCCAGCAGGCGATCGACGAGCTTCTCGTAGGCGTCCGGCGCCGGGTCGTTCACAAACGCCTCGACCTCTTCGATGGTCGGTGGCAGCCCCGTCAGGCTGAGCGTCACGCGGCGGATCAGCGTCTCGCGCGACGCCTCCGGCGCCTGCGGCAGGCCGAGCGCGTCGGCGCGGGCGCGCACGAAGTTGTCGATCGGGTTGTAGGCGCGCGCGTGCGCCGGCAGGGGCGGCACCTCCGGCATCGTCGGCGGGGTGAACGCCCAGTGCGGCGCCCACTCGGCGCCCTGGTCGATCCAGCGGATGATCAGCGCCTTCTCGTAGTCGCTCAGCGTCAGGTGCGAGTCGGGCGAGGGCATCCGGATCGCCGGGTCATCGCTGAGGATCCGGCGAACCACGTCGCTCTTGCCGGGACGCCCCGGGACGATGGCCGTCGCCCCCGAGGCGAGCCGCGCGAAGGCGATCTCGGGCACGTCGAGGCGGAGGTCGGTCTTGCGTGACGCCGCGTCAGGGCCGTGGCACTTGAAGCACCGGTCGCTCAGCAGCGGCTTCACGTGGAGGGCGAAGTCGACTTTCTCGGGCAGGCCATCCACCTGCGGGCCGGGCACGCCGCAGGCGGCAGCGGCCAGGCTGGTCAGCAGGGCGGCGAGCGCCCGTTTCACGCGTGCGGTCTTGCTCATCGCGTGTACACCACGGCATCCAGGTTCATGATCGTATTCGAGACAACGGTCCACGCCGCCAGGTCGGCGGGATCGAGCGTGCGGTCGATGGGGTGCTCGCCGGTGGCGAGCAAGGCGCGCGCGGCGGCGCGGTCCTGGGAGAAACGCGTGTATTCGGCGTCGTACAGCGCCACGAGGCGCTGCACGGCCGCCTCCGACGGCGTGTGGCTCGTCGCGCGCCGGTACGCGTAGCGCGCGCGGGCCTCGGCGGTGCTGCCGCCCTCGCGCACGACGTGCTCGGCGAGCATGCGTGCGCCCTCGACGTACTGCGGGTCGTTCATCAGCACCAGCGCCTGCAGCGGCGTCGTCGTCCGCTGGCGGTTGACCGTGCAGGCGAAGCGCTCCGCCGCGTCGAAGCTGATGGCCGCGGGCGGCGGCGAGGATCGCTTCCACACGGTGTAGAGGCTGCGTCGGTACAGGTCGTCGCCGCTGCCCTGCTCATAGGTCGTCGCGTTGCGGGTGGCGAGCTCTTCCCAGAGGCCTTCCGGCTGGTACGGGTAGACGCTCGGCCCTCCGATCGTGTCCACGAGCAGGCCGCTCACGGCCAGGGCGGTGTCACGGATCTGCTCGGCCGAGAGCCTGAAGGCCGGGCCGCGCGCCAGCCACACGTTGTCGGGGTCGCGCTCGCGGGTTGCCGCGTCGGCCACCGACGACTGGCGGAACGTGGCCGAGAGCACAATCTGGCGGTGGAGCGCCTTCAGGTCCCATCCTGACGCGACGAACTCGACGGCGAGCCAGTCGAGCAGCTCGGGGTGGCTGGGCAGGTCGCCCTGGTTGCCGAAGTCGTCGGGCGTCGCGACGAGGCCGCGCCCGAACAGCGACGCCCACACGCGGTTGACCAGCACGCGCGCCGTCAGCGGATGGTTCCGATCCACCAGCCATCGCGCCAGGCCGAGCCTGTTGCGCGGCAGGTCGTCGGCCATCGGCGGCAGGAAGGCGGGCGTGCCCGGCTCGACGGGCGTGGTCGGCGCGTCGTAGGCGCCGCGCGCGAGGACGAAGGTGGGGCGCGGCTCCGGCAAATCGCGCATCACCATCACCTCGAGCTGCGAGGTGAGCAACTCGTTCTCCTCGGCACGCACGGCCGTCAGCTCGCGGAGCGCCCTGGCAAAGCCGGGTGCCTTGCGCTGCACGTAGTGCTCGCGGAGCGCCTCGCGGACCTCGGGCGCCGCAGCCGCCTCGCCGGCCGGCAGCGGGTCGCCCAGGGCGCGCCTGCCGGCCAGCGCCTCGACTTCTAGGGTCGTCAGCGCCGTCGCGAACAGGCGGAACTCGTCCACCGTGACGTCCTGGAGCGTCTGCTCGCCGAGCCGACCGACGCGCAGGCTGTTGATGCCGCCCCACGACTGGTTGGTCGGGATGCCGCTGTTGACGATGCTGCGCTGGAGGTTGTCGTTGAGCACCTTCACCGGCGCGCGCCCGCCGTCGATGAAGAGGCGCAGTCCGCTCGCGCGGCTCGACCCGTCGTAGACCAGCGCGACGTGGTGCCACGTCCCGGGCGTCAGCGCCTGCTCGGTGACGACCTGGATGGAGTTGTCCGGGTAGACGTGGTGCAGCCACGCGTCCAGGCGTCCGTCGGGCATGAGCATCACGGCATAGCCGCGGTAGCCGTCGGCGCTGCCGCCGGAGCGCGACAGCAGCGGGCCGCTGGTCCCCGCCTCGTCCACGCGGACCCACAGGCTCGCCGAGAACGGCTCGTGCCTGTCGAACACGCCGACCTCCTTCGCCAGCTGCAGGTGGCTGTCGCCGACGAGCCGCAGGCCGTTCCCGACGCGACCCTCCACGAGGCGGGGCAGCCGCGGCGCCTCACCCTGCAGCGAGGCCGGTTCGGAGGGGCGCGCGCGGTTGGTCAGTTCCCGCCGCGTCTCGCGACGCGGGGGGCGGTTGTCCGAACGTTCGATCACCGAGCGCTCGCGCACCTGCTCGAACGAGAGGTCGGCCAGCGCGTGCGGCGGCGCTTCCAGGCGGCCCGGCCGCGCGAGCCACGCCTCGAAGCCCTCGTCGTACGCGGCGGCGTCCACGGCCACCAGCGGCTCGAGCGCCTCGCGCCGCGCGCGCAGCGCGGCCAGCTCGGTCTCGGCCTCCGGTGTGGGCAGCAGCAGCGTCGGGCTCGGCATCCCGGAGTACGGAATCTGGCCCGCCTCGTTGACGCTGTTGAAGAAGGCGAACAGCTCGAAATACTCCCGCTGCATGACCGGGTCGTACTTGTGGTCGTGGCAGCGGGCGCACTCCAGCGTCAGGCCGAGGAACGCGGTGCCGAACGTGTTGACGCGGTCGGCAACGTACTCGACGCGGTACTCCTCTGGAACGATGCCGCC
>CAYSHC010000083.1:9580-12700 GCA_964430855.1 uncultured Vicinamibacteraceae bacterium
GTCGCGAGGCGCTGCTCCCGCGTCGCGTTCGGCAGCAGGTCGCCGGCGAGCTGCCACGTGATGAACTGGTCCATCGGCATGTTGCGGTTGAACGCGTCGATGACCCAGTCGCGCCACGGCCACATCGGCCGCATGCCGTCGTCCTGGTAGCCATGCGAGTCGGCGTAGCGGGCGACGTCGAGCCAGTCGGTGGCGACGCGCTCACCGTACCGGGGCGAGGCGAGCAGCCGGTCGACGACCTTCTCGTACGCGTCGGGCGACGTGTCGGCGAGGAACGCGTCGACCTCGGCTATCGTCGGGGGGAGACCCGTCAGCGCGAGGGTGACGCGGCGGAGCAGCGTCTCGCGCGAGGCCTCGTGCGCCGGCTGGAGGCCGAGGCCGGCGAGCCGCGCGTGGACGAAGTTGTCGATGGCGTTGAGTGGGCGGACACCCGGTGGCAGGTCGGTGCGGGGGGCGGGGACCTCGGGCCGTTGGGGCGGCGTGAACGCCCAGTGCGGCTTCCACTCGGCGCCCTGGGCGATCCAGCGGATGAGCACCGCCTTCTCGTAGTCGCTGAGCGTCAGCAGCGACTCCGGCGCCGGCATCTTCACTGCCGGGTCGTCGCTCAGGATGCGGCGCACCAGCTCGCTGCGGCGGGGCCAGCCCGGCACGACGGCCTGCACGCCGGAGGCGAGCGTCAGCAACGGCCCCTCGGGCGTATCGAGCCGCAGCCCCGCCTGGCGCACCGCGTCGTCCGGGCCGTGGCACTTGAAGCAGCGGTCCGACAGGATCGGCTTGACGTGCAGGTTGTAGTCGACCCGATCGGGTAGTCCCTCCACCTGCGGTCCGGGCGGCGCACACGCGGCGAGCGATGCCGCCCAGATCACGAGCCACGCGCGTCGCGCGAAGGCTCGACAGGCATACCCGGAGGGGCGATCGTCCATCGGTGTCGTCGGGTCAGGCGGCCCGGGCGCCGCCGAACGCCTTTCTGTAGATGAAGAGCAGGAGGATGGCGCCGAGGATCGACATGATCCAGCCGGCGGGTTCTCCCGCCTCGTACCAGCCGAGCGCGCGGCCGATGAGCATGCCGACAAACGCGCCCGCGATCCCGAGGAGCATCGTGACGATGATCCCGCCGGGATCCTTCCCGGGCATGACGAGCTTTGCAATCGCGCCGACGATCAGGCCGGCAATGGCGGTGCCAAGCAGGGACAGCATGCGGGGTCACTCCTCTGAAGACGGGTCGGTCGTCCGCACCCACTGCCGCACGCTCCGTGACCACGGGAGGGCGGCCATCGCGTGGAGATTAGGTGCCATCCTATCACTGACTCAGCGGAAGAGCAGGGGGAGGAACTCGGCCAGGTAGCGCCGCCAGACGAACCAGGTGTGGGCCCCCTCGGTTTCCTTGTAGACGTGGCGCACCTCGCGCTTGTCGAGCCAGTCGCGGATGGCGCGGTTGCCCGGCAGCAGGCGATCGTCCACGCCGCAGGCCACCCAGAGCAGGTCGGGTCGCGGGCCGCCGGGCGTCACGCCCTGGAACACGTGGTCGAGGTCGGGCGCATCGCCGAATCCGCCAGAGCTGAACGCGCCGATGGCCCCGAAGCGGTCGAGGGCGTTCAGGCCGATGAAGAGCGACTGCGCGCCGCCCATCGAGAGCCCGGCGATGGCCCGCGACGCCCTGTCGGTGCCGACGTGGTAGTCGCGCGAGACGCGCGGGATGAGCTCCTCGAGGACGCTCTGCCGGAACCGCTCGAAGCTGCGCGTGCGGACCGCCGGATCCCGCAGACCGGCGTTGCCACGCTGCACGATCGCGAGGTCGCCGTAGCCGAGCGGCATCACGACCACCATCGGCCTGACGCTGCCGGCCGCAATCAGGTTGTCGAGGATCAGGTGTGCGTGCCCGACGCTCGTCCAGGCGCGGGCATCGTCGGAGTACCCGTGCAGCAGGTAGAGGACGGGATACGGGCGCGCCGCGGCAGGGTCGTAGCCGGGCGGCGTGTAGACGTAGTAGTCGCGGTGATCGCCGATGACGTCCGACTTGTAGAAGTGCCGGTGCACCGTGCCGCGCGGCACGTCGGTGACGTCCCAGGGCTGCGGCGCCCCCCGCTGGACGTGGAACTTGCTCTGCGGGTTGAGCAGGTTCGGCACGATGTCGGTGTTCAGCGGGTCGAGGTGGGGCACGCCGTCGACGATGATCAGGTAGCCGTAGACGTCGGGGGCGAGCGGTGGCGTCGTGGCGCGCCAGATGCCATCGTCACCGCGCGTCATGGGCAGGCGTGGCTGGCTGTTGACGGCCAGCACCACCTCCTTCGCGTGCTCGGCGCGGAAGACGACGCTGACGCGCCCGTCGTCGTGGACGACGGGCGAGTCGATGGACGGGGCGGCCGGCTGCGCGCGGACGGGCGCGGGCAGCGGCAGGAGCACGGCACAGGCCGTGGCGATCAGCAGGCGGCGGGTGGCGGTTCGCAGCATCACGGGCCTTTCGGGAATCGAATGTGGCGGCAGGATACGCCAGCCGGCGGCCGCGTGTACCATGGGCGACCATGTCGACCGCCCTCCTCCGCACCGTTCCTCGTCTCTTCCTGTTGTTTCTCGCCGCCGCCGTGACGGCGTCACCCGCGGTGGCGCAGGACGCCATCGGCTCGGCGCCCCCCGCGAAGGCCACGATTGACCAGCTCGCCTTCATCAGCGGCCCGTGGACCGGCACGCTCGGCGATCGCACGATCGAGCAGCACTGGACCGCGCCGCTCGGCACGTCGATGCTGGCGATGTACCGCAACGTCCAGGACGGCCAGCCGCGCCTCTACGAGCTGCTCGCGATCGAGCAGGAGGGCGACAGCCTGGTCCTGCGCATCAAGCACTTCGCCCCCGGCGAGGGGCTGGTCGGGCGCCAGGAGAAGGACGTGGCCGTCACGCACCGGCTGGTGAAGGTGGAGGGCCAGACGGCGGTATTCGAGGGGACCGGACCGAACCCGAACCGCGTGATCTTCACGCGGACGTCGGCCGACGGGCTGACGATTCGTGTCGAGCGCCTGCGCGACGGCGCCATCGCGGGCACGGACTTCCAGTACCGGAGGCTGGAGGCCGCGGGCCGCTGACAGCGGGCCGTGGTGCGGACGGCTCGGAGAGCCGTCCCTACCG
>CAYSHC010000083.1:12800-18057 GCA_964430855.1 uncultured Vicinamibacteraceae bacterium
GTGCGGACGGCTCGGAGAGCCGTCCCTACCGGCCGAGCAGCGTGTGGACGACGTCGGCGGCGGAGTACTCGGGCGAGTCGTCGCGCATGAAGCGGCGCAGGTCGCCGAGTGCGTCGCCGGAGGTGACGATGCCGGGCTCGACGTGGCGGCGCGCGCGGACCTGCGGGTGGCCGGCGCTGGCCACGAGCGCGTTGCACAGGCACTTTCGGCCGACGGTATCGGCGGGATCACCACCCTTGGCGACATAAAGCGAAACAGGCTCGGCAGGGCAGCGAAACCCGACGGTCCCGTCCGGGCGGAGGTACGCCTCGCGCAGGTACCCGAGGTCGCAGATGCGGGGCCGCTGTGTGTAAACCTCGGGCTCGGACACCGTCCCCTGCACGCGGACCACCTTGAACGGGAAGCCCGTGGGCGAGGCGAGCGGATCGGTGGTCACGCGCACCTGCCCGTCGCGCACCCGCCCGGCCACCTTCCGCCGGTCGTCGGCGCGCATGCCCGACTCGAGGCAGTAGGCAAAGGCGGTCCCCACCTGGATGCCCGTGGCACCCTCGCGGAGCGCGGCCTGCAGCGCCTCGGGCGTCCCGTGGCCGCCCGCGAGCCAGAAGGGCAGCCCGAGCGCACGCATCGCCTCGAGGTCCACGCGGTCGCGTTCGCCGTAGACGGGTTGTCCCTCCTCGTCCAGGCGGAGCTTTCCGCGGGGCGGCGCGTTGTGCCCGCCGGCGGTCGGCCCCTCCACGACGAAGCCGTCCACCCGCCCGTTCGCGCGCTTAACCATCGTGGTCGCGAGCGTCGCCGACGAGACGATCGCCAGGAAGCGCGGACGCCGCAGCGGCGGCAGATCGGCCTTGACGATGTCCCTGGGGAAAAAGGTCACCGACCAGCCCGCATCGCCTGATGCCCCGGTGACAGGGACGGGATAGCTGGCCGGCTCGTGCCTGGCCAGCACGTCGAGCGCGCCCGGCACCTTCAGGGGGATGCCGGCGCCCATCAGCACGTAGTCGACGCCGGCCAGCATCGCGCCGTACAGCGACGGCAGGTGCGGCAGCGCGATCTTCTCCAGGTAGTTGATGCCGACGGGGTGGCCGTGGCCCTCGCGGGCCAGCCACACCTCGGCGAAATTGGCGACGACACACAGCTCCTGTACGTCGCGTGCCAGGGGCAGCGTGTGCAAGGGCAGCGTACGGTAGCTGTCGAGCGGCCCCTTGCCACCGGGGATCAGGTACGTCTCGACGAGACGTTCGGCAAGGGCGCGGTCGGGAAAATGCCGCAAGGCGCGCCGGAGGTGCCCGCCGGGGTCGCCGTCCTGGAGCCGCCGCACGAACAGCTGGTCCAGGGCCGTGCCCGAGACGACGCCGAGCTGGCCGGTGCTCGCGACGGCACGCGCAAGGCGCCAGTGCGACACCCCGACGCCCATGCCGCCCTGGATGATGGTGGGAAGGGCGATCGCGTCCATCACGTGGGGATCCTCACACGGCCGGTGGCAGCTCGAGTGTGAGAGTTGTGTAAGCGCCGGGACCCGCGGCTGGCGTGCGCGCGCGGCTGCCTCACAGCGGCGCGTCCGCCGGCGGTGCCGGGACGGCGTCGCGCAGCATCGTCAGCAGCATCCGCGACGGCGCGGTCGCCTCGACAGCGTGCGGCACCCGCGCCGGCATGCGCACGATGGTGCCCGGGGATGCCTGCACGACCTGGCCGCCAATCGTGAGCGTCATGGCGCCCTCGAGCACCTGGGCGAATGCCTCGAACGGTGACGTGTGCTCGGCAAGCGTCTGCCCGGCGTCGAAGGTGAACAGCGTCAGTACGCCGCCCGCGGTGCGCGCGAGCAGGCGGCTCGAGATGCCCTCGGGTGTCAGCGGGACGAGCGCATCGAACCGATGCGCAACAGCGGGAGGAAGCTCGGATGCCACGTGTAGTGCCTCCTGGGCCGCGCAGGCAGCCCGATTGACGCAGTATGCGCGCGGCCAGCGCGCGCGTTCGTTGCGCTGGCGCAACACGGTGGGGACGGCTCTCCGAGCCTTGCGCAACACGGTAGGGACGGCTGTCCGAGCCGTCCTCGCTCGCCTGCTCGATCGTCCAGCAATGACGCCGACGGACCGGACGATGCGACGGCGAGCACGCCGGGACGCGGGGTCTGGCACGCGACGCCCGGAGACGCGAGCCTGGGGACGGCTCGGAGGATCCAGGACGGCTCGGAGACTCCAGGACGGCTCGGAGAGCCGTCCCTACCCGGGGCGTCCTGCCCGGGGCGTCCTGCCCGGGTCGTTCCTACCCGAGTCGCATCAGGTAGCGCAGCAGCCCGAGGTTCAGGCCGAAGCACGCGAGGCTCGCCAGCGCGGCCGGCATGACGATCGACGTGTCACCCCCGAGGTACGCGTTCATCGTGGCCGTGAGCAGCCAGAGCTGGAGCACGACGATCAGCGTCACCACCAGCAGGATGCCGTTGACGATGGTCAGACGCTGCGCGCGGACGACACGGGGTGGGCGTCTCATGTCGTTCGCTCCTCCACGCCCGTCGCGTAGACCCCGTCGTCGCGCACCTCGACGACGACACGCGGCAGCGGGCGTTGCGGCGGCCCGGCCAGCACCTGCCCCGTGTGCAGGTCGAACCAGCCGTTGTGGCAGGGGCAGTGAAGACGCCCGCTGGCGACGTCCGGCACGACGGGGCACAGCAGGTGCGTGCACTGCTGATCGTAGGCGACGTACGACGCCTCGCCCGTCCGGACGAGCAGACGTGGCGTGCTCCCCTCGGGATACCGGAAGACCTTGGCGCCGCCGACGGGCACCTCGTTGTGAGCCGCGATGCGCAGCGCCCGCGGTGGCGACAGCGTGGCGCGCACGCTCTTCAGGACGATCCAGAACTGCCCGGCCGCAAAGGCGGCGCTCGTCAGGACGATGAACTTGGCGAGCTCCCGGCGCGAGACGTAGTCGTCCTGCGCGGCGTCGATGGGGAAGTCATGCCGCCAGCGCGGCTGGGCCTCGTACGGCGCGCCATCGGGCGGCGTGACGAGCCGATCGGCCACCGCCGGCTCCTTGCCCGCGCGCGGGATCACGACGCGCCCCCCGGCAGGACGTCGTCGTCACCGTCGAAGACGTCCGTCAGCATGTCGTGACCGATCGCGGGCTCGTACATCGCGGCGGTGACGTCCACGACGTCGGCCGCCCTGTCGGTGGGCACCATCAGCTTGACCCTGGTCCTGATCGCCTGGGCGCCGAACTGGAACGTGTCGACGGGCACGGCGTGCGGGCGCAGCCGCGCCATCTCCTCGCGCGTGCCGAACGCGAGCGCCTGGCTGGGGCACACCGACGCGCACCAGGGCTTGAGCCCGACCGAAGTCCGGTCGTAGCACATGTCGCACTTCATCATGAGGCTCATCCCCGTGTGCATCTTCGGCACGCCGAAGGGACAGGCCAGGACGCAGTTGTTGCACGCGATGCAGCGGGGCTTGCGCGCCGTCTGCACGATGCCGTCCTCGGTGCGCTTGATGGCGTCGGCGGGACACACCTCGGCGCACGTCGGTGTCTCGCAGTGCATGCACACCACGGGCGCCGTCTGCGTGGAGTGGGCGCGGTCCACGTAGTCGAGGTGAATCATCGACTGTCCCTTGTGCGTGTCGCATTCGCTGCACGCCTGGAGGCAGGCCTGGCACCCGATGCAGCGGGCCGGGTCGATGAAGAACTCGTAGGTCTCGGGGACGGGCATCGCGTCATCCTCCAGTCACTGCTGCGGCGCCAGCCGCTCGGCGTAGGCGGGCGGCCCCTCGGCCCTGCGCACGCGCACCGCGCAGACCTTGTACTCGGGGATCTTCGAGACGGGGTCCTGCGCCGAGATTGTCAGCTGGTTGGCGCTCTTCCGTCCGCCCCAGTGGTACGGCACGAACACCGTATCGGGCCTGATGGTGGTGACCACTGACGCGCGCAGCGTGCAGGTGCCCCGGCGGCTCTCCACGGTCGTCCAGTCGCCGTCGGCGATGCCGAGGCGGCTTGCGAGGCGCGGGTGCATCTCGACCCGCGGTTCGGGGTAGTGCTCGACGAGCGGCCCGATGCGGCGCGTCTGCGTGCCCGAGAGGAACTGGCTCACGACACGTCCCGTGGTGAGGATAATCGGGTACTGCTCGTCGACGTCCTCGGCAGGGCCGACGTACGGCGTCGCGTGGAAGCGCGCCCGTCCGTCCTCGAAGTAGAACGGGCCCGCCCCCTTTGCGATGGGGTTCCAGGAGCCGGGCTCGAACAGCCGCGGCGTGCCCTGCGGACCAGGGGGGCGTGCGCCGGGCGGCGTCTCGTCGGGGCAGGGCCAGAAGACTCCGTAGTGCTGCTCGATCCGCTCGTAGGTGACGCCGGAGTAGTCTGCCACGCCGCCCTTCGACGCCACGCGCAGCTCCTCGAAGATCTCGCGCGGGCTCTCGAATGACATCCCCTCGGGCCTCCCGAGCGCGTGGGCGATATCCTGGATGATGCGCCAGTCCTGCCGCGCGTCGCCGGGCGGGTCGACGGCCTTGTTGATGCGCACGATGCGGCCCTCGAGCTGCGTGACGGTGCCCTCGTCCTCCTCCTGGAGCGACCCGGGCAGCACGACGTCGGCATAGCGGGCCGTCTCGCTGAGGAAGAAGTCGATCGCGACGTAGAACTCGAGGCGCTCGAGCGCCTCGCGCACGAAGTTGTTGTCGGGCAGCGAGACGACAGGGTTGAAGCAGATGCTGAGCAGGCCCTTGATCTCGCCGCGGTGCGCCTTGCGGATGATCTCGTACGCGTCGACGCCCGGCCGTGGCAGGTCCTCCGGGGCGATGCCCCAGACGCCGGCCACGTACGCGCGGTCCTTCTCGTTGAAGAGGTCGCGGCCGCCGGGGAGCTGGTCGCACTTCTGCCCGTGCTCGCGGCCGCCCTGGCCGTTGGCCTGGCCCACGATCGTGCCGTAGCCGCTGCCCTGCCGCCCGATCCGGCCGGAGGCCAGCACCAGGTTGATCGAGCCGAGCACGTTCTCGACCCCGCTGGAGTGGTGCTCGATCCCCCGCGCGTGCAGGAGGAAGCTCGAGCGGGCGGCGCCCCACAGCTCGGCGGCCTGGCGGATCGAGCGCTCGGGGACGCCCGTCACCTCCGCCGTGCGGGCGGGGGTCCACTCGCGGCAGTACTCCGCGACCCGCTCGAACCCCACGGTGTGCTCGGCGATGAACGCGTGATCGAGCCAGTCGCGCTCGATCATGAGCTGGAGCACCCCCGCGAACAGCGCCGCGTCGCGCCCCGGCTTCACCGGCAGGTACAGGTC
>CAYSHC010000084.1:0-17963 GCA_964430855.1 uncultured Vicinamibacteraceae bacterium
GCCGGTCACTTGCAGTCACATGTGGCATGTCTCGCTCCTAGCTCTGGATGGTCACGGACGCCCAGTGAGATGATGATACGCCGCAGCTGTCGTTGACCAGTTCGTAGGCGTATTCCTTGCCCGTCGTCGGCGGGCAGACCGCATCGGCCGGACACCACGCATCGGCCTCGCTACGCTCTGCCCCCGACCGTGGCGCCAGGTCTCGCGATCGCCATCAAAGCCAGGGCCGGACGGCGCCCGAACGGGAGGCCGGGCGCACGGCCGCGGAGGCACGCGGGGGACATGCCACGTGCGCATCGACACAGGAGTCAGCCATCCGACGTCCGCGTACCGCATCTCCCGCCGAGGTGCAGCCGTGAAGGTCTCGAAAACGACGCTGCCGGGCGTGCTAATCTTCGAGCCGACGGTCTTCCAGGACGCGCGCGGCTTCTTCCTCGAGACCTACAACGCGCGGCGCTACGCGGAGGCCGGCCTCGACGCGACGTTCGTGCAGGACAACCACTCGCGCTCCCGCCGGAACACGCTGCGTGGCCTCCATTTCCAGGTGACGCGGCCCCAGGGGAAGCTCGTGCGGGTCGTCGAGGGCGCCATCTGGGACGTCGCCGTGGACATCCGCCCCGACTCGCCCACGTTCGGCCAGCACGTGGGCGTCGAGCTGACGGCGTCCAACTTCAGGCAGATCTACGTGCCGCCCGGCTACGCGCACGGCTTCTGCGTCACGAGCGACGTCGCGCAGGTCGAGTACAAGTGCACCGAGTTCTACGACGCGGCCGACGAGCGCGGCATCGCCTGGGACGACCCGCAGCTGGCCATTCCGTGGCCCGTCGAGACCCCCATCCTCTCGGAGCGCGACAGGCGGCACCCGACCCTCGAGGAATTCGTTCGCGAGCTGGGCGCGATGCGTGGTGCGTGATGCGTAAGCCAACGGTGTCGGATGCGCAGGATGGGCGCGAACACCCCGTGGACGGCGGCGGGCACGTGCTCAACGCGATGACGGTGGACGTGGAGGACTACTTCCACGTGAGCGCGCTGGCGCCCGCGGCGCCGCGCGAGCGCTGGGACACCTTCGAGAGCCGTGTCGTGGCCAACACCGAGCGGCTGCTCGACCTGTTCGACGAGTACGGCACCACGACGACGTGCTTCGTGCTCGGCTGGGTGGCAGACCGGCATCCCGCCCTGGTGCGGGCGATAGCCGCGCGCGGCCACGAGGTCGCCTCGCACGGCTACTGGCACCAGCTGGTCTACGACCTCTCGCCTCGCGAGTTCCGCGAGGACGTCGGCCGCAGCCGCCGGCTGCTCCAGGACCTGTCGGGCCAGCCGGTGCATGGCTACCGCGCGCCCAGCTTCAGCATCACCGCGCGGTCGCTGTGGGCGCTCGACGTCCTGCTCGACGAGGGCTACACCTACGACGCCAGCATCTTCCCGGTGCGGCACGACAGGTACGGCATCGCCGACGCGCCGCGCACCATTCACACGCGCGCGCACGCCGCCGGGCAGCTCGTCGAGGTGCCGCCGGCCACCATCCGCCTGGCCGGCCAGAACCTGCCCGTCGCCGGCGGCGGCTACTTCCGCCTGCTCCCCTACGCGTGGCACCGCTGGGGCATCCGGCGGCTCAACACGACGGAACGCACGCCCGCCGTGTTCTACCTGCATCCGTGGGAGATCGATCCCGGCCAGCCGCGGCTGCCCGCCAGCCGCCTCAGCGCCTTCCGGCACTACACGAATCTCGACAAGACCGAGACCCGCCTGCGCGACCTCCTCGGACGCTTCCGCTGGGGGCCGATGCGCGACGTCATCGGCGAGGCGTCCCCCACGCCCGGCGGCGTGCGGTAAGCGGTCCGCGGACAGCGGTACGCGGTTAGCGGAAACCCGTCGGGGTCTCACTCCCGCGCGAGCACCGCGACGATCCGCTCCGCGGCCCGCCCGTCCCAGCCTTCGGGCACGCGGCCCGAGGGCGGCGTCGACAGCACCTCGTCGACGGCGGCAGGCACGACGGCGGCGTCGGTCCCGATCAGCCTGTTGCTGCCCTCGGTCACCGTGATCGGCCGCTCGGTGCTGTCGCGGAACGTGAGGCACGGCACGCCGAGCGCCGTCGTCTCTTCCTGGATGCCGCCCGAGTCGGTGAAGACGAGTTGCGCGTGGTCGAGCAGGCAGAGGAAGTCGAGATATCCGAACGGCTCGGTGACGATGACGCGCGGCGACGAGCGGAGCGTCTCGAGCAGGCCGAAGTCCGCGAGCCTCGACACCGTGCGCGGGTGCAGCGGCGCGACGAGCGGCAGGCGCGCGGCCACGGCCTCGAGCGCCGTGATCATGTTCCGTGCGCCCTCCGGCGTGTCGACGTTGCTCGGCCTGTGGAGCGTGGCGACGGCGTACTCCCGGGGCGACAGCCCGAGGTCGGCGAGCACGGGACGCCGGGCCGCCGCCTCGCGGTGCGTGAACAGCGTGTCGATCATCACGTTGCCCACGAAGTGGACGCGGCCCTGGGGGATGCCCTCGGCAAGGAGGTTGTCGAGCGCCGAGCGTTCTGTCGTGAACAGGTAGTCGGACAGCTGGTCGGTGAGGATCCGGTTGATCTCCTCCGGCATCGTGCGGTCGCGGCTGCGCAGGCCCGCCTCGACGTGCGCGACGGCCACCTGGCGCTTCGCCGCCACAAGCGCGCAGGCCAGCGTGGAGTTCACGTCGCCCACGACGAGCACGATGTCGGCCGGATGGGCGTCGAGCTCGGCGTCGAACAGCTCCATGACGCGCGCCGTCTGCACGGCATGGGACGCCGACCCGACGCCGAGAAAGGCGTCAGGCTCGGGCAGCCCGAGCTCCGTGAAGAACAGGTCGCTCATCCGGGCGTCGTAGTGCTGGCCTGTGTGGACGAGCCGGGGCGTGAGGGTGGGATACGCACGCATCGCCCGCAGGATCGGGGCGACCTTCATGAAGTTGGGGCGCGCCCCGACGATGCAGGTGATCGACCGCGATGCCATCAACGTTTCGCAGTGTACCGCGAACGCCGGTCGGCGCGTGACGGGCGGCCGTCCGCCGCAACGCCGCAACGGGGTCGGCGGCGCACGCGCCGGCTGCTCGCCGGACCTGCCGTCCGCGCACGTGCGTCATCACCCGGTGACGGATGGCCGGACCTCACCGGTACAGGTGCCGAGGCCGAGGCCGACGGCGCCGGGACGTTCCGCGTACCCGGTGAGGACGACCTCGTCGCCGTCCTCCAGCCAGCGCCGCTCCTCGCCCGTCGGCAGGCGGAAGGGCTCGGTGCCTCGCCATGTGCGTTCGAACAGGCTGCCGCGCGATTCGGGCGACGCCCCCGACACGGTCCCCGTCCCCAGCAGGTCGCCGGGTCGCAGGTTGCAGCCGTTGCTCGTGTGGTGCGCCACCAGCTGCGCCGGCGTCCAGCTGAGATCGCGCATCGAGCTCCGGCTGACGAGGACGGGCGGCATGCCCCGCGCGCGCATCGCTGCCGAGGCCAGACGCACCTCCAGGACCACGTCCAGCGCACCCTGCGCCTGGTCGCCGTCGTCGTGCAGGTATGGCAGCAGCGGCGGCTCGTCCTCCGCGCGGGGCTCGGGGGCGACCCTGAAGGGCGTCAGCGCCTCGAGCGTCACGACCCATGGCGAGATGGTGGTGGCGAAGTTCTTCGAGAGGAACGGCCCGAGCGGCTGCGACTCCCACGCCTGGACGTCACGCGCCGCCCAGTCGTTCAGGAGGCACACGCCGAAGATCCTGGCCCGCGCCTCGCCAATGGGCACGGGGGTCCCGAGCGGGTTCTCGCCGCCGATGACGAGTCCCACCTCGAGGCCGTAATCGAGTTGTCGCGTCGGCCCGAACTCGGGGATGCCGCGATCGGATACGAGCGCCTGCCCTGACGGCCGCACGATCGGATGCCCGCTCACGACGATCGACGACGCGCGGCCGTGGGCGGCGACGGGCAGGTAGCGGTAGTTGGGGCGCAACGGCTGGTCGGGGCGCAGCATCGTGTGCACGTTCGCCGCATGGTGCAGCGACCCGTCGAAGCCGGTGTAGTCGCCGACGGCAAACGGCAGGTGCATGCGCGCTTCCGCCTGCGGCACGAGCGCCGCCGACACCCGCTCGCGGTGATGGCGCATGTCGGGATGGTTGACGCGCAGCAGCTCGTGGAGCCGTCGCCGCAGCGCCGACCAGTGTGCCGGCGACAGCGCGAGCAGCCCGTTGAGCGACGGCCCGTTGCAGCGCTCGGCGGCAACGGCGGCCAGCCCCGAGAACAGGTCCATCCCGTGGCAGGCGCCGACGTCGAGCACGCGGTCACCGATCGCGACACCCACACGGGGCGGGTCGTCGGTCCCGAACCGCGTGAAGACGCCAAGCGGCAGATTCTGGAGCGGAAACGGGGTATCGGCCGCGTTGGCCGACGGCAGCCAGCTCAACGCGTCGGGATTGTGCGTCTCGTTGAGGATGTACGGCATGGCGTCCCGCGTCAGCGTCAGCGTCAGGCGGCAGTCCGGCGGCGATGTCAGCGGCCGTCGGCCAGCCCCGGCCAGCCGGGGACGCCGCGCGCCTGCCGCACGCCGCGCACGATCGCGTCGGCGGCGGCATCGGCCGCGACAGCCCCGAGGGCCGTCAGCGCCCCGTCGAGCGTGACGGCGTTTGTCGACACCGCGATGACCTGGTCGCCGTCGCCCTGCGTGTGATAGGGCCGGATCGCGCGCGAGGCCCCGGTGTTGGCCATCATCGCCAGCTTGGTGAGGCTGGTCTTGTCGAGCGCCACGTTGGTGGCAATCACCGTCAAGGTCGTCGCGCGGAACGGCTCGTCGTCGAGGAGCCGGGCCGCCCGGCCTCGCGAGGCAAGATCATCACGCAGCAGCGCGCCGCTGTCGGCGAAGCGGCCATCCGGGTGCCGCGCGCCGGCCACGATCTGCCCGCTGCGCCAGTCGACGACGTCGCCCGCGGCGTTGACGACCGACAACGCCGCCACGACGACCTCGCCGGAACGCACGGCAACGGTGCCGAGGCCGCCCTTCATCCCGTTGATGCCGCGGCGCCGGAACATCTTGCCCACGGTCGCGCCCGCGGCGACGCCGATGCTGCCCTCGGCGACCGGCCCTGCCGTCGCGGCCTCGCACGCGCGCGCCGCCATCGCGGGGTCGGGACGGAGGCGTCCGTCGCCGAGCGACAGGTCGTCGATGACCGCGCCGACGACGATCGGGATGCGGACGTTCGGAATGCCCCAGTCGTAGCCGCGTCCGGCGCGTTCGAGGTAGTCCACGACGCCGCTGACCGCGCCCAGGCCCATCGGCCCGCCACCTGTCAGCAGGATGGCGTGGATACGTTCGAGCGGACTGACGGGCTGGAGCATCACGCCCATCGTCTCGCCAGGCGCGGAGCCGTCGTAGTCCACGCCCGCCGTGGCGGGTTGGTCGAAGAGGATGACCGTGCAGCCCGTGGGGCGGCGGTCGTCGGTGACGTGCCCGACGCGGATCCCCCCGACGTCGGTCAGCGAGCCGGCGGGCATCGGTGCGGCCCCGTGGCTCCCCTGCGCGGGGTCCGCGAAGGCCGCGCCCCGTCCCTGCGCGGCACACCAGCCGGCCAGCGGCGCGGCTGCCGCCGAGCGCGCGAACTGTCGTCGTGTCAGCATCGTGTCGAGCCTACACGAGATGGAGCGCCCGCGCCTCAGCCACGGGCTCCTCGAACCAGCAGGTGCCGATGCCGCGGACCAGCGCGCGGGCGGACGCGGCGATGTCGTGCAGGCGGCCCTCGGTCAGCGGGCCGTCGCTGGCCGCCCATTCGAGCACGCCGCCCGCGCTGATGACGGGCGGCGAGGTGAGCGACAGCAGGCGCGCGAGCGCCGCGACGACCTCCGGAGCGCGAACCGCCGCGGCGCCGGCCGACTCGGCCACCCCGGCGGCGACCAGCAGGTTGAGATAGCCGAACGTCCGCGCGCACGGCCCGCTTGCGTCATGCGTCAGCGAATGCTCACCCGTGACGGCATGGTGAAGCCCGGCGGTCGCCTTCAGGCAGATGCCCCGCTGGACGCAGCCGGCCAGCGTCCGCGCGACGGATATGGCCGACGGGACGTCGCCGGCCGAGGGCCCGCCGGCCCGCAGCTTCATGCGCATGCCGGCAATCGCGATGGCGTCGAGCAGCGCGTCGCTGTCGCCCGGACCGACGGGCTCGCAGTAGACGGGCCAGCCGTCACCGACGAGGGCGCGGGCACGCCTGACGTCGAGCGGCGTCGCGACGCGCACCTCGACGGAATCGACGCGCAGCCGCCCGTCCTCGCTGCGGCCGCGGCTGGCGACGTCGGCGAGCGTCTGCCTGTCGTCCTCCACGCTGCCGCTGCCCAGGACGCTGACGCGCCAGGGTCGCGCGACGGCGGCGTCGGGCAGCGTGGCGACCGCCTTGTCGAGCGCGGCGTACGCCTCGATCGGCACGACCAGCCGGCCGAGCATCCACCCCGTCGCCGCGCGCCGGTACGCGCCGTAGCGCGCAACGACCTCGGCGAGGGGCAGCGCGGCGGGCGGAAAGAGCCCGGCGTAGTCGATGAGGCCGTCAAACAGCAGGCGCGCGCCACTCACGCCCCCTACCCTACCCCACCCGGGGGTCAGGTCTCGCCGGAGGGGGTCTACGGGGTCAGGTCTCGAAATGCAGCGTGACGGGGTCAGGTCTCGCCTCGCAGACGTTGCACTTGCTGCCATGCCAGTCGCCTCCCGGCAGGCCGACCGCCGGCCCAGGCCCGTGGCCGGCGATCCATATCTTCGGGACGCCGATTGTTCGCCACGCTCGCCGCCGATGATCCCCTGCCAAGCCGGGCCGCAGGTATACTCGGCCACAGTGTCCACCGTCTCCGAGGCGATCACCCGGGCCCGCATCCTGATCGTCGACGACCAGGCCGCGAACATCCGCCTACTCGAGCGACTCCTCACGTCTGCCGGCTACAACCGCATCCACGCGACGACGCAGCCGACCGAGACCGCCGCCCTCGTCGACCAGCTGAGCCCGGACCTCATCCTCCTCGACCTCCACATGCCCGTGCTCGACGGCTTCGGCGTCCTCGACGCCCTGCGCCCGCGGCTCGCCGAGGAGCGCTACCTGCCGGTCCTCGTCGTCACGGCGGACCTCAGCGCGGACGTCCGCCAGCGCGCGCTGGGCGCCGGCGCCCGCGACTTCCTCAACAAGCCGTTCGACGCCGTGGAAGCGCTGCTGCGCATCCGCAACCTCCTGACGACGCGCTACCTGTACCTCCAGCTCGACACGTACAACCGCGGCCTCGAGGCCACCGTCCAGGAGCGCACGCGCAAGCTGGAGCTCGCGCGGCTCGACATCCTCGATCGGCTGGCCATCGCGGCGGAGTTCCGCGACGACAACACCGGCGAGCACACGCGCCGCGTGGGACGGACGGCCGGCGCCATCGCCAGGGCCCTGGGTCTGTCGGAGGACGAAGCCCTGACCATCGAGCGCGCGGCGCCGCTTCACGACGTCGGGAAGATCGGCATCCGCGACGCGATCCTCCTGAAGCCCGGACCGCTGACGCCGGAAGAGTTCATCGAGATGAAGCGCCACACGGTGATCGGGGCCGAGATCCTGTCGGGAAGTTCCGGCGTGCTGCTGCGCACCGCCGAGGCGATCGCGCTCTCGCACCACGAACGCTGGGATGGACGCGGCTACCCGCTCGAGCTCGCGGGCGACGCCATCCCGCTCGCCGGCCGTATCACGCACGTCGCCGACGTGTTCGACGCCATGCGCCACCCGCGTCCGCGCGGGCCAGCGGCGTCGCTGCAGGACGCGCTGGCGTTCATCCGCGACGAAGCCGGTTACGCCTTCGACCCCGAGGTCGTCCGCGCGTTCCTCAGCGTGGCGGACAGGCTGGGCTGACGGCCGGGCGCCGCACCACGAGCAGCGCCAGCATCGCCACGGCGCTGCAGCCGAGCCCCCACAGCACGGGCGTCATGCCGAGCGGACGGCCGAAGCCGCCGACTTCCAGCGTCAGCGTGACCAGCCCGCCTCCGGCCATGGCGGCCAGCGCCTCCGGCGCACCGGCGCGCCGCAGGTAGAGCCCGGCGACGACGGGCACGAACAGCCCCGCGCTCAGCACGCCGTAGAAGAACGTCAGCGTCTGGACGATGGTGCCTGCCCAGATGGCGACGGCGACGCCGGCGGCCGCGCTTGCGACCGCCGCGATCCGCACGACGCGCAACTGATCGCTTTCGGACGCCTCGGGCCGCAGGTGACCGCGATAGAAGTCGCGCGCGAGCGACGTCGACAGCATGAAGAGGATCGCGTCCGCGGTGGACACCTCCGCGGAGAACAGGGCGGCCAGCGCGATGGCGCCGAGCGCCGGCGGCAGGTCCGCGCGCAGCAGCGTCGCCAGCGCGAGCTCGTGGTGCGCAAGCTCGGGATGGAGCGCGCGGCTCAGCATCCCGAGCAGCGGCGGGACGCCGGCAAAGGCCAGCAGGACGAGCCCGTTGACGAGGACGCCCGTCCTGACGGCCCGCCCGTCGCGCGCGCCATAGACCTTCTGGAGGATGCCCGGCGAGACGATGAACGACGGCGCGAGCAGCGGGAGGTACACGAGTCCTGACGCCCCGCCACGCCAGAAGCTCCAGTAGTCGTCGGGGACGTGCGGCGGGACGAGCGACGCCAGCCCGCCCGCCGCGCTCCACGCGTAAGGAATGGCTATCGCAAGCCCGGCCACCAGAACGGCCACCTGGAGGAGGTTGACGACGGCCGACGACAGCAGGCCCCCCGCCGTGAAGTAGACGCCAATCAGCAGGCCGCCGAAGACGATGCTGACCACGCGCGGGACGTCGGCCACCGCCGCCATGACGGTGGCGAGCGCGATCAGCTGGGCGGCCAGAATGGCGAGCGACCCGACCCAGAGAAGGCCGGCCATGAGGCCGCGCACCCTCCCGTCGAAGCGCCGTTCGAGGAAGTCGCCGAGCGTGCGGAGGTTCCAGTCGGCGGCAACCTGCCACATGCGCGGCCCGACGGTGAACGCCAGGACGATCGACCCGATGCCGGCCGACCCGACCCACCACCATGCCGCCAGACCGTCGCGGTAACCAAGGCCGGCGGCGCCAACGGTGGAGCCTGCCCCGATGTTGGCTGCCAGCAGAGTGGCCGCCAGCAGCGACGCAGGCAGCCGGCGGCCCGCGACGAAGAAGTCGCTCGCGGTGACCCGGCGTCCCACCCACCAGCCGACGCCGGCGAGCAAGGCGGCATAGATCAGCAGCAGGGCAAGGTACACGCGTCTACCGAGGGCGTGCGCGCGTCAGCGCGGTGGATGCGGCGTCCCCGCCGGTGGCGTGCCGGACGTCAGCGTGTCCAGCTCGCGCGCCGACGGCAGGCCGGGAAGCGAGTCGGCGTGGCGGATGGCCGAGAGGATGGCGCTGCTGACCGCTTCCGCGGCGAGGCCGCCAATCTGCGCCAGGTTCGTCCGCGCCGACGCCTGTGCGCCTGACGCTGCGTCTGCCTGCGCCGCCGTCGAAACGACGAAGACCGTGTCGCCATCGTAGGGCGTGTGCGTCGGCACGATGGCGCGCGCGAACCCGTCATGCGCCATGCGCGCGACGAGCGTCGCCTGGGTCTTGGTGAGCGGCGCCGTCGTCGCGACGACCGCCAGGGTCGTGTTGGCGCCGAACGGCGCCTCGAGCGTGCCGCGGCGCATGAGCGTGCGCACGTCCGCCAGCCCGCGACCGTCGTCGGTGCGCGTGCCGGCGACCACGCGTCCGGTCGTCGGGTCGACGATGTCGCCCCACGCGTTGACTGCGACCAGCGCCGCGACCACCGTGTCGTCCTCGAGGCGGATCGACGCGGAGCCGATGCCGCCCTTCATCGCTCGAGCCAGGCCGCGGGCCTTGCCGACGGTGGCGCCGGCGCCGGCACCGACGCTGCCCTGCGGCACGGCCGCCGCCGAGGCTGCCCGCGCCGCACGCAGGCCGCAGTCGGCATCCGGGCGGATTGCCTGGTCGTCACCGACGCCGAGGTCGAACAGGATCGCCGCGGGGACGATCGGCACCCGCGCCCGCCCCACCCTGAAGCCCACGCGACGCTCGTCCAGGTAACGCATGACGCCCGTCGCGGCGTCGAGGCCGAACGCGCTGCCGCCCGCGAGGGTGATGGCATGCACCTGTTGCACGGAGTTCAGCGGGTCGAGCAGGTCCGTCTCGCGCGTGCCGGGCGCGGCCCCACGGACGTCCACGCCGGCGATGGCGCCGTCCGGCGGGAAGAGGATGACGGTGCAGCCCGTCGGACGCCCGTCCATCTCCGCATGCCCGACGAGCACGCCAGGGACGTCCGTCAGCGATCCGGAGTCGGCGGCAGTTCGCGGCGAGGGGCGACTGGACAACGAAGGCTCCTGGGTAACCGGCAGCGCACGGGGAGCGGCGAGCGCCGCAAGCGCGCGGTCATCTTCATGCGCCGGCGCGTAGGGGGCCGGCGTCGCCGGGTGGAAGGACGTCCGTTGCGGCGCGACGGCGTGGAGCTGAAGGACTCCTGCCGCCACGAGCGCCGCGCTCCAGAGCACCGGCGCGGTCACACGTGCCACACGCATGCGTCTGATCGTACTGCATTGCTTCGTCGTGGCCGGCCGCGGCAGTTTCTGCAGCGCCGCGGTGGCGAGACCTGACCCAACCCTCCCCTGTCGCGAGACCTGACCCCACAACCCGCATTTCCGAGACCTGACCCCACAGGCCCCACAGGCCCGCAGCGAGTCACGGCGCACTCAGCACGTCGTCGAGGACGGGGTCGAGGGCGCGGAAGAACTCCGAGGCGTACGCGCGGGCGCTGCCGTCGGTGAGATGCGAGGCGTCCATACTGCGCAGGTCCTCGACACGCGGAACCACCAGCGGCACGTCCAGCTCGTCGGCGAGCAGGCGCGCCGCCGTCAGCGACACGTCACGTCCGGGAACCAACACGAAGATGAGCTTCGCGCCGGACGCCTCCACGCGCGCCTTGAAGGCCCGTCCCAGCGTGATGTTGTGTGGACGCAGGAAGTCGCGTCCCTCGTAGAAGTCCATGAGCGGCAGGCCGTCGCCGAACCTCGTCGCCAGGAACCAGGAGCCGTCGCGGCGTGAACGATGCAGGATGAACTCGCGCTGCTCCCGCCAGAGCTCGGGCACGTGCGGGACGACGCGGTGCAGCAGCCGGCGCGTGCGGTAGGCCGCCTCGGCCTCGTAGCGCAGCTTCCAGGCGTCGAAGGCCGAGTCGTCCATGACCTGCCGCGACCACGGGCTCGGCACGCCACCAAAGAAGTTGTCGACGTTGGCGATGACGACGCGCGGCCGCAGGTCGTAGCGCTCGAAGATCGCCAGCGGGAACTCGTGCTGCTCGAGGTGCCCGAACCCGAGCGCGAACGGCCGTAACCCGCGCGGCAGGAAGTACTGCCGCAGCGCATCGCCGCGCAGCGCGAACATGAGCCGCGAGTTGCCCATCAGCAGGACGTCGGCCGCGCGCATGGCCTCGAGCGACGCCTCGTCGATGCCGTGGTAGAGGACGTGGTGATCGATGTGCCCGCCACGCGTGTGCGCGAGGTAATGGTCCGGCGGCGGGTCATCGGATGTGACGATGTCCATCTGGAATGACGCGGCAGGCGTCTGCTTCCAGCCCGCCCAGCCTGCCAGCGCGCAGGCGGCGAAGGCCAGCCCTGCCAGCGCGGCCAGCCGCAGGCGCTCGCGTCGCCGACCCGCGCGCGCCCCCGGACGCGCGGCGGACAGGCGCGGCTCAGAACTGGAAGTAGATGAAGGCATTGCTGTTCCCGTAGGCCGCCAGGGTCGCGTAGAAGAGGACGCCCGTCAGCATCGCCCGGCCGGCGGGCCGGAGCGGCCGGACGACGCCGCGGGCAAGGGCGAGCGCCCAGAGGTGGCCGATGAGCACGGGCAGCAGGAACACGCTGCCCATCCACATCTCGGCCGACGGCGCGGCCCACTCCCAGTCGGCGACGTTGGCCAGGAACTGGAGCGCGCCCTCGAGCGACTGGCTCCTGAAGAAGACCCAGGTCACGAGGACGGTGACCTGCACGACGATGCCCCATCCCAGCCGCAGCAGCCACGGCCGGCGCCCGAGGTCGCGGTGCAGGCCTAGCGCCCGCTCCACCGCCAGTGCCGCGCCGTGCAGCGCGCCCCAGGCGACGAACGTCCACGCGGCGCCGTGCCAGAGGCCGCCGAGCAGCATGACGATCGCCAGGTTGACGTACGTACGGCCGGGCGACACGCGGTTGCCGCCCAGCGGGATGTAGAGGTAGTCGCGCAGCCAGCGCGAGAGCGTGATGTGCCACCGTTCCCAGAAGTTCTTGAACGAGGTGGCGATGTACGGCTGGTTGAAGTTCACGGGCAACCGGTAGCCGAGCGTATAGGCGATGCCCCTGGCAATCTGCGAGTAGCCGGCAAAGTCGCAGAAGATCTGCCCGCCGAACATCAGCGCCAGCCAGACGAGCACGACGCTGTTGGCCCCTGGCTCGACAGCCGCGTCCCAGTGACGGTCGACGTACGGCCCCAGGTTGTCGGCACACACCATCTTCAGGAAGTAGCCCTCGACCATCAGCGCGACGCCCATGCTCATCGACGCCCACCGGACGCGGCGCACGCGCGGCATCTGCGGCAGGAACTCGGAGGCGCGAACGATGGGCCCTGCGACGAGCTGGGGAAAGAACGCGATGAACAGCAGGAAGCGCGGGAAGCTCGTGAGCGGTGTCAGCTTCCCGCGGTAGACGTCGATGGTGTAGCTCATCGACTGGAACGTGTAGAAGCTGATGCCCATCGGCAGGACGACGCGCCAGTGCGGCGCCTGCCAGTCGAGCCCCGCGACGCCAGCCAGCTGCTGGAGGTTGTCGACGAAGAAGCCGAAGTACTTGAAGAACCCCAGGACGCCGAGGTTGGTGACCAGCGACAGCGCCAGCAGCCAGCGGCGCCCCGCCGGCGACCACCCCGGCCGGACGAGCAGCCGCGCGGCCACGTAGTCGATGACGGAGCTGCCGACCAGGACGACGATGTAGGCCGGAATGTGCCAGGTGTAGAACAGCAGGCTGGCCAGGAGGAGCCACCAGTAGTAGGCGGGTTCGACCTTCCGGCGTCCGATCGTGCATCGGGCCGCCACGGTGGCGGCCAGCAGCGCGACGAATGCGAAGGAAACGAAGTTCAAACGATGGACAACCCTTCAGCCGACCGCATACGATGGCACGCGCGTCCACCGATGGCAACACCCTGGCGGCTGGGTCCGCTCGTCCTGCTCTTCGTCCTGATCGGCCTCACCCCTGCCGCCGGACAACCGTCCCCCGCCGAGCATCGCGCCGTCTGGATCGACACGTTCAACACGCGGCTCGAGCGGCCCGAGGACGTCCGCCTTGCCGTCGCGCGCGCCGCGGCAATGCACGCCAACGTCCTCCTGGTGCAAGTGCGCCGGCGGGGCGACGCCTGGTACCTCGACGGAGAGGAACCGCTTGCCGAAGGCGTGGTGGACGGGTTCGACCCGCTCGCCGAACTGCTCGCGCAGGCGCGGCCCCTGGGCCTCCAGGTCCACGCGTTCCTGACCCTCGGCGCCGTCTGGAACCAGACGCGTCCCCCGGCGGCGCCGACGCACGTCTTCAACACGCACGGCCTGGGCAGCGGACGGGCGCCCGACGGGCGCGCGAACTGGCTCACCCGGACGCGCGCGCCCGATGGCGCGGGCACGTCGCATGACGGCTACCGGTTCGGCAACGACTTCTGGCTCGACCCGGCGCATCCGGACGTCGCCGACTACCTGACCGACCTCGTCGTCAGGCTGGCGCAGCGCTATCCCGTCGACGGCGTACACCTCGACGGCGTGCGGTACCCGGAGGTGCCCGGAGCGGCCGGGGCGCTCGCGCTCAGCGTCGGCTACAACCCGACGGCCATCGCCCGCTACAACGCCCGGTACGGCACCTCGGGCGATCCCGCGCCCGAGGATGGGCGCTTCGGCGACTGGCGGCGCGAGCAGGTAACCAACCTCCTCCAGCGACTGTACGTGAGCCTCCTGGCCGTCCGGCCCTCGCTGGTGGTGTCGGTCTCGACGTCGGCAGCGGGCCCGGCGCCGACGACGGTCGGCGAGTTCCGGAGCAGCCAGCCGCACATGCGGACGTTCCAGAACTGGGAGGCCTGGCTGGGCAGCGGCGCGGTGGACCTGGTCTACGCGGAGGTATTCCGCCCGGCACACACGTCGGCAGGCGGCGAGTTCGGCGCCTGGGCGCGCTGGGCGCAGGCCGCGCAGCAGCGTCGCCGCGTGGTCATGGGCCTTGGCGCGTACCTGAATGCCGTCGAAGGGATCATTCAGCAGATCCGGGCCGTCCGGGCGGCAGGCCCGCCGGCAGCGGACGGCGCCGCCGCCGGCCCGACGCAGCCGTCGTCCTCGGCGCCACCGCTCGCCGGTGTCGCCCTCTATTCGCTGGCCGCCAACAACGCGCCCGTCGTGAGCAACCCGCTGTCGGTACCGCCGGGCCGCGACACCCCGCTGCGCGCGATCGAGGACGTCGCATCGGGCCTGCGCACGGGGCGCACCACGTCGGGGCAGGTCGTCGACCCGATGTCGGGCGGACCGTTTGCCGTCATCGTCGCGCCGCCGGAGCTGCCGTGGAAGGCGCACGAAGGACACGTCCTCGGCAGGCTCGTGGACGGCAGGGGCGAGCCCGTGGACGGCGCGACCGTGCAGGTGACCCGCGGCGGCGAGCCTGTGGCGCACGCGCTTGCGGTGAGCGACGGCACCGGCGTGTTCGCGCTGCCCGCGCTGGCCCCCGGCACGTACCGGGTGACAGCCACCTGGCGCGACGCGCTGTACGCGAGCAGCTGCGAGCTGGAGGTGCCCGCCGCTGCCGTCGCGCGCGTGACCCTGACGCTCGACCCCGCCCGCCCCGCGCTTCTGGATTGCCGCTGAAACGGGGTCAGGTCTCGGGATCGCCCCGGGTGGGGTCAGGTCTCGAACTCGCGGGATGTGGGGTCAGGTCTCGCCGCTGAGGCGCTGCAGGATCTGCACACCGTTCGCGCCGCCCCCGGCAGACGTCCCCCGCGTTCTGCTCCCCGCGTCGCGCCCCTGCGCCTCGCCTGCTGCCGCGTCGCCTGCAACCGCCTCGATTACCTCCCCCACAGCCACGCGGCCCCGCGCACGCCACTGGCATCGCCGAACTGCGCCGGGACGAACCGCGTATCCACGCGATCGGAGAACACGTAGCGCGCCCAACGCGCCGGAACCCGCTCGTACAGCCGCGCCGCATTCGAGATCCCCCCGCCCGCGACGACGACGTCAGGGTCGAGGACGTTGATGACCGACGCCAGCGCCCGCGCGAGCTGGTCCTCGTAGCGCTGCCAGGCAGCCTCCGCGTCGCGGTCGCCCGCCTGCGCCCACGCCAGCAGCTCCTCGGGCGTCGCCTCGCGGCCGGTCTTCCGCCTGAACGACCGCGACAGCGCCGGCCCCGACAGCTGCGTCTCGATGCACCCCGTCCGGCCGCAGTAGCAGGCCTCGCCCGGCCACTCGTCGGCCTCGGGCCACGGCAGCATGTTGTGCCCCCACTCCCCCGCCACCGCGTTGGCGCCAATCACCACGTCCCCGCGGACGACGACGCCACCGCCGACGCCCGTCCCGAGGATGACGCCGAAGACGATGGACGCTCCCGCCGCGGCGCCGTCGGTCGCCTCCGACAGCGCGAGGCAGTTGGCGTCGTTGGCGAGGCGGACCTCGCGGCCCATCGCGCGCTGCAGGTCGTCGGCGAACGGACGCCCGTTGAGCCACGTCGAGTTGGCGTTCTTGACGAGCCCCGTCGCGGGCGAGATGGCGCCGGGCATGCCGACCCCGACGGTGCACCGCGTGCCCAGCTGCGCCTCGGCCCGGTCGACGAGCGCGACCATCGCGGCAATCGTGCCGTCGTAGTCGTGACGGGGCGTCGGCACCCGTTCGCGGTGCCGTTCACGGCCTTCGTCGTCGAGGGCCCGCAGCTCGATCTTGGTGCCTCCGAGGTCGATCCCGATACGCATGGCTGGGGACGATATCACCGCTGGTAGAGTGGTCGGGATGGAGCCGGTGTCAGACGTCGTGGCGGATGGCCAGCGCCCCACCGCGGTGGCCCGCGCACGTCGCCGGTGGCAGGCGATGACCCGGCCCGTGTGGGCCTGGCTGCACCGTCACGAGACGATCCTCTGGTGGCTGCACAGCCTCTGGGCGCTCGCCTTCGGCGCCGGTGTGATGTGGCTCGGCTCGAAGAACTTCGAGTACCTGCGCCTCGCGGTCCTGCACGTCGTCTTCATCTGGGCCACCAGCTTCGTGCTGCCGCTCGTGATGAGCAGCCCGCGCGTCACGGCGCGCTGGCGTACGCGCATCGCGCTGGTCGTCAACTATCTGAACAAGAACTTCTACCAGCAGCTGCTGTTCTTCGTGCTCCCGATCTACGCGATGAGCACGACCTGGGACAGTCCCAACGTCCTCTACCTGCTCGTGCTCGGCACGTGCGCGGTGCTCTCGACGCTCGACATCATCTACGACCGTCACGTCGCCGTGCAGCGCCCGCTCACCGCCGGCTTCTTCGCCGTCACGCTGTTTGCCGGCGTCGCCGCGGCCCTGCCCCTGCTGAAGGGCATCCCCCCGGAGACGGCCGTGCGGGCGGCAGGCGTGGCCGCTGCCGTGGGGATCGTCTCGCTGTTCCTCACCGAACGGCGCGTTGACTGGCAGCGCAGCTGGTTCGTCGCCGGCGCGATGCTGCTCGTGCTCGCCTGGGTGGTGGAGTACGGCCGCGTGCTGGTGCCGCCCACGCCACTGCGGCTCACGACCGCGATCTTCGGCGTACAGTTCGACCGGAACACGCTGGTGATGCAGCAGCCCGTGGCGACCGTCGGCGACGCGCAGGGACGCCCGCTGTACGTCCTGACGAGCATCTACGCGCCCAACGGCCTGCACGACCGTGTCCGCCACGTCTGGTACGTGGACGACACGCACGTCTGGTCGTCGCGCTGGTACAACGTGGACGGCGGGCGCGAGGACGGCTACCGGGTGTGGACGGGCCTCGGCACGCTGCAGCTCGGCCCGCGGTCGCACGTGCGGGTGGACGTCGAGACCGAGGGCGGTCAGTTGATCGGACGTGCGCGGCTGAGGCCATCATGAAGGCGATGACTTGCCTGACACGCTACTCTGCCGGCCGCGTGCGGCGCGCCGCCCCGTCGCGACGTCCGCCCGCCGCGGGAGCCCGCTGATGCCGACGTGGGCCGCCGTCGGTCTCGGCGGGGCCGTCGGCTCGATTCTGCGCTACGGCGTCGGCGTCGCCGTGGCACGCACCGTGGGCACACCGGTGCCCCTCGCCACCGCCCTCGTCAACCTGGCCGGATGCCTCGCCATCGGATTGCTCGCCGGCCTCGTCGCTGCCGACGCGGTTCGCCTCGGCGAAGGCACGCGCGCGCTGCTCTTTGCGGGCCTGCTCGGCGGGTTCACGACGTTCTCGAGCTTCGGCCTCGACACCTTGACGCTGATGAAGGCCGGCACGCTCGCCGCCGCCGGCCTGAACGTGCTCGTGCAGGTCTGCGGCGGGCTGACCGCCGTGTTCGTCGGCTTCGCGCTGGGGCAGGGACTCGCGCGATGAGGCGGACGCCAGCCGCGCCATCCTAGAAGGCCCGGGATGCCACGCTTCAGGCTGCTGATCGAGTACAACGGCACGCGCTACGCGGGCTGGCAGGTCCAGAAGAACGCGCGCACGGTGCAGGGCGAGCTGATACGCGCGGCCCGCGAGGTCACGCGACGCGAGACGCTCGAGGTGTATGGCGCCGGACGCACGGATGCCGGCGTGCACGCGCTCGGCCAAGTGGCTCACCTTGACGTGGCGACGACGCTGCCGCCCGGCACGCTGCGCGAACGACTGAACGAGGCGCTCCCCAGCGACATCACCGTGCTGGCGCTGACCGTCGCGTCGCACCGCTTCCACGCGCGCCACGACGCGGTGGCGCGGCGGTACGTCTACCAGATCAGCCGGCGGCGGACGGCGTTCGGCAAGCGGTTCGTGTGGT
>CAYSHC010000085.1:0-17504 GCA_964430855.1 uncultured Vicinamibacteraceae bacterium
CTGCGCGGAGCCGCCGACTCGCGACACCGAGTTGCCGACGTTGATGGCCGGGCGGATGCCCTGGTGGAAGAGGTCGGCCTCCAGGAAGATCTGTCCGTCGGTGATCGAGATCACGTTGGTCGGGATGTAGGCCGAGAGGTCGCCCGCCTGGGTCTCGATGATGGGCAGCGCCGTCAGCGAGTCGGCGCCAAGCGCGTCGTTGAGCTTGGCGGCGCGCTCGAGCAGGCGTGAATGCAGGTAGAACACGTCGCCCGGGTAGGCCTCGCGGCCCGGCGGGCGGCGCAGCAGCAGCGAGATTTCCCGGTACGCCTGCGCGTGCTTCGACAGGTCGTCGTAGATCACCAGCGCGTGGCGCTTCGTGTCGCGGAAGTACTCGCCGATCGTGCAGCCGGTGTAGGGGCTGACGTAGAGCATCGGCGCCGGGTCGGAGGCGGCGGCGGCCACGACAATCGTGTACCGCATCGCGCCCGCTTCCTCGAGCGTGCGCACGACCTGGGCGATGGTCGACTGCTTCTGCCCGATGGCGACGTAGATGCAGATGACCCCGCTGTCCTTCTGGTTGAGGATCGTGTCCACGGCCACCGCAGTCTTGCCGGTCTGGCGGTCGCCGATGATGAGCTCACGCTGGCCCCGGCCGATGGGCACCATGCCGTCGATGGCCTTGAGCCCGGTCTGGAGCGGCTCGCGTACCGGCTGGCGGTCGACGACGCCGGGGGCCAGCCGCTCGATGGGCAGCATCTGCGTCGTGCCGATCGGCCCCTTCCCGTCAATCGGCTGGCCGAGCGCGTTCACGACGCGCCCGAGCATCTCGTCGCCGACCGGCACCGAGATGATCCGGCCGGTGCGGCGCACCGTGTCGCCCTCGCGGATCGCCGTGTAGTCGCCGAGCAGCACCGCGCCCACGCTGTCCTCCTCGAGGTTCAGCGCGATGCCGTACACGCCGTGCGGGAACTCGATCATCTCGCCGGCCATGGCCCGCTCGATGCCGTGCAGGCGCGCGATGCCGTCGCCGATCGAGACGACGGTGCCGACCTCCGCCACGTCGACGTCGGCCTGGAAGCCGCCTACCTGTTCACGGATGATGCGCGAGATGTCGTCAGCCTTGATGCTCATGTGTCAGCGTTCCGTTGAGTGGAAACCTACGTCCTGAAGCGCGTGCCAGCTAGCTCCGCTGCACGAGCTGCTCGTGCAGCCGCGCCAGCTGGCGGGCCAGCGTGCCGTCGTACACCACGCCGCCCACACGGGCGACGACGCCACCAAGCACGTCGGGGTTGACCGTCGCCTTCACGGACACCCGCTTGCCCGTGGCTTCCGAGAGGCGCGCCTGGAGCGCCTCCAGCTGCGCGGGCGACAACGGGACGGCGGTGGTCACCGTCGCGTCCACGACACCCGCCTGGCGGTTCACCAGCTGCCGCACGTGCGCGGCCAGCCGCGGCAGATCGTTGAGGGCGCCGTGCTCGGCAATCAGGTGGAGCGACCGTCGCACCGCGTCGGGCATGTCGAGCGGGCCGGCCAGCGCGTCGAGGATGCCCTGCTTGGCGGTCGCCGGGATGAAGGGCGAATGCAGCGCGCGGCGCAGCTCCTCGTGCGAGTCGGTGAGCGACGCGAGCGCCTCGAGCGACGCCGCCGCGCGCTCGCCTTCCCCCCTCGCGGTGACGATGTCGAAGATGGCGCGGGCCGCGCGCGCGACGTCACGGGGCGTCATCGCGCGCCCCCGATCTGCTGCGTGAACGCGTCGGCGAGCCGCCGGTGTTCTTCCTCGGTGAGCGTCGTGCGCAGCCGCTGGTCGGCGACGCCGATGGCCAGCGACGCGGCGTACTCGCGAAGCTCCTGCCGCGCGGTCCGCATCTGCTGCTCGATTTCGCGCTGCGCCTGCGCGATGAGCCGCTCGCGCTCCACCTCCGCCTGCCGGGCGATGCGCGCTTCCTCGGCGGCCACTTCCTCGGCGCCGCGCTGCCTGACCAGCTCGAGCTCCTGCGGCAGGCGGGCCAGGTGCTGCTCGATTTCCGCGATCCGCGCGGCCGCCTCGGCCTTCACGCGTGCCGCGGTCTCGAGGTCGCTGCGGATCTGCACGCGGCGCGACTCGAGGTGCTGCGCGACGGGCTCGCGCATGAAGTAGAACAGGCCACCCACAAGCAGCGCGAAGTTCGCGACGCGGGCCAGCGTCACCCAGATGCTCTCTTCGTGGTGAGCATCGCCGTGCGCGCCGGCGGCGTCGTGCGTATCGTGCGCGCCGGCGACATGCGCATCGTCGGCATCGTGCGTGCCCGCTGCCGCGTGCGCCTCCTCGGCGACGGCGCCGGGGTCGTCGTGCCCCGCCGGCGCGTGCGCGTCGGCCCCTTGGGCGGCACCGACCGCGGGGGTGGCAGCCGGGCCTTGGGCGAACGCCATGCCGGCGGTCAGGCCAAGGCCCAGAATCACGGCGGCGGCCGCCGCGCCCGGGCTCCGGAGCTTGTTCAAGATTTCACAAGCGAAGGCGTACGCAGAACGCACCGTCGACTCGCTCCCCATTAGTCTGTCGCCCGTCCGGCGAGCCGGTCGGCGATGGAGGCCCCGATGGCCTGCGCGTCGCGCTCGAGCGCCGCGCGCGCCTCGGCCGTCTCGGCCGCCAGCTGCGCACGGGCCGCGGCCAGCCTGGCCTCGGCGTCGGCCCTGGTGGATGCCAGCAATTCGGCGCGGCGTTCGGTGGCACGGCGCCGCATCTCGTCGAGGTCGCGATAGATCGCCGCGCGCGCCGCCGACGTCCGGGCGTCGAACTCCTCGGAGGCCCGGCGGGCCTCCGCGGCACTCCGCTCGGCGAGCGCCCGCGCTGACGCCGATGCCTCCTCGCGGGCCTGCATCACGCGCAGCACCGGCTTGAAGAACAGCTGCTGCATGATGACCGTCAGCAGCAACACGAAGAAAATGACCCAGAGGACCGACAGGTCCGGTAGCACATTGCCTCCGGTGGATGCGCGAGGTGTTACTACGCGAGCCCGGCGGGAGCGCCCGACTCAGTGGCGTGTTCGGCCTGCCGGCCGAAACGCCCATTTATACCATCATCACGGCTGAAGCGGCAACCCCGGCACCACATCCAGGAGCCTGTCGCCGCCGGCCGGCGCATCCCCCGCGGCCGCCGCGCGCTCGCGAACGACGCCGATGACGTGCAGCGCAACGCCCCGGGCCTGCGCCTCGGCGACCGCCGCCTCGAGCCGCTCCGGAGCCACCGCCGCCAGCAGGCCGCCGGACGTCTGCGGGTCGACAAGCACCGTGGCAAGCGCCTCCGGCACGTCCTGCATCCGCACGTGCGTCCCGAAATGCGCCCGGTTGTTGGCCGCCCCGCCGGGCCGGTTGTCGAGGGCGAGGTCCAGCGCGCCGGGCAGGAGGGGGACGCGCGCCGGGTCGATGGCCAGCGTGACGCCGCTGGCGGCGGCCATTTCGCAGCCGTGCCCGACGAGGCCGAATCCCGTCACGTCGGTACAGGCACGTACGCCGCCGCTCGCGTGGAGCGCCTCGGCGGCAGCGCGGTTCAGCGTGCGCATCGAGGCGACCGCGGCCTCGAGCACCTCAGGTGCGGCGCGCTGGAACTTGCCCGCCGTGGCGATGATGCCGGTGCCGAGCGGCTTGGTCAGCACGAGGACGTCGCCGGGCCGTGCACCAGCGTTCGACCAGACCTCGTCGCGGTGCACGAGGCCGGTGACGGCGTAGCCGAACTTGACCTCGGCATCCTGGACCGTGTGCCCGCCGAGAAGCGCGACGCCTGCTTCCTGGAGCGCCGACAGGCCGCCGGCGAAGACCTCGCGGATGACAGCGGGTTCGAAGTCGCGCGCCGGGAACGCCGCGATGGCCAGGGCCGTGATCGGTCGTCCGCCCATCGCGTAGATGTCGCTGACGGCATTCGCGCCCGCGATGCGTCCGTAGGCGAAGGGGTCGTCGACGATGGGCGTGAAGAAGTCGACGGTCTGGACCAGCGCCTCCCCCGACTCCCCGAGCGCGAACACACCGGCATCGTCCGCCGTCCTGAAGTCGATCAGGACACGGGGATCAGAGGGCACGGGCATTCCGCTCAGGACCTGAGCGAGCTCGCCAGCGGCGAGTTTGCTCGCTCAACCGGCGCAGGCGGCGTACTCGGTCAGACGCTTCACCAGGGATCTCCTCTCCGCCGGGCCAGGCACCGCCCGGCCCGACCGAAGTCTATAAACTAGTGATACTAAACTTGTTATCTTGAGACAAGCGCGTCGAAGATGCGGATGAGCTCGTCCTCGTTGACGAACTCGATCTCGATCCGGCCACCTCGACGCTTGCGCTTGATCGCCACGCGGGTGCCGAGCGCGACCCGGAGGCGTTCCTCGGCTTCCCTCGTGTGTACGTCCTTCGGCGGTGGTTCTGACGCGTCCGCCGCGTCCGCCTGCTGGAGCTTCTTCACCAGCGCCTCGGTCTCGCGAACCGAGAGGGCCTTCCGCTGCACCGTCTCGGCGGCGCTCGTGATGGCCGGCGGGTCATCCAGCGCCAGCAGCGCGCGTGCGTGCCCCATGGACAGGCGACCGGCGGCGACCTCCTTGCGTACGGGCTCAGGCAGCTTGAGCAGGCGAAGGTAGTTGGCAATCGACGCGCGGTCCTTGCCGACCGCGCCGGCGACCTCCTCCTGGGTGAGACCCAGGTCCCGCGTCAGCTGCTGATAGGCCAGCGCCTCGTCGATGGCGTTGAGGTTCTCTCGCTGGATGTTCTCGATGAGCGCCACCTGGAGCAGCTTGTCGTCCGGCACGTCGCGCACGACGACGGGCACCTTGAGCAGCCCGGCGCGCTGGGCTGCGCGCCAGCGGCGCTCGCCGGCGACGATCTCGAACCGGCGGTCCTTTCGCCGCACGACAATCGGCTGGACCAGGCCGTGCACGCGGATGGACGCCGCCAGCTCGTCGAGCGCGGCGTCGTCGAACGACAACCGCGGCTGCCTGGGGTTCGGCTCCAGCAGGTCGAGATCGACCTCGTAAGGGGCGTCGCGCCAGCCTTCCTGCGCGGGGGCCGGGGCGGCGGGCTTGTCTGGGATGAGCGCGCTGAGGCCACGCCCCAGCGCGGGGCGACGATCGGACTTGGCCATGTCTCAGTTGGTTGCGGCCGAGGGGGCGGCCGGCGCGGCCGTCTGGCGGTTCCGGCGCAGCAGCTCCTGGGCGAGGGCGACGTACGCTTCGGCTCCGCGTGACTTCGGGTCGTACAGGATGGCCGGCAGGCCGTGGCTCGGAGCCTCGGCCAGCCGCACGTTCCGCGGGATGACCGTGTCGAAGACCTTCGACTCGAAGAACTGCCGGACCTCACGGGCCACCTGCTGGCCCAGGTTCGTCCTGTCTCCGAACATCGTCAGGACGACGCCCTCGATGTCGAGCCCGGGGTTGAGCGACTGGCGGACGCGCGTCAGCGTGGCCATCAGGTCGGCCAGGCCCTCGAGGGCGAAGTACTCGCAGTGCAGCGGAATCAGCACCGTATCGGCAGCGACCAGCGCGTTGAGCGTCAGCAGCCCCAGCGACGGGGGCGTGTCGATCAGGACGACGTCGAACGTGCCGGCATGGGCGGCCAGCAGGTCGCGCAGGCGTTGCTCTCGCGCGTCGAGTGCCACCAGCTCGATCTCGGCGCCGGCGAGATGACGACTGGCGGGGACGAGCGACAGGTTGTCGACGGGCGTGGAGAGGATCGGCAGTTCGGCGTCGCCGGTGAGGGCTTCGTACACGGTATGCCCTTCCTGCCCCTTCTGCCCGAGGCCGCTCGTGAGGTTGGCCTGGGGATCGAGGTCGACGACCAGCACGCGCTGGTCGGCCAGGGCCAGGGCCGCGGCCAGGTTGATCGTGGTGGTGGTCTTGCCGACGCCGCCCTTCTGATTGGAGATTGCGATGATCTTGCCCATGGTCCGTGGCGCAGTAAGGATACGGGATCAGGGGGAGGGACGCCAGAAGCCGCCGTGTGGGCGCCTGGCGGCTCGTCGGCTCAGGCAGCACGACGCGAACCGCCATGGCCCAGGAAGCGGCAACGCCGAAACGACTTGCAGGTCGGCCCCCTCCAGTCTGATCGGAGGTCGTCGCGCCAGGAGTCGGCCCTGCCGAGCGGCGCCTTGAGTGTTCCACGTGAAACGTGGGAAGACACCTGACGGAGATGTTCCACGTGGAACGTCCCTCGCCGAAGGGTCTGATGCCGCCCGGCGAAAGCAGAGCAACCACGCTGCGGGCGGATCCACCCTGCCTGGACGCGGTTCGCCAAACCGGAACGGCGGTCCTTACCGCTTCCTGAGAATCACCAGCCGGCTGCGAAGGGTCTCGAGCAGCGGCGCCTCGACCAGCAGCTCCAGCGGCGGAGGAATCATCGGCAACGGCTGATGATCGCCGCAGAACCAGAACACTTCCCCGCCCGGTCGCAGGAACGCCTGAAGCGTGCGGAGCTCCTGCGACTCTACACGCACGGCCCTGATGGAGAGGACGTCGAAGGTTTCGAGAAATGCCGGCCGCGAGAGCAGCTGCTCGAACCTGACGGTCTCGACGGAGGCGTCGGCAAAGCCCAGATGCCGGACCACTTCGCGCAGGAACACGGACTTCCGCGTCTTGGCCTCCACCATCGTGAGCGCCAGATGTGGTGCGGCAATCCGCAGCGGAATGGCTGGCGAGCCGCCGCCCGATCCGATATCGATGAGTCGCGTGGCCTCGCCGTCGATGTGCCGCGCGGCCAGCAGCGGCTCCACGACGAGTCGATCCACGGCGTCGTCGGGGCGGTCGAGCGCGGTGAGATTCATCCGCCGGTTCCACCGCTCGAGCAGCAGCAGGTAGTCGGTGAGCTGATCCAGCACCTCGGGGCCCGGCATGAGCGACGCTCGGCGGAGCCGCCGCTCGAGCCGCCGACGTGCTTCCAGAACGGTCACGGCACGCACTCCGGCCACCGCCATGTGTCCATCCCCGTCAGGCCGTCCCGCGCCTGGCGCCGCGCCCGCGGGAAATAGCTCCCGCCAGCAGCGCCATCGCGGCGGGCGTCATGCCCGGAATGCGGCCCGCCTGCCCTACCGTATACGGTCGGATGGCCTCCAACCGTTGCTGCAGCTCGGCAGAAAGTCCCGGGAGGCCGCGGAACACGAAGCCGTCAGGGATCCGCTGCTGTTCAAACTTGGCGGACCGCGCGATCTCCCGCTCCTGCCGCCTGACGTACCCCGCGTACCGGCAGTCGGCGTCGAGCGTGGCCACGTCGAGCTCCTCGGTAGCCTCGTCGAGCTCCAGGCCCGTCACGTTGCCACGCGCGATGAGCTCGGCGAGGCGCAGCTCTGGAGTACGCAGCGCGTCAGCCACCGGCAGTCGCGCGCCGGTCGGCAGGCGGAGCCGTTGCGTCTCGAGGTGCGCCCTGTTTCGCTCGTATCGTGCCCGCCTGGCCTGGAAGCGAGCCCAGCGGTGCTCATCGACCAGCCCGAGTCTGTAGCCCCGCTCCGTGAGCCGGAGGTCGGCATTGTCGGCGCGCAGAAGCAACCGGTACTCCGCGCGCGAGGTGAAGATGCGGTACGGCTCCAGGCAACCGTGTGAAATTAGGTCATCAACCAGAACGCCCAGATATCCCTCGTGCCGCTGGACGATGAAGGCGGCGTCGGGCCCGTCGCGCAGGGCAAGGGCGGCATTGGCGCCGGCAAGCAGGCCCTGGGCGGCGGCTTCCTCGTACCCCGACGTCCCGTTCACCTGGCCTGCGAGGTAGAGCCCCTTGACGCGGCGTGTTTCGAGGGTCGGGCGAAGCTCGTACGGCTGGACGAAGTCGTACTCGACCGCGTAGCCGGGCCGGATGAACTCGGCGTCCTCGAGCCCCGGCAGCGACCGGATCACCTGGACCTGGACGTCCTCGGGCAGGCTCATCGAGCAGCCGTTGACGTAGATCTCGTCGACGTCACGCCCCTCTGGTTCGAGCACGATCTGGTGCGCCTCCCTGTCCGGGAAGCGCATGACCTTGTCCTCGAGCGACGGACAGTAGCGCGGCCCGATCCCGCGGATCCGGCCGTTGTAGAGCGGCGACCTGCCGATGTTGGCCCTGACAATCGCGTGCAGGGCCGGCGTCGTCCGCAACAGGTGGCACGGCACCTGCGGCTGTGTGATCCGCCGGGTGAGGAACGACAGCGGCACCGGCAGCTCGTCGCCCGGCTGGCGCTCGAGCCGCGAGAAGTCGATGCTCCGGCGGTGCAGGCGCGGCGGCGTGCCGGTCTTGAGGCGGCCCTGCGCGAAACCGAAGGCCCGAAGCGCGTGCGCCAGCCCGACAGATGGCGGCTCGCCGGCGCGTCCCGAGCGCCGCTGCGTGTCGCCGACATGGATGACGCCGTCGAGAAACGTCCCCGTTGTCAGCACAACGGCCGGCGCTCGCAGCGAGCCGCCCTCGGCGAATGTCACGCCTTCCACGCGCCCGTCCGTCGTCAGCAGGCCGTCAACCTCGCCCACGGCGAAACGCACGCGCGGCATGCGCGAGAGGCGGTCGCGCACCCACGCGCTGTAGGCCGCCTTGTCGGCCTGGGCGCGTGGCGACCACACCGCCGGGCCGCGGCTCCGGTTGAGCAGCCGGAACTGGATGCCCGTCGCGTCGATCGCCTCGCCCATCAGCCCTCCGAGGGCATCGATCTCGCGTACCAGGTGGCTCTTGGCGGTCCCCCCGATCGCGGGGTTGCACGGCATGGCCGCGACGGGCGACGTCGGCAGCACGCACACCACGACTTCCGCGCCGAGGCGTGCGGCGGCGGCCGCGGCCTCGACCCCGGCGTGCCCGGCTCCGATCACGATCACGTCAGCGCGTCCGTCGGCCATTGCCTGCGCCGGCCCACCTGTCCTCGTCAGTAAGGCTACACTTTCGCGACGCGCATGCGTCACGAACTACTTTCCTATACAGAATCGCGCGAAGATGCCGTTCAGCACGTCCTGCGGCGTGACGCGCCCGCGGATCTCCTCGAGCGCGTGCAGCGCCTCGCGGACGTCGATGGCCACGTACTCCTCCGTGGCGCCGGACCCCACGGCCTCGAGCGCACGCTGGAGCGCGGCTTCGGCTCGCCGCAGCAGCGCGAGGTGCCGCGCGTTGGTGACAAGCGTGGGCTCCCACGCGCCGCCACGGAGCGCCTCGGCCAGGCGTGCGCGCAGCGCGTCGAGGCCCTCGCCCGTCTTCGCGCTGACGCGGCAGGCTGACCCACCGCGCGCCCACGGCGGCATGGCAGGCGCCCCCACGTCGATCTTGTTGACGACCAGCAGCCGCTCGCGGCCCGCCAGCGCGTCCCAGAGCCGCGCGTCCTCGGCACGCCGCCCCTCATCCGCCTCCGTCGCGTCGACGACGATGAGCACGAGGTCGGCATCGGCGGCCGAGGCGCGCGCCCGCGCCACGCCCTCGCGTTCGACGACGTCAGACGTCTCGTGCACGCCGGCGGTGTCGCTGAGCGCGACGGGGATACCGTCGATGTCGATCGTCTCCACCAGCACGTCGCGTGTCGTGCCTGCCTGCTCGGTGACGATCGCACGCGATGTGCCGAGCAACGCGTTGAACAGGCTCGACTTGCCCACGTTCGGGCGGCCGGCGATGACGACCGAGGCCCCGTCCCGCAACAGGCGTCCCTGCCGCCCGGAGGCCGTCAGCGTCGCGCACCGTCCGGCCAAGACCTCGAGCCGGCGTGACAGGTCGGCCGTGTCGACGAAGTGGTAGCCCTCATCCGGAAAGTCGAGCGACGCCTCGAGCCGCTCGAGCACCTCGACAAGGCCGTCGGCAATCTCGTGCAGCGGCCCGCTGAGCGCGCCGTGCAGATGCGCCGACGCCACCTTCGCCTGCGCCGGCGTCACGGCGCGGATCAGGTCGTCGACGGCTTCGGCCTCGACCAGGTCGATCTTCCCGTTGAGGAACGCCCTGGCCGTGAACTCGCCCGGCGCCGCGGGCCGGACGCCCTGGCGGCCGAGCACCTCGAGCGCCGCCGACACGACCACCGGGCTGCCGTGCAGCGCCAGCTCGAACGAATCTTCGCCTGTATAGGAGTGGGGCGCGGGGAACCACGTGGCAAGCGCCCGGTCGCTGAAGTCGTCACCGAGCACGACGTCGACGAGCGTCGCCACCCGCGGCGTGAAGTGAGCCCTTCCTGTCACCAGCTGCAGGACGTGTCCGCAGTCACGGCCGCTGACGCGCAGCACCGCGATGGCGCTGCGCCCCGCTGCGGTGCCGAGGGCGACTATCGGCTCGTCGTCCACGGTCCGCCCTGCCGCGTCAGCCGCGCAGGCTGATGATGACCTTCTTCACCTGGCCGTCGCCCTGGCTCTCGGACGTCAACGCCGGGTCGGTCGCCACCTCGAGGTGCACGAGGCGCCGCGCGTACGAGTTGAGCGGGCCGAGTTCCTGCGGCACGCCGCTCGTCTTGACCTTCTCCATGAGGAACCGCGCCATCTGGCGGAGCTCCGTGTCCTTGCTGCGGCGGAATCCCAGGCAGTCCACGACGATGCGGCCACCGTGGCCGCTCTTGTCGCGGAACACGGAGTTGACCAGGTGCTGCAACGCGTCAAGCGCCTCGCCCTTGCGCCGCACCAGCAGCTCGCCGCCGTCGCCCTGCACGTCGGCCCGGATGCTGCCATCCTCGAGGACCTCCGACGTCACCTGGACGTCGAGGCCCATGGCCGTCACCACATCCCGTACGAAGGTCTCGATCTCCTGCTGCACGCCGACGTTCTCCTCAGGCTTTCGCCTTCCGGCCCGCGCTCACCGGGCGGGCCGCAGCTGCCGCCGGCACCGTCGGCGGCCCGATCATCCTGTTGGTCAGGTACTGCTGGCCGATGGTGAGCAGGTTGCTCATCAACCAGTACAGCACGAGGCCGCTCGGTGCCCACAGGAAGAACACCATGAACATCAGCGGCATGAGCATCATCACGCGCTGCTGCGCCGGGTCCATCCCCGCGTTGGGCGTGATCCACTGCTGCCAGAGCATCGTCGCGCCCATGATCACGGGGGTCACGTAGTAGGGGTCCTGCGCCGACAGGTCCTGGATCCACAGCGCGAACGGAGCGCCACGGAGCTCGATGGCTGTGGCCAGCAGCGAGTAGAACGCAAACAGGATCGGCATGGTCAGGAGCATCGGCACGCAGCCGCTCGCCGGGTTGACGCCCGCGGTGCGGTAGAGCTCCATCAGTTCCTGGTTCATCTTCTGCTTGGCCGGATCGGTGGCCTTCAGGCCCGCATAGCGTTCCTGGATGGCCTTCACCTTCGGCTGCAGCTGCTGCATCTTGCGCATCGACACGACGCTCTTGTGCCGCAGCGGGAAGATCACGATGTTGATGAACACCGTCAGCAGGATGATCGACCATCCGTAGTTGCCGACATAGCCATTGATCCACTTCAGCGCCCGCAGCAGTGGCACCACGAGCCAGGCGAACCACCCGAAGTGGATCGTGCGCACGAGCTGCTGGTCGGACCGGATCAGCTGGTCGAAGTCCTTCGGACCCAGGTAGAACTTGATCTCCGTCGGCGGCTCCGGGAACGACAGCGCGTACTCGACGACCGGCTTCGGACCGGTGGCCGTCTGCACGGCGTGGGTCCCGTACTCGATGCGCGTGGGCCTGTCGAGCAGCGCCGCGCCGAGGAAGTAGTGGTCGTCCATGCCGGCGTACCGGAACGGCGCCTCGTACACGCGCTGCGTCGCCAGGTCGTCGGGCCTGAGCCGCTCGACATCCTCGGCGTAAGTGATGCCCTGCGGCCCCTGGTAGTAGGTGCCCAAGAAGAACCCGCCGGAGCTCTGGGCCCGCTCGATGTCGCCGAGGCCGGGGCCGCTGTGGACCGTGAAGTTCAGCGGCTGCCCGTTCAGGGCGACGTGGGCGGCCATCCCGAGCAGGAACGGCTGGCCATCCCGCTGGAAGGTGTAGACCTTTGTCGCGGCGAGGCCTGCGGCATCGCGATACTCGAAAGTCAGCGTGCGCTCGCCATTGCCGTTCTCGTCAATGGACAGGCTGGTGGCGCTCGGCTTGAACAGCGCCTCGGCCAGCCGTGCCGAGACCTGCGGATCGCTCGTGGTGAGCGAGAAGGCCGGACGAACCGGCGCGTTCACCTGGCTGAGGAGCAGATCGATGGGCTCGCCATCGCTGCCTGTGTAGCTCGTGAGCGTCCAGCGCCGGAGGACGGCGCCGCGGGTGGAGAACTCGGCGCGGACCTGCGGCGTTGTGACGACGATGACCTCGTCGCGCTCGGCGGCGACGAGGGGCTCGGCCGCAGGGGGGGCCGCGTCCGGGGCAGGCGATTGGGCTGCCGCGGCGTCGGCCACGGCGGGGCCCTGCCCCGGAACCGTCTGCGGCGCGTCGGTCGTCGCCGTCTGCGCAACCTCGGCCGGCGTCGGCGGCACGGGCTTCGGCGCCAGGAACGTCTGGTAGAGGAACAGGACGACCAGCGAGAGCAGGACGGCCTGGATGACTCGGTTTTCCATGGAGAACGTGCCTTCCGGGGTGCTCAGGGGCGGCGGGCGGGCGGTACCGGGTCGAAGCCCGAGCCCCCGAAGGGATGACACCGTGCGAGCCGCCGCAGGGTCAGCCAGGTCCCGCGGAGTGAGCCGTGCGTCGTGATGGCCTCGATGCCGTACCGGGAGCACGACGGCTCGAACCGGCAGGCACCGCGGAAGAGCGGCGACAGCAATGTCTGATAGAGGCGGATGGCGCCGACGAGCACCGGAACGCCCGGATCAGCCGGCATCTCCCGCTCCAGCGCGGGCGCGCGACCGGGCAATCCCCTTGCGGACCGCGGCATGGTAATCGGCTTCAAGCTGGTCGTATGGAGCGCTCACGAACTCCCGGCGCGGGATGATGACCAGGTCCACCCCCAGGGCCGGGCGGGCCCGACGAAACAGTTCGCGAGCCCGGCGCTTGGCGCGGTTGCGCACGACCGCCGACCCGAGCTTCTTCGTCGCCGACACGCCGAGCCGGGGCGCGGGCAGCGCATTCGGTCGGACGAAGATGGTCATGAAGCGGCCGTGCTGCCTGACGCCGGCCTCGTAGGCCTTGACGAAATCGCGGCGTTTCCGGATGCGGTCGCCGGGACGGAACGTCTGGCGCATCGGCGACAGCGGTGGCGCGGCGCCAGCCCGGATGCTACAACTCCGACGACACCGACAGCCGCTTGCGGCCCTTGGCGCGGCGGCGCTTCAGGACGAGGCGCCCGTTCTTGGTGGCCATGCGCACGAGGAACCCGTGGGTACGCGCGCGGCGACGACGATTCGGCTGATAGGTCCGCTTCATGATGTCTGTCCGACGGGGCGTCCACGTGTCGTGGCCGCTGTGGAATCTGGTGGCGGCCGGGCATCGGCCGCGAACTCTCGATGGTAGACGAGGCCCCCTGTCGAGTCAACAAGACGCGCCCCGTCAGGCCATCCTGGCGGTCGTATACGGACCCGCTTCCGTGCGCCTCAATCCGTGTGCTACAGTCGCCGTCCTGCCTGTCCTGAGGCAGACTTTTCCACAGCTGTTGATAAAACTGTGGAAAATCGCAAGGTTTCGCCGGCCGTTCTGGAGGGATTCTCCGGAAAATCGCAGGTCGGCATCGGAGCACGTCTCGTAACCTTAAGCAATTGCATAAGTTGAGTGACGTTTCGCCCTCCCGTCAGGGCGTCATGTCGTCGTCGCATCCGAGCGAAAGTCCAGCGCGGCCATACTGGCGGAATCGGGCATGACACCATCGAACAGCCCCATCTGGGCCCGCGTGCTCGAGCGAATCGAGGCCAAGCTCAACCGGCACACGTTCCTCACGTGGTTCGCCCCGACGCGACTGCTTCGGGATCAGGGGGACGCGCTGACGGTGGAGGTGCCGGACACCACCGTGCGCGACTGGCTGCTGCGTCACTACGGCAGCATCCTCGACGAAGCGCTCGCCGAGGTCGGCCGTCCCGGAGCCTCGGTGGCGTTTGTCGCCGCCGCGGACGCCGCCGGCGAGGGCTACTCGCCGCAGGAGGAGGCCCTTCTGCACCAGGCGGTTGACGCGCCCGTCGCGGCCGATGGCGTCCAGGCGGGTACGGCCGGCCTGAACCCCCGGTACTCGTTCGACACGTTCGTGGTCGGGCCGTCGAACCAGTTCGCGCACGCCGCGGCGCGCGCCGTCGCGGAGACGCCGGGGCGCTCCTACAACCCCCTGTTCGTCTACGGGGGCGTGGGGCTGGGCAAGACCCACCTGATGCACGCCATCGGCCAGTACATCGTCCGTCACGACGAGCCGCTGACGCTCACCTACATCTCGACCGAGCGGTTCATGAACGAGATGATCAACGCCATCCGGTACGAGCGGATCATCGAGTTCCGGGAGCGGTACCGCAACGTCGACGTGCTGCTCGTCGACGACATCCAGTTCCTGGCGGGCAAGGAGGCCACGCAGAACGAGTTCTTCCACACGTTCAACGCCCTCTACGACGCCAGCAAGCAGATCGTGCTCAGCAGCGACTGTCCGCCCCACGAGATCCCGGCCCTCGAGGAGCGCCTGCGGTCCCGCTTCAACTGGGGCCTGATCGCCGACATCCAGCCGCCGGACCTCGAGACCAAGGTCGCCATCCTCAAGAAGAAGGCCGACGCCGACGGCGTGCCGCTGCCCGACAACGTCGCCCTCTACATCGCGACCAAGATCAAGTCGAACATCCGCGATCTCGAAGGGTCGCTCATCCGGCTCGTTGCCTACGCGTCGCTGACCGGCCGCGAGGTGACGCTGTCGCTCGCCCAGGATGTCCTGCGCAACGTCATCGGCGGCGAGGAGCGCGCGATCACGGTCGACACGATCCTGAAGTTCGTGAGCGACTACTACGGGCTGCGGGTCAGCGAGCTCAAGGCCGCCAGCAACTCGCGCGCGGTGGTCATCCCCCGCCAGGTGGCGATGTACCTGTGCAAGCAGCTCACGTCGGCTTCGCTGCCCGACATCGGGCGGGCCTTCGGCAAGCACCACTCCACCGTCATCCACTCGATCCGGAAGGTCGAGGAAGACCGCAAGAAGGACGGCGATTTCAACAGCCAGATCGCCGCGATGCTCGACAATTTCCGGTAGCCTGCGCCGATTTCCACAGCCCCTCCTGTGGAGGCGATGTGCAGGGTCGGCGGATCGCCGGCGGGCGGGCGGCGGCCCACAGTTCCGCGGGCCGTTTTGCACAGACGGCGTCCACAAGGTAAGTGGTTCGTCGGAAAGCACTTGAAGGCGCTTTCCACGGTTTCAACGGCCCTTCTGTTCTCTGTTATACTTACCTTCTTGTGATCCTTGTCGGTGAACAGATCCTTCAGGACCACTACGTAAAGGTGCGCATTCCCCTACTCCATTCCGAGGTCGTCTCCGCATGGAACTCGTCGTCCGCAAGGCTGATCTGCTGAGAGAGCTGCAGCTGTTCCAGGGCATCGTCGAACGCAAGAACACGATGCCGGTCCTGGCCAACGTCCTCCTGCGGGCCGACGACGGCCGGGTGGAGATGGTGGCGACGGACCTCGACGTGGGACTGCGGACGCACTGCGCGGTACAGAGTCTCGCGAAGCCGGGCACGCTGACGCTGCCGGCCAAGAAGCTGTTCGAGATCGTCAAGGCCCTGCCCGAGACCGACATCCGCATCGAACAGGACAAGGGCGGCGTCAGGGTGGCCGCCGAGCGCTTCGAGTCGAAGCTCTCGACGCTGCCCGCCGACGACTTCCCGCAGGTGCCGGAAGCCGGGACAGTCGTGGCCAGCATCGCCCCGGAGGCCATGAAGCAGATGGCCGCCCGCACGATGTTCGCCATCACGGGCGAGGACACGCGCTACTACCTGAACGGCGCCCTGTTCGTCCTCCGTCCCGACAGCATGAGCCTCGTGGCGACCGACGGGCACCGCCTGGCCCTGGTCACGATCCCCGGCGAGACGGGCGTCGAGGCCGAGGAGAAGGTCCTGCTGCCCAAGAAGGCGCTGGGCGAGCTGACGCGGCTCCTGGGCGTCACCTCCTCGAAGGATGAGCGCACCGAGGAGGACGGCGACAAGGCCGAAGGTGGCGCGAAGGAGGCGGCGCTCGAGTTCGAGCGCGGCGAGAATCACCTGTTCTTCGGCGTCGGCGACCGGCGCCTGTTCTCGCGGATGATCGACGCGCAGTTCCCGGCCTACGACAGGGTCATCCCGAAGAACAACGACAAGACCGTCGAGTTCGAGCGCGACCGGCTCATGGCGGCCATCCGCCGTGTGGCGCTGCTCTCCAACGAGCGGTCGCGCGCGATCCGTTTCGTGATGTCGCCCGACAAGGTCGAGGTGACGTCGAACAGCCCCGACCTCGGCGAGGCCACCGAGGAACTGGTCGTCAGCTACGACGGCCCGTCGGCGCAGGTCTGCTTCAACTCGCAGTACGTCGCCGACTTCCTGAATGCCGTCGAGACCGACCAGGTGCGCCTCTCGTTCCGCGACGAGATGAGCCAGGCGGTGATGACCCCCGTCGGTGCCGAAGGGTACGAGTACACCTACGTCATCATGCCGATGCGCATCTGACGTTCCGCGGCCGTTTCGCGCGTCGCGCCGCCGTGCCACGCCGGCCCGGCGTAGCCCGGTTGTGAAGAGCTTCGATGTCCACCACTGCTGATACCCGCATGTCCGAGAACGCCACCCCGCAGGACGCGCCGAAGGGTTCGATGATTTCCGACGACTACGGCGCCGACAGCATCAAGGTGTTGGAGGGCCTCGAGGCGGTACGCAAACGGCCGGGCATGTACATCGGCACGACCGGCGAGGCCGGGCTGCATCACCTCGTGTACGAAGTCGTCGACAACTCCATCGACGAGGCCCTGGCAGGCTACTGCACCGAGGTCAACGTCACGATCCACGTCGACAACTCGGTGACCGTCGTCGACAACGGGCGTGGCATCCCGGTGGGCATGCACGAGAGCGGGCGTCCGGCAGCGGAAGTCGTGCTGACGGTGCTGCACGCCGGCGGCAAGTTCAACCAGGAAGGCAGCGCCTACAAGGTTTCGGGCGGGCTGCACGGCGTCGGCGTGTCCGTAGTCAACGCGCTGTCGGAGCATCTCGAGCTCGAGATCTGGCGTGACGGCAAGGTCTACCAGCAGACCTACGCGCGCGGCCTGCCGCAGACCGATCTCGTCGTGACCGGTTCGACCAAGCGCCGCGGCACGCGCGTGCACTTCCGGCCCGACCAGACGATCTTCGAGACGACCGTCTTCAGCTTCGACATCCTCAACAACCGCCTGCGCGAGCTTGCGTTCCTGAATGCCGGCATCGTCATCACGCTCGAGGACGAGCGCGGCGACGGCCGGTCGGTGCGCTACGAGTACAAGGGCGGCATCGTCGAGTACGTCAAGTTCCTGACGAAGGCCCGGCGCACGGTCCACGAGACGCCGATCTACATGCGCGGCACGCGCAACGACATCGACGTCGAGATCGCGCTCCAGTGGAACGACAGCTACGACGAGAACCTCTACACGTTTGCAAACAACATCAACACGCACGAGGGCGGGTTCCACCTGTCCGGCTTCAGGGCCGCGCTGACGCGCACGATCAACGCCTACGCCTCGGCGCACAACCTCACGAAGGACCTCAAGGACAC